>NZ_JBFJVE010000001.1:0-55731 GCF_041624275.1 Shimia sp.
GCCGGCTTCGTCATTGGTGCGCGATGCCACTTCCTTGACCATCTGCGCGCCCATGTTCTCGAACTTGTCTTCCAGTTCGATTTCCTTGGCGACCGACACACCGTCCTTGGTGATACGGGGGGCGCCGAACGACTTGTCGAGGACCACGTTGCGGCCCTTGGGGCCCAGGGTCACTTTCACGGCGTCGGCGAGAATGTTTACACCGCGCAGCATCGAATTGCGGGCGTCGGTGGCGAACTTTACGTCCTTAGCAGCCATTGTGCTTTACCTCTTTGAAATTCTTGTTCAGTCGGACGATCAGGACAGGATGCCCATGATGTCGGATTCTTTCATCATCAGCAGCTCTTCGCCGTCGACGGTCACGTCCTGACCGTTCCACTTGCCGAAGAGCACGCGGTCGCCGACCTTGACGTCCAGCGGGATACGGTCGCCATCGTCGTCGCGCAGACCGGCGCCAACGGCGATGATTTCGCCCTCGGCGGGCTTTTCTTTCGCGCTATCGGGGATGATAAGGCCGCCTGCGGTTTTCTCTTCGCTTTCAACGCGACGAACCAGCACGCGGTCGTGCAGAGGTGTAAGTGCCATTGTCTAGGTTTCCCTAACTAAGTTGTCTCCCTGACTCCTCAGCGGAGTCGTTAGCACTCCCTGTCGGCGAGTGCTAACAGCGGAATAGCTAGGGGGAGCCAAACCGCGAGTCAACAGCCGAATGGGAAAAATTCAAAACCTCGCAGAGGGCGGATTCACGATACCCCTCGCCGCCCCGGGGCACCAATGCCGGATCAGCCGCCGTCGCCCGCCAGCGCCGACCGACCCTGCGGGCCAAGGTCGTAAACCCCGGTCGCCACCCTGACGAACCAGCCAAGATGGTTCTCGCGCATCATCCGCGTCGCCTCGGCCACCCCTGCCCCCTTGGCCACCACGGCCCCTTTCGAGGCGCCGTTCCGGGCCAGAAACTCGGCGCAACGCCTCATTTCCTGCTTGTAGGCGGTGGTGATCCGGCCCCGGCTGCCGCCGAGGTTGGGGTCGCCGTCGCGGCGATCAAACTCTTTCAGCAAGGCACCGCGCCGGGGCCGCGACTTGCGCGGCCGGAAGGTGGCCGGGTCGCAATGGGCCTGCACATGGCCATCCTCGAGCCGCACCGAGAGCACCCCGACACCAAGCCGCCGGCACAGGCCGACATTGCCCTTGAATGTGCGCCAGCCGCTGCGGCCCGACCAGCGCGGCACCGCGACATAGACCCAGTCGCTGATCTTCTGGCGTGCCACCGCCTGCTGCAGCAGCGTCAGCGAAAACCCGGTCTTCAGCTCGACGATCACCGGGTCGTCCGCGCCGCGCCGCGCCACCACATCCGCGGCGCCGACCTCGGCCTTGACCTCGAAGCCGCGCGCTTCGAGCCAGGTCTTTACCGGCAGGTAGAGGTCGGTTTCGCGCAGCTTGGCCATGATCCCTGCTTAGCCTGTCAGGCCAGGGCTGCCAAACCCCTGTTTGCGCCGGACAGCCGGATGTTTCGCCGGACTGCGCAAGATGGGTTGTCATCCGACCCTTCGCATCTACTATCGCGGGCAATTCGGCAAAGGACGTCTTCCCGTGATACGCATCCTACTGGTTCTTCTGACCCTGATCCTGCCCGCCACGGCACATGCCGCCTGCTCCGGCCCGTCGCAGTTCGAGGCCCTCGCGCCCGAACAGCAGGCCGCGCTGCGCGACAGGGCGCATCAGGTGCCCTTTGCCCGGGGCGTGCTGTGGCAGATCGAACGGGGCGGTGTGCGGTCCTACGTCGTCGGCACGCTGCACCTGCCCGATCCGCGCCACGCGGCGACGCTGGACAGGCTTGCGCCGCTGATGCCCAAGGCCGACCGCCTGTTTCTGGAGATGACCACCGAGACCGAGGCCGCGTTCATGCGCGATCTCACCTCGGACCCTTCGCACTATCTGATGCCCGCCGGCACCAGCCTGATCGAGGCCCTGGGCGATGAGGCCTGGCAGGGCCTGTTGCCGCACCTGAAGGCGCGCGGCGTTCCGCCGGTGATGGCGGCGCGCTACCAGCCCTGGTTCCTCGGCATGACCATGTCGGTGTCGCCCTGCGCCCTGCGGGTGCTGCAATCGGGCCAGCCCGGCCTTGACCGGCTGATCGAGCGCCGGGCGCTGGACCTGGGGCTGGAGACCCGGTCGCTGGACAGCCCCGAGGCGATGCTCGCGACCTTTTCCGCAAGCCCGCTGGACAGCCAGATCGACGATTTGAAACAGGCGATCGGCGCCGGCACCATCGACGCCGAGGACACGGCGGCGCTGATCGCGCTGTATTTCGCCGGCGAAACCCAGCTGGCCTGGGATTTCAGCGCCCACACCGTTCTGACCACCGCGCAGAGGAACGGGGTTTCCGGGATGGAGGGGCAACTGCAACGGCTGGAGCAGGACCTGCTGACCGACCGCAACCGCCAGTGGTTGGAGATTCTGGTCGCGGAACTGCGCCATGCGCCGGCGGTGGTCGCCGTCGGGGCCCTGCACCTGCCCGGAGAACAGGGTCTTCTGGCCGGGTTGCAGCGGGCCGGCTTTACCGTCGAGCGCATCGAAATCCGCCGCGACTGACCGCGCGCAGCCCCTCGCGACGCTGCAATGCAGCAACACATTTCACAGAGCCACAGACTCCTCGTCGCAGGGGCCGGCGCGGGGCGTGACAAGCCCGGCGGCAGACCCTATAAGCGCGCCAAATCGCCCCTTCCAGACAAGGAACCGTTCAGATGACAACGCTCGTTTTTGGCCATAAATCCCCCGACACCGATTCCACCGGCTCGCCGCTGATCTGGGCCTGGTATCTCAATGAAGTGAAAGGCGTCGATGCCAAGGCCGTGCTGCTGGGCCAGCCCAACACCGAAGCCGCCTTCATGCTGGAACGCTGGGGCTTCGACATGCTCGACACCATCGAGGACGTGGCCGACGGCCAGCCCTGCGTCGTGGTCGACACCAACAACCCGGCCGAGCTGCCGGCCAATATCAACGGCGCCGACGTGCAGCAGATCATCGACCACCACAAGCTGGTCGGCGGGCTGGAAACCAAGGGCCCGATCGACATCACCATCCGTCCCGTGGCCTGCACCGCGACCATCATGTACGACCTGATGGGCGACGATGTTGCCAAGATGCCCGAGGCCATCAAGGGCGCGGCGCTGACCTGCATCCTGTCGGACACGCTGGAGTTCCGCTCGCCGACCACCACCGACCGCGACCGCGAGGTGGTTGCCGCCCTGGCCGCCGACCTCGGCGTCGACGTCACCGAATATGCCGCCGAGATGTTCGCCGCCAAATCCGACGTTTCGGCCTTTTCCGATGCGGACCTGATCCGCATGGATTCGAAGAAATACGAAGTCGACGGCGTCCAGTTCCGGGTCTCGGTTCTGGAAACCACCGCGCCCGAGATCCCGCTTGGCCGCAAGGCCTCGCTGATGGAGACCTATGCCACGGTGCAGGCCGAGGACGGCGTCGACCAGGTGCTGCTCTTCGTGGTCGACATCCTGAAGGAAGAAGCCACGCTGCTGGTGCCCAACGACGTGGTCAAGGGTGTCGCCGAAAAGAGCTTTGGCGCCACGGTCGAGGGCGATGCGGTGGTGCTGCCCGGCATCATGAGCCGCAAGAAGCAGATCATCCCCAACCTCAAGGTGTGATCGCCGGGATCCGGCTTTCGGACACTGACAGAACGCGGGCCGGAGTTCACGGGACTCCGGCCCGCTTTGCGTTGCCGCCGATGGTTGGCACTGGTCATGGCGCGCCTGCTTTGCGATACAGGCCCTGCCGCAACGCGACAGGAGCCCCGCAATGACCCGGATCATCTCATCTCTCGCCGAAATCTCTGACCGCTATCAGGCCCTGTTCGTGGACCTCTGGGGCTGTGTCCACAACGGCGTCAGCGCCTTTCCCGAGGCGGTCGCGGCGCTGACCGACTACCGCCGCAGGGGCGGCATCGTGGTGCTGGTGACCAATTCGCCCAAGCCCCGCGCCGGCGTCGCCACCCAGCTCGCCCAGTTCGGTGTCCCGGCCGAGGCCTATGACACCATCGCCACCTCGGGCGATTCTGCCCGCGCCGCGATGTTCACCGGCGCCGTCGGCTCCAAGGTCTATTTCATGGGCGAATGGGCCCGCGACGAAGGGTTCTTCCAGCCGCTTGAGGTGATCGAGACCCCGACCCCGATCACCCGCGTGCCGCTGGCCGAGGCCGAGGGCATCGTCTGCTGCGGCCCCTTCGACCCGATGGCCGACCCGGCGGTCAACCGCGCCGGTTTCCTCTATGCCAAGACCAAGGGGCTGAAACTGCTCTGCGCCAACCCCGACATCGTCGTCGACCGGGGCGAGACCCGCGAATGGTGCGCCGGGGCCCTGGCGCGGCTGTACACGGAAATGGGCGGTGAAAGCCTCTATTTCGGCAAGCCGCACCCGCCGATCTATGATCTGGCACGGCGCCGGCTGGCGGCGCTGGGGGTCGACATTCCCGACAGCGCCATCCTGGCGATCGGCGACGGGGCGCAGACCGATATTGCCGGCGCCATGGGCGAGGATCTCGATTCCCTGTTCATCTCGGGCGGCCTTGCCGCGCAGGAGACCGCAACCACGCGCGACCCGGACCCTGCGGCGCTGGAGGCCTATCTCGCGGGCGAAAAATCCGCGCCGACCTACACCATCGGACAGTTGCGACCTTAAGATTAGGGGTTGATTTTCTGCGCCTGCAAAGTAATAAAGTTGCGGAGCGGCTGTCAGGGGGGTCGCAATATTACTCACTCAACAGACCAGGAGGGTGGAATGTTGGACAATCTGCCGCGCGGAACCATCTGCATCGAAGACATCGAAATGGGCATGTCCCGCCATCTGCGCAAGGTGGTGACCGATGAGGATATCGAGATGTTCGCCCAGGTCTCGACCGACCGCAACCCGGTGCATCTGGACGACGATTATGCCAATGACACCATCTTCGAGGGCCGCATCGCCCATGGCATGCTGACCGCCGGGCTGATCTCGGCGGTGATCGGCGAGCAGCTGCCGGGCCATGGCACCGTCTACATGGGCCAGACTCTCAAGTTCCTTGCCCCGGTGCGCCCCGGCGACATGGTCTATGCCGAGGTCAAGGTGGTGGATATCGACCATGCCAAGCGGCGGGTGAAGCTTGACTGCCATTGCGCGGTGGACGGCAAGAAGGTGCTGATCGGCGAGGCCATGGTGCTGGCCCCGTCGCGCAAGTTCGACTGAACCGGCGCCGGTGACGGGCGGTTTCGGGGCCACGAGGCCGCCGCCCCCTTGCAAGCCCCCCCGCAAATAGCTACCCCGGCTTTCATGCGGATTATTCGAGACTACCAATACGTGGATGCAAAGGATCGGGGCGCCAGCGCCGCGATCGGCAATTTCGACGGCGTGCACCTGGGCCACCAGTCGGTGATCGACATCGCCCGCGAGGCCGGCGGCGACGCGCCTCTGGGCGTCGTGACCTTCGAGCCCCACCCGCGGGAATTCTTTGCTCCCGATGCCGCCCCCTTCCGGCTGACCAATGCCGACACCCGGGCCCACCGGCTCGACAAGCTGGGGGTCGAGCGGCTGTACGAGCTGCCCTTCAACGCCACCCTGTCGGCGCTCAGCCCCGAGGAGTTCGCCCGCGACGTGCTGGCCCGGGGGCTGGGGCTGACCCATGTGGTGGTCGGCGCCGACTTCTGTTTCGGCAAGGGGCGCGCCGGCAATGCCGAGGACCTGCGGCGCTTTGGCGCCGAGATGGGCTTTGGCGTCACCATCGCCCCGCTGCTCAGGGGCAGCGGCGAGCAGGTCTCGTCGACCGCGATCCGCAAGGCGCTGAGCGACGGGCGACCGCGGGACGCCAAGGAGATGCTGGGCCACTGGCACCGAATCGACGGGCCGGTGATCGGCGGCGATCAGCGCGGCCGCGAGCTGGGCTTTCCCACCGCCAACATGTCGATCGACGGGCTGCACCCGCCGAAATTCGGCGTCTACGCGGTGCTGGTCGACGTGCTCGACGGGCCGCACCGTGGCAGCTATCAGGGCGCGGCCTCGGTCGGCGTGCGCCCGATGTTCGGCATCAACAAGGCCAATATCGAAACCTTCCTCTTCGATTTCTCGGGCGATCTTTATGGCGCCGAACTGTCGATCGCGCTGATCGAGTTCCTGCGCCCGGAATGGAAGTTCGACAGTCTCGAGGCCCTGATCGCCCAGATCGACGCCGACTGCGCGCAATGCCGCGACATCCTGAGCGCCCTATGAAACGCGACCCGATCGACCGCAGCGGGCTGGCCCGGCGCTTCTGGGAAAGGAAACCGCTGAGCAAGCTTTCCGAACGCGAATGGGAGGCGCTGTGCGACGGCTGCGGCAAATGCTGTCTCAACAAGCTCGAGGACGCCGATACCGGCGAGGTGGCGCTGACCTGCGTCGCCTGCCGGCTGCTGGACGATGACAGCTGCCGCTGCACGCAATACGACATCCGCCACCAGTTCGTGCCCGAATGCATCGTGCTGAAGCCCTCGAACATCGACAGCCACGCCTATTGGATGCCCCGCACCTGTGCCTACCGGCTGCTCTGGGAGGGCAAGCCCCTGTTCGACTGGCACCCGCTGATCTCGGGCGATGCGCAATCGGTGCACGAGGCCGGGGTCTCGGTGCGGCACCGCACGGTGTCAGAGTTCGAAACCCCCGAGGACGAGTGGGAAGACCACATCATCGAGGAGCCCCTGTAATGTTCTTTGCCTCCGACAATTCCGGCCCGGCGCATCCGGCCATTCTCGACGCGATGACGCGGGCCAATGACGGCTATGCCATGCCCTATGGCGCCGACCCGATCATGGACGAGGTGCGCGCCGCGATCCGCGAGATCTTCGAAGCCCCCGAGGCGGCGGTCTATCTGGTCGCCACCGGCACGGCGGCCAATTCGCTGGCGCTGGCGACGCTGTGCCAGCCCTTCGAGACGGTGTTCTGTTCGCCGGTGGCCCATATCCACGAGGACGAGTGCAACGCGCCCGAGTTCTTCACCGGCGGCGCCAAGCTGACGCTGGTCGGCGATGGCGACAGGATGAGCGCCGCGGCGCTGCGCCGGGCCATCGAGGCCGAGGAAACCCGGGGCGTGCACGGCCCCCAGCGCGGGCCGGTGTCGATCACGCAGGTCACCGAGCGCGGCACCGTCTATGGGCGCGAGGAGATCGCCGGCTTATGCGAGGTGGCGCATGGTTACGGCCTGCCGGTGCATCTGGACGGGGCGCGCTTTGCCAATGCGCTCGAGACCCTCGGCTGTTCACCGGCCGAGATGACCTGGAAGGCGGGCGTCGACGTGGTCAGCTTCGGCGGCACCAAGAACGGCTGTGTCGGGGTCGAGGCGGTGATCCTGTTCGACCCTGCCAAGGCACGCGAGTTCGAACTGCGGCGCAAGCGCGGCGCGCATCTGTTTTCCAAGCACCGCTATCTTTCGGCGCAGATGCAGGCCTATCTTGCCGATGACCTGTGGCGCGAGAATGCCGCCCGGGCCAACCGCAACTGCGCCCGGCTGGCCGAGGGGCTGCGCGCCATCGACGGCGTCACCTTTCAGCACGACCCGCAGGCCAACATGATCTTCTGCGCCTTTCCCCGCGCCGCCCATCTCCGGCTGCACGCGGCCGGGGCGCTTTACTACGTCTGGTCCGGCAATCTGGAGGGCGACGACCCCGAAGAGATGCTGGGGGCGCGGCTGGTCTGCGACTGGTCGATCGCCACGCAGGAGATCGACCGTTTCATCGACCTCGTGCGCGGCTGAGCCGGCTCAGGCGCAAAGCCGCCTGATGCGCTCGGGTGACCGGTGGGCATCGGCGGCGGCGCGCAGGCGTGCCCGCAGGCAGGCCAGCACCGTGTCGATGGTCGCCTGCATGAAGGGGTGGGCCTGCTGTGACGGGTCGCGATCGGCAAGCTGCCGCCGCAATAGGCGCCAACGGCCGAGGGCGGCGTCGATCTCGGGACTTTGCCAGCGGCTCTGCTCGGCCACCACGAAGCCATCGAAAGCATCGCCGGGTGCCCCCGGCGCGAGACGCGTGGACAGCGCGCGGGCATGGATGCCGTTGGCGCCTTCGTAGATCGCGGTGATCCGGGCGTCGCGATAGGTCTGTTCGACCCGGTATTCGCGCAGGTAGCCATAGCCGCCGAGCACCTGCATCGCCAGTTCGGCAGCACGCATGCCGGCCTCGGTGCAATAGACCTTGGCGACCGGGGTCAGGAACGCGACCAGATCGGGATCGTCGCCCGCCTCCATGGCGACGAATGCAAGATGAACAAGGGCGCGGCCGCTGACCGCGAGCCAGTCGATTTCATCGAGCATGCGCCGCACGTCGGCATGCGCCTCGAGCGCGACCGGCCGGCCGTCGCCCCCCCTGCCCTGTACCCGCTCGGCGGCATAGCTGCTGGCGATGTCATGCGCGCGGGCGGCATGGGCCACCCCCTGAAGCGCGACGTCGGCCCGGGCGTGGTTCATCATCGTGAACATCGCCGCCAGCCCCTGCCCCTCGGCCCCGATCAGCTCGGCCTCGGCGGCGTCGAAGGCAAGCTGGCAGGTCGGCGAGGCATGCAGGCCCATCTTCTCTTCGATCCGGGTCACGGTGACCGCGTTGCGGCTGCCATCGGCGCGGGTGCAGGGGCAGAGGAACAGCGACAGCCCCTTGACCCCCTCGTCCGAGGTGCGCGCCAGCACCAGATGCAGGATGCTTTCGCTCATGTCCTGATCGCCGCCCGAGATGAAGATCTTTTCGCCGCTGATCGCCCAGCCGTCGCTGCGGGGGGTGGCCTTGCAGCGCACGCGCGACAGGTCGGAACCCGCGCCGGGTTCGGTCAGGCACATGGTGGCCAGCGTTGCGCCCGAGGCCAGCGGCGGGATGTGGCGCGACTTCTGCGCCTCGGTGCCAAAGCGCAGCAGGGTGCGCACCGCGCCGGGCACGAGGCCGGTGACCATCTGCAGGCTGTGGTTGGCGCCCGAGAAGATCTCGGAGGTGATGGCCAGCATCAGCGCCCCGAGCCCCTGACCGCCATAGGCCTCGGGCACGGTCAGAGACGGCCAGCCCTGTTCGGCATAGGCGCGGTAGACCTCGGCAAACCCGTCGGGCATGGCGACGCGCCCGCCCTTCAGGGAACAGCCCTGCAAGTCGCCGGTTTCGTCCAGCGGGGCGATCTCACCCTCGGCGAAGGCGGCGAAATGGCCGCCGATCTCGGCTGCGAATTCGGCGTCCCAGTCAGGCAGGCCGGTCGCGCCGGCGACATGTTCAAGAGAAAACAGGATGTCGGCGAGCGGGGCTTCGAACGGTTTCATGGTCAGGTCACCTTGTAATAGTCGATTTCGACGGCCGAGGCGCGGCGCAGGCCGGCACAGAGGAACAGCATGTGATTGACCCAGCGGTAGCGCGCATCCCCGGTTTCGAGACGCGCGGCGGTGCGCATGTAATAGGTCGCCGGGTCGACCTCTTCGCAGGCGGCGAGGCGGTCCATTAGTTCGGGCGGGCCGTGCCGGGTGCCGATATTGACGATCTCGATCACCGCGCCGTCACCGGTCTTCAGCGCATAGCGCGTGTCGAGATGGGCGGCGCCGTCGTCGAAAACGGTCTGCCAGTCGGCGCCGAGGTTCAGCACCTCGCCGCGAATGTCGGGGCCCAGCGCCGCGCCGCCGATGATCGGGATGATGCGGCGCCCGCCGGCCCGGCCCCGGCCGATCTCGATCGGCGCCGCCAGATCGACCCGCAGGCTGAAGGACAGCGCCAGCCCCGGAACCGGAGCCCGCATCAGTCCATCAGCCCCAGCAGACGGGCGGCGTTGTTCTTGATGATGTCTTCGCGCAGGTGATCCTTGATCGCGATCTTGTCGAAGGCGTCAAGCCAGCGATCGGGCGAGATCATCGGCCAGTCCGAGCCGAACAGAACCTTCTTCTTCAGGATCGTGTTGCAATACTGGACAAGGATCGGCGGGAAGTATTTCGGCGACCAGCCCGAGAGGTCGATATAGACATTGGGCTTGTGCTGGGCCACGGCCAGCGCCTCTTCCTGCCAGGGAAAGGAGGGATGCGCGAGAATGATCTTCATGTCGGGGAAATCCACCGCCACGTCATCCATATACATCGGGTTGGAGTATTTCAGCCGCATGCCGTTGCCGCCGCGCATGCCCGATCCGACCCCGGTCTGGCCGGTGTGGAACAGGGCGATACAGCCATGCTCTGCCAGCACCTCGTAAAAGGGATAGGCCATGCGGTCATTGGCATAGAACCCCTGCATGGTGGGGTGGAACTTGAAGCCCTTGATGCCGTGGTCCTCGATCAGGCGGCGGGCTTCGCGCACCGCCATCTTGCCCTTCCACGGATCGATCGAGGCAAAGGGGATCAACACGTCGTCGTTCTTGTTGACCAGTTCGATCACCTCGTCGTTGGAATAGCGGCGATAGCCGGTCTCGCGCTCGGCATCGACGGGAAAGATCACGGCGGCGATGTTCTTCTCGCGGTAATGAGCGGCAGTCTGCTCGATGGTCGGCGGATGCTGCCAGGGGGCGCCGAAATAGGTCGCCATCGTCGATTGCAGATCGTCATAACCGTCATCCGAATGGCAGCCGCAGGGTTCTTCGGCGTGGGTGTGGATGTCGATGGCGCGGACCTTGGAAATATCAACCATGTTTCAGTTCTTCCTCAAATCTGGATGGTGGCCGGATCGGCTTGGTCATAGAGCCGCTCCAGAAGGGTTTTGCGGCGCGTCAGCACCCGGCGGAAATTGAGATTGCCCTTGGCGGTCATCTCGCCCTCGGGCATCGAGGCGGGCTCACTGAGCACGATGGCCCGCGACACCCGGGTGGAACTGCCGGCGATCTCGCGGGCGCGTTCGGCCAGGCGGCGGTGGATCTCTCCCTGCATCAATCGGCAGCGATAGGCGCCACCGTCCTCGGCAAGGTCGAAGCCTTCGCGCTGCAACTCGGCGACATCCGGGAAGATCAAGACGCCGATCTGGTCCCGGTCGGCGCCGGTGACGACAAGGTCGGCGGCCAGAGGAGCGAGGCAGGCCAGCATCTCCATGCGCAGCTGCGCCGCCCGCACCCAGGTTCCGGTCAAGAGCTTGAAGTCTTCGGAAATGCGCCCGTCGAAGGCCATGCCCCGGTTCACATCTGCCGCATCGACAAAGCGCATCGCGTCGCCGGTGATGAAAAAGCCTTCCTCGTCGAAGGCCTCGGCCGTCTTTTGCGGATCCCGGAAATAGCCCTTGGTGACATTCGGCCCCTTGACGCGCATCTCGCAGCGCATCTCGTCATCGGGGATCAGCTTCATCGTCACCCCGTTCAGAGGCACCCCGACCACGCCCGAACGGTCGATCGGCTCGCTTTGCATCATCGTCGCCGGGGCGGTCTCGGTCAGCCCCCAGGACGAGGTCATCAGCGGGATTTCCCCCTTGATTTCCAGCGCCATCTCCTCGAAGCCGGCCCAGATGTCCTGGGGCAGCGACGCGCCGGCATAGAACATCAGGTCGAGGTGTTCGAAGAACCGCTGCCGCAGACCGGAATCCTGCCGCAGGGCGCCGAGCAGCATGGCATAGCCCACCGGCACGTTGAAACTTAGCGTGCCGGTGACCAGCGACAGGTTTTCCAGCGACCGCTCGAACAGGCCTTTGACCGGCTTGCCGTCATCGACATAATAGCTGCCGCCATTGGCCAGCATCATGTTGAAATTATGCGAGCCTCCGAACACGTGGTTCCAGGGCAGCCAGTCCACCACGCGCGGCGGACGGGCGCGCAAAAAGGGCATCGCGTCGGCCAGCATGGTCTGGTTGACGCACATCATGCGCTGCGTGGTGAGCACCCCCTTGGGGGCCGAGGTCGAACCGCTGGTCATCAGGATCTTGGCCACGGTGTCGGGGCCGACCCGGTCATGGGCCAGGGCCAGATCGACCCCCGCGTCGCCCTTCAAGAGGTCGTCAAACGCGGTCACACCAGGGTTGGCGCCGGGACGCGAGGCGACGATCTCGATCCCGTTCAAGGCGTCGAGCGCCAGCGCCTCGCGATACTGGTCGGCATCGACCACATAGGCCATCGTCGGGCGCACCAGTTCGATCGCATGTTGCAGGCGACCGTGGGCGCCATGGATCAGCGCGTATTGCTCGGCCACCGGGGCGGTCGGGATGCCGACATATTGCGCCGCCAGGGACAGGAGCCCGTGATCGACGCCATTGCCCGACATGATGAGGATCGGTGTCTCGGGGCCCATGCCGCGCGCCAGCAGCGCGCTGGCAAGGGCGCGGACCTTCTGCAGCGCGCCGGCATAGCTTTCCTCGCGCCAGCCGGCGCCGCTGCGCTCGGCCAGAAAGACGCGATCCGGGGCTTTCTCGGCCCAGTCGTGCAGCCAGACTCCGGTCTTGTCGACCACCGGCCCCAGATCGTAGTTCGAACGCAACAGGATGCTGCCGTCGGCGCGGTCTTCGCGCGACACGGAATGGGCGCGGAATTCGGATGTGCGTTTCATGGTCAATCCCCCTGCCTTGCGTTTTCGATGGTTTTCAGGGCCGCGAGCACGGTCGCGATGCTGTCTTGGTCGATCCCGTCAAGCAGCCGTGCCTCATGCGCGGCAACCGCCGCGACGGCGCGGTCATAGAGCCGCAGGCCGGCCAGCGTCGCCTTGAGAGCATAGGCACGCCGGTCGGTCGGAACGCGGTCGCGCACGATGAGTTCGCGCCGCTCCAGCTCGTCGATCAGCACGACGAGATTGGGGCGTTCGATGTCCATGGCATCGGCCAGCTGCGACTGGCGCATGCCGGGATTGTCGACGATGAGAACCAGCGCGGTATAGGTCAGCATCCGCAGTTCGAAAGGTTTCAGAACCCGTGCCAGATCTTCCTGCACGACGTTGAAGGCGCGTTTCATCCGGTAGCCGACAAAGCGGCGCATGGTAGCATCGCTGACCGATGCCACCTCGACATGTTGCGGCGCGGGGGAATGTGTCTTTTTCATCGCGTCACCGGAACACGGGCGCGCGTTTTTCGAGAAAGGCACGCAGCCCTTCCTCGGCATCCGGCGAGGTCTGGGACAGGGCCGCCGCAAGCGACTCGGTGAACAGACCGTCACTCTGCGACATGTCGTTGATGCGGGCGATGGACTGGACCATCAGATAGTTGGACAGCGGCGCATTGCGGGCGATCTTGCCGGCAAGGGTCCGCGCCAGCGCCATGGCTTCGCCCTCGGCGACGGCGTAATGCGCCAGCCCCAGGGACAGCCCGTCCTGTGCGTCGTACCTGCGCCCGGTGAGCATCATCTCGGTCATGCGGTCCGGCCCCAGAAGACGGCCGACGCGGGCGGTGGCGCCGCCGCCGACGAAGATGCCGCGCCGCCCTTCGGGCAGCTGGAAGATGGTCGAAGGCTCGGCGATGCGCACATGGGTCGACGCCGCCAGTTCGAGCCCGCCACCGATGACGGCCCCGAACATCGCCGACAGGGTGATCAGACCGCCGAACTGGATCTTTTCCATCACCACATGCCAGTGGCGCGAGTGGTAGAGATTGTCCTCGGCCGAGCGGTGCACATGTTCGGACAGGTCGAGCCCCGAGCAGAAATGGCCCTCGACGCCGGTCAGAATGACCACGCGCACCCCTTCGGGCGGGTTGAAATAGAAGCCCTGAAGCGCCTCGAGCAGGGCTTCGCACATGGCGTTGCGCTTGCCGGGGCGGTTCATGGTCAGGGTGGCGATCGGGCCGTCGGTCTCGATCTTCAGGATGCTGTCGCTCATCGTTCTCTCCTTAGCGCGGCGGCAGGCGGACGGCGCCGTCCAGCCGGATCGTGGTCCCGTTCAGGAACCGGTTGGTGGCGATCTGCTCGGCAAGAAGCGCGAATTCCCGCGCCTGCCCCAGCCGCGCCGGGAAGGGAATATTCGCCGTGATCTCGGCCGCGACCTCCTCCGGCAGACCCTCCATCATCGGCGTATGAAACAGGCCCGGCGCGATCGCCATCACCCGGATGCCGCTACGGGCCAGTTCGCGCGCCGCCGGCAGGCACATCGAGGCGATCGCCCCTTTCGAGGCGGCATAGGCGGCCTGCCCCAGCTGCCCGTCCTCGAAGGCCACCGAGGCGGTGTTGATGATGACGCCGCGCTCTGAGTCTTCAAGCGGGGTCAGCTCGGCCATGCGCTTGGCGGCGTGGCTCATCACGTTGTAGGTGCCGAACAGGTTCACCCGCAGGGTCTTTTCGAACACGTCGAAGGACAGCTTGCCCTCGCGCCCGACGATACGCGCCGCCATGCCGATGCCGGCACAGTTGACGGCGATGCGCGGCGCCGATCCGAAATGCGCCGTCGCCGCGTCAAAGGCTGCACCGACCGCCGCTTGGTCGCTGACATCGGCCTGAATGGCCATGCCGCCGATCTCGTCGGCCAGCGCCCTGGCGCCCTCGAGATTGTAGTCGAGGATGGCGACGCTGGCGCCAAGGCCCGCGAAATGGCGCGCGGTGGCGGCGCCAAGTCCGCTGCCGCCGCCGGTGACCAGAACCGGGTTTCCGTCAATCTGCATGGCTGGGCTCCTTATTGGTATCTTCAATCATTGTTATGTCTCATATCTATTTTCCAGACAAGACTTTGCGCATGTTCCGGCGCTTGGTCTTGGGGTCGGGTTTACGGGATCAGGAACAGGGTGATCGCCGGGAACAGCACCAGAAGGACGACCCGCAAGAGGTCGGAGGTGACGAACCACATCACCGCCTTGTAGGTCTGCACCATCGGGGTCGAGCGATCCATGGCATTGATGATGAACAGGTTCATCCCCACCGGTGGCGTGATCAGCCCGACCTCGACCACGATCAGCACCAGGATGCCGAACCAGATCGCCACATGTTCCGGGCTCATGCCGAAATCAAGCGCGCTGATGACCGGAAAGAAGATCGGGATCGTCAGCAGGATCATGCTGAGACTGTCCATCAGGCAGCCGAAGATCAGGTAGAAGACCAGGATCAGCGACAAGACCATCCACGGGCTGAGACCCAGCCCGACAACCCAGGCCGACAGTTCCTGCGGCACCTGCGACAGCGCCAGAAAACTGTTGTAGAGGCCGGCGCCGAGCACGATGAAAAAGATCATCGCGGTGCTGGTCGCGGTGGCGATGATGCTTTCGACGAAGACCTTCCAGTTGAGGTTGCCCGAGACCAGTGCGATCAGCCCGGTGCCGGCGGCGCCCACGGCAGCCCCCTCGGTCGGGGTGAACCAGCCGAGGTAGATACCGCCGACGACAAGGCCGAAGACCAGCAGCACCGGCCAGACATCAATCAGCGCCCGCAGGCGTTCGTTATAGGGGGTCGGCGCGCGGGTACCGGCGGAATCCGGGTAACGGCGCACGTAAAGCGAGATGGTGATGATATAACCCAGCGCCGCCAGCAGCCCGGGCACGAATGCGGCAAGGAACAGCTTGGCGATATTCTGCTCGGTCAGGATGGCATAGATCACCAGGATCACCGAGGGCGGGATCAGGATGCCGAGCGTGCCGCCGGCGGCCAGGGTCGCGGTCGAGAACCCCCCCGAATAGCCGTAGCGGCGCAGCTCGGGAAGGGCAACGCGGCTCATCGTGGCGGCCGTGGCCAGCGAGGAGCCGCAGATCGCGCCGAACCCGGCACAGGCCCCGACCGCCGACATCGCGACACCGCCCTTGCGGTGGCCGAGCCAGCTTTCGGCGGCCTTGAACAGCGCCGAGGACATGCCGGACAGGGTCGCGAACTGCCCCATCAGCAGGAACATCGGGATGATGGTCAGCGAATAGCTGGAAAAGGTCGAATAGGTCTCGGTCTTGAGCTTGGCCATGAACATGTTGGTGCTGCCCATGGCGAAATAGAGCCCGCCGATACCGCAGAGGAACATCGCAAGGCCGATCGGCGCGCGCAGGAAGATCATGACCAGAAGGATCGGGAAGGACGCGTAGCCCAGTTCGAGCATGCTCAATGGACTGCCTCCCCACCATAGGGCAGCACATAGCGCCCGGTGGCAAATTCGACGATGCGCGCAAAGGCGCAGTAAAGCGCGACCAGCGAGGCCACGACGGCGGCGAGGAAACTCAGCCCATAGGCCCACCAGACCGGAAACTGCAACAGGAAGGTGGTGTCGCCATAGGCCATCTTGGCCTGAACACCGTGGAACAGCCGCCAGGTGATCAACAGCACGATCGCCGTCAGGACCAGCTCCCAGAACATCACGATGGCCCGGTTGACCCGTGGCGCCAGCCCGTTGGTGAACACATCCACAGTGGCATGGCTGCCGTAGAACTGGCAGATCGGCAGGAACGAGAAGATCGCGAAGGCGACACCGGCTTCGACCAGTTCGAAATCACCGTTCACCGGCCCGACGCCGGTGGCGATCAGCCCGTCGGCCACCGCGCCGGACAGGGAGGTCAGCAGATCCGAATGCCCCAGCGCGTTGAGACCACGCCCAAGGACGCTGATACAGGTCAGGACCACCAGCAGCGTCAACACGATCCCGCCGGTTATGGCCATGAGGCGCGCCGCGCGTTCGACCAGTTTCGTCATGGTTTCCTCCGGGTTGGATGCGCCCCCGAGCCGGTTTCGGGCCCGGGGGAGCGGTCGGTTCAATGCGAATACTTGGCGATCAGCTCGAGTGCGCGGGCACGCAGGCCGGTGCCGTCCATACCCTTGTCATCCATTTCCGCGACCCAGTTCTCCGAGGTCGGCTGCGCGGCGGCCTTCCATTCGGCGACCTGCTCGGGGTTCAGGGTGATGATGTTGTTGCCGCGCTCCATCGCCTGCTTGTGCGAGGGGGCGTCGTCGGCCTGCATCTGCCGCCCGGCGAAGGCCGAGAACTCGGCCCCGGAATTGGCATCGATGACGGCTTTCAGATCCTCAGGCAGCGCATCCCAGCGTTGCTGGTTCATCGCGAAGATGAAGGTGGTGGTGTAAAGCGCATCATCGCCGAAGGTGGTGTGGTTGCTGACCAACTCGTTGACTTTCAGCGCCCCGGTCACTTCCCAGGGAATGACGGTGGCATCGATCACGCCCTTGGAGAGGGCTTCGGGCACTGCTGGAATCGGCATGCCGACAGCGGTTGCGCCAAGCGATTTGAACATGCCGTTGGTGACCCGGGTCGGGGCGCGCAGCTTGACACCGTTCAGATCGCTGACGCTCTGGATCGGCTTCTTGGAGTGGATCAGGCCGGGCCCGTGGACCCAGAGGCCAAGCACCTTGAACTGCTTGAAATCGGCGTCCATCATGGTTTCTTCGGCCAGTTGCCAATAGGCGCGCGACACCGCCTCGCCATTGGTCATGGTGAAGGGCAGTTCAAAGACCTCGGCACGCGGGAAGCGGCCGGGGGTGTAACCGGCGACGGTCCAGACGATATCCGCCACGCCGTCGATGGCCTGATCGATCAGCTGCGGCGGCTTGCCGCCAAGCTGCATGGCCGGGAAGCGCTGGATCTCGATGCGGCCACCGGACTCGGCCTCGATCTTGTCGGCCCAGACATCGAGAATGTTCTTGGGCACATTTGCCTGCGCCGGCAGGAACTGGTGCAGCCGCAACGTGACCTCGGCCGCGAAGGCCCCAGTGGACATTGCACCAAGCGCCATCGCGGCAACAGCGGTCTTCAACATGTTTCTACGGGTCTTCGCCATCTTTTCCTCCCAAAATGATTGATGCCGCCGATGTCAGCGACGCAAATCCGTGCCTGCTACTGTTAAACAGGCGCGGTCGGAGTCCACAGTTCGTTTTCGTTCTTGTCTATTTGATTTTGTTAGGATGCCGTTTTCCGACCGGTCAGTAACCGGGTCGTCAGCCCGGCCTGTCGGTCTGCGGCTCGCGATCGAAACCGCGCAGGGCCTTGCTTGCCAGGGCCAGGAACTGCTGTTTTTCCGCCTCGCTCAGCCCATGCAGAATGTCTGCCTGCAGGGCCTCCACGACGGGATACAGCCGTGACATCAACAGCTGCCCCTCGCCGCTGAGGCTCACCTCGCGGGCGCGCTTGTCCCTTGCGCTGACGGTGCGCATCACGAGGCCTTTCTTCTCCAGCCTGTCGATGACCCCGCCGATTGTCGCCCGATCATAGGCGATCCGGGCCGCAATTCCGGCCTGATCCGCCCCCGGCGTGGCGCGGATGGCATCCAGCGCCGCGAATTGCACCGGCGTCAGATCCAGCCCCTGCTGCTGCATATGAGTCGCGAACACCTGGGTCGATGCCTGATGCAGGCGCCGAATCAAGTGCCCTGCCATCCGTGTCACTGCCATTGCTGCCCCCTTCGACATGCCCGCGCCCCTTTGATCGTTAAAGCATAAAATCCTGTCAGGGTTCAATATATGTAAGTACACATATTAAATTCTTGACGGATTATAGTAAGTATAGATATTAGTTTTCGCGGAAGCCGGCACGCCCGTGCCGCAGGACCGGAGGAACGACATGCAATTTTATCTGGATGGTTTTCGCGCAGGAGACCCCGACATCAGCACCGCGGCAGCCAACCGGCGCGACCGGGACCCGCATGCGCCGCTGCCCGAAAAAGTGGATGTGCTGATTGCGGGCACCGGGCCGGCCGGGCTTTGCCTGGCCGCCCAACTGGCGCAGTTTCCCGACATCGACACGATGATCGTCGAAGCCAGCCCCTGCAACATCAACAAGGGCAAGGCCGACGGCATCAACACCCGCACCATGGAGATGTTTCAAGCCTTCGGTTTCGCCGACAAGGTCAAGCGTGAAAGCTATTGGGTCAACCAGACCGCCTTCTGGATGCCGGACCGTGATGCGCCCGGCAACATCACCCGCGTCGGCCGGGTGCAGGACGTGGCGGACGACAGTTCGGAAATGCCGCATATCCTGATCAACCAGGCGCGGCTGCACCAGCTGTTTCTCGACGTGATGCGAAACGCGCCGTCGCGGCTGGCGCCGGATTACAACTGGTCGGTCAAGGATGTGAGCATCGATCCGACCACCGACGACCACCCGGTCACGGTGACGCTGGAGGATACCGGCGTCGACTGGGGCGCGATCCGGACCGTTCGGGCCAATTACGTCGTCGGCTGCGACGGCGCCCGGTCGAACGTCCGCCGGGCGATCGGCGGCGAGCTGCATGGCGACGCGGCGCATCAGGCCTGGGGGGTGATGGACATATTGGCCAATACCGATTTCCCGGATGTGCGGCAGAAATGCCTGATCACCTCGGCCCGCGAAGGCAACGTACTGATACTGCCGCGCGAGGGCGGCTATCTGTTCCGCATGTATGTCGAACTGGACAAGCTGCGCGCCGGCGAACGGGTGGCCGAACGCGGTTTCGGACAGGACGACATGATCGCGGCGGCCAACCGCATCATGCACCCCTATACCATCGACGTGAAAGAGGTGGTCTGGTGGTCGATCTACGAGATCGGCCACCGCATGACCGACCGGTTCGACGACGTGCCCGAGGGCGAGAGCCCGAGCCGCACCCCCCGCGTCTTTACCGCCGGCGACGCCTGCCACACCCACAGCCCCAAGGCCGGTCAGGGCATGAACGTCTCGATGCAGGACAGCTTCAACCTTGGCTGGAAACTGGCCCATGTGTTGCAGGGGCGCGCCGATGCCCGCCTGTTGCACAGCTATTCGGCGGAACGCTGGGCCGAGGCCAAGCGGCTGGTCGAGACCGATCACGAATGGGCCCGCATCATGTCGGCGCCGCCGGGCACCAGCGCCCTGGACGACGGCACCGAACCGCGATTCATCCGCGCCTTCAAGGACAATCTCGAGTTCACCGGGGGGCTGGCGGTGCATTACGCCGAATCCGACCTGATCGGGCCGGCAACCCACCAGGGCCTGGCCACGGGCCTGCCGGTCGGACGCCGGTTCCACTCGGCCCCCGTCGTGCGGGTTGCCGATGCCAAGCAGATGCAGCTTGGCCATGCGGCGCAGGCCGACGGGCGCTGGCGGATCTATGCCTTTGCCGGCAGGGAGCATGATGCGCTGCACCGGCTGGCCCTGTGGCTGGAGACGGACCCGGCCTCGCCGGTGGTGAAATACACCCGCCAGACCGAGGATATCGACGCGCTGATCGACCTGCGCGCCGTGTTCCCGCAAACCTTCGACCAGCTGGCCCTTGAAACCATGCCACCGCTTCTCAGGCCGACCAAGGGCAGGCTGGGCCTGCAGGATCACGAAAAGATCTTCTGCGTCGATCACAAGGGCGCCGGCGATGTCTATGACATGCGCGGGATCGACCGCGGCCAAGGCTGCATGGTGGTCGTCCGCCCCGACCAGTACACCGCCCATGTGCTGCCGCTTGACCACGTCGATACCCTTGGGCGTTTCTTCGACGGCATCTTCGCCTGAGCCCCGGGGCAGGCAGCGGGGCACCCGAGCGGCGCCCCGCCCGCCCTTTCTGCCTCCCCTCTGCCCCCCTGCGCTCTGCCTCCCCTGCGCCCTCCCCCCTGCGCCCGGCGGCGATTTTCTTTGCGATCGGCCGATTTGAAAGCCGCATGAAGCGATGATCCTGCCTTGATGCCGACCGGAGGATCGCCCACTGTCGGTGCCGCAAACGCAACGCAACAGGACAGGCCCCTTGAAAACGCGCAAACTTGGCCGCAACGGCCCCACCGTCAGTGCCCTCGGCTACGGCGCCATGTCATTCACCAATTTCTACGGACCGGCCACCGACGAAGGATCGATGGCGATCCTCGATGAATGCACCGAACTGGGGATCACGCATATCGACACCTCGAATGTCTATGGCATGGGGCGTTCGGAAACCGTGATCGGCGCGTGGCTGAGGCAACGCGGCGGCGAGCCGCCCTTTGCCATCGCGACCAAAGTCGGCATCACCGCCGACCCGGACCAGCGTTTCAACAACGATCCGTCCCATATGCGCGGCGCACTCGACGCCAGCCTGACCCGGCTCGGGGTCGAGGCGATCGACCTCTACTACGTGCACCGCCGCGACCAGCGGTTCGAGATCGAAGAGGTCGCCGAGACGATGGCCAGCTTCGTCAAAGAGGGCAAGGTCAAGGCGGTCGGATGGTCGGAAATCGCCCCGTCCTCGCTGCGCCGCGCCCATGCGGTGCACCCGGTGGCGGCGGTGCAGTCCGAGTATTCGCTGTCGACCCGCGCCCCCGAGCTGGGGTTGATCCAGACCTGCGCCGAGCTGGGCGCGGCGCTGGTGGCCTTTTCGCCGGTCGGGCGGGCGCTGCTGACCGACCGCCCGCATTCGGCCGAAAGCGTTGCCGACCTGCCCTTTCTGAAGGTCAACCCGCGCTTTATCGAACCCAATCTCGGCGCCAACCTCGAATACAACGCCCGGTTCCGGGAACTGGCGGCAGATCTCGGGGTGGCGGCCGCCTCGCTGGCCATCGCCTGGGTGTTGCAGCGCGGCGATCATGTCCACGCGATCCCCGGCACCCGCAGCATCGCGCATCTGCGCGAACTGGCCGCCGGTGCCGATCTTGAGCTGAGCGCCGAGACCCTGGCGCGGATCGACGCGGTGCTGCCGGTCGGCTGGGCCCATGGCGACCGATACTCGGTAGCGCAATGGGCCGGCCCGGAATGCTACTGCTAGGGTGAAAAGGGGCCGCGAGGCCCCTTTCCGCACACCCTTACATCAGATGCGACCTCAGAACGGCAGGCCGACATAGTTTTCGGCCAGCGAGGTCAGCGCCGCCTCGGACGAGAACAGATAGTCCATATCGGTCTGTTGCAGCTTCTGATCATAGGCGATGCTGTCCGGGAAACGGTGCAGCAGGGTGGTCATCCACCAGCTGAAACGCTGCGCCTTCCAGATCCGCGCCAGCGCCTTTTCGCTATAGCCGTCGAGCCCGCTGTCGTCGCCATCCTGATAGTGGGCCACCAGCGCGTGATAAAGGTAGTAGATGTCGCTGGCGGCCGAATTCAGCCCCCGTGCCCCGGTCGGCGGCACGATATGGGCGGCGTCCCCGGCAAGGAACAGATTGCCATAGCGCATCGGCTCGGCGACGAAGCTGCGCAGCGGGGCGATGCTTTTCTCGATCGACGGGCCGGTTTCGAGTTCGGCCGCGACATCCTCGGGCAGACGGGCCTTGAGTTCCTCCCAGAAGGCCTCGTCCGACCAGTCCTCGACAGTATCGGTCAGCGGCACCTGGATGTAATAGCGGCTCAGCACCTGGCTGCGCAAAGAGCACAGGGCGAAGCCCCGGTCGCTCTTGGCATAGATCAGCTCGGGCGACACCGGCTTGGTGCGGCTCAACACGCCGAGCCAGCCGAAAGGATAGACCTTTTCATATTCGACCAGCACGTCGGAGGGGATCGACTTGCGGCTGACACCGTGGAAGCCGTCGGCGCCGATGACGTAATCGCAATCAATGCGGATGATGTCGTCGCCGCTGCGGTAACTGATGTGAGGGGCGTCGGACTTCAGGCCGTGCAGCTTCACGTCCTCGACATTGTGGATGACCTGGCCGTTCATCTTCTCGCGCGCCTCATAGAGGTCGCGGGTCAGTTCCGTCTGGCCGTAGACCACCACCGAATTGCCGCCGGTATGGCCGGCCAGATCGACGCGGCGCTTCTCGCCGCCCTCGGCGATGTAGAAGCCTTCGTGGATCTCGCCCTCGGCATCCATCCGGTCGCCGCATTGCGCCTCGCGCATCAGCTCGGCAAAGCCGTGCTCCAGCACGCCGGCCCGGATGCGGCCCAGCACGTATTCGCGGCTGTGTTTCTCAAGCACGACGTTGTCGATCCCCTTGAGGTGCAGGAGCTGGCTCAGCATCAGCCCCGAGGGGCCACCGCCGATGATTCCAACCTGGGTTTTCATGTTCATGGTGCATCTCCTCCATTCTGCCGACATCCTGCGCCTTTCCGGCCTCGGAATGAATGGATGTATCCGAACTTTTCTGGTACATTTCGAACATGGACACCATCAAGAACTTCAACCTCTACGGAGAGTTCCGCGATTTTCCCGACGTGGTGCACTGCGAAACGATCGAGGTGCGCTCGCAGGCCAACAACTGGGAATTCCGCCCCCACAGACACGCCCGGCTGCACCAGTTCCTGCTGTTGGAAAGTGGCGGCGGAGAGGCAATTCTGGAGGACAGGCGGCACCGCCTGGAGGCCGGGATGCTGATCAATGTGCCGGTGGGCGTGGTCCATGGCTTTGCCTTCGCCCCCGAGACCACGGGCTGGGTCGTTACCCTCGCGGCCGAGCTTCTGGTGCAGGGTCTTCTGGACGGAGAGGGCCTGCACCCCTATCTGAAGATGCCGAAGTTATTCAATTACGACAACGAGATAAAAGGTTCCGTCCGGGCCATATTCGCCGAGCATGGCAATCGCTCTTTCGCACGCGCCCACATCCTGCGGGCCCATTCCGGGGTGTTGATCGGGCTGGTGGCGCGGCGAATCGCGGAACAGGCACCGGCCGGCGGGCAAAGCCGGGGCAACCTGCTGCACCGCTTTGAAACCCTGCTGGAGAAACACGCCGCCGATCATCTGGGCGTGGCGCAATATGCCGAACGTCTGGGCGTGACCCCGACCCATCTCAGCCGGGTCATGCGCCGGGCAACCGGGCGCTCGGCGCTGGCTGCGATCGAACAGCACATGATTCGCGAAGCCAGACGAAACTTGGCTTTTACGAACCTATCGGTTTCCGAGATCGCCTATCAGCTTGGCTATGTCGATCCGGCCTATTTCAGCCGCGTTTTCAAACGCGCGACCGGTCTTTCGCCGCGCGCCTTCCGTCACAGTCTGGAGGGCTGAGATCAGCCGAATGACCTTTCGATCCGGTCCAGCGTCTCCATGGCCTGGATCACGTCGGTGACACAGCCGTTGGGCGCCCGCCCTTCGCGGATCGCGGCGACGAATTCGCGGTCGATAAGCTCGATGCCGTTGTCCGAGACGGCGACGCCGCTCAGGTCGATCTTGTTCTCGTTGCCGTCATAGAGGTCGTCGTAGCGGGCGATATAGGTGCCGTTGTCGCAGATGTAACGGAAATAGGTGCCCAAGGGACCGTCGTTGTTGAACGACAGCGACAGGGTGCAGATCGCGCCATCTTCCGCTTTCAGACCGATCGCCATGTCCATGGCAATACCCAGTTCGGGGTGCGCCGGACCCTCGAGGCCAAAGGCGGCGACCGCCTTGCCGCCGGTCTGGTACTGGAACAGGTCGACGGTGTGGCAGGCGTGGTGCCACAGCAGGTGATCGGTCCAGCTGCGCGGCTCGCCCTTGGCATTGGTGTTGCTGCGGCGGAAGAAATAGGTCTGAACATCCATCTGCTGGATCTTCAGCTCGCCGGCGTCGATGCGGTTCTTGATCCATTGATGCGAGGGGTTGAAGCGGCGCACCTGCCCGGCCATGCAGGTCAGCCCGGTCTCGCGCTGCTTGGCGACGACGCGCTGGCTGTCCTCGAGACTGTCGGCCATCGGAATCTCGATCAGGACATGTTTGCCCGCGTCCATGCAGTCGATGGCCTGCTGGGCATGCATCTGAGTCGGCGTCGACAGGATCACCGCATCGACGTCATCCCGCGCGATGCATTCCTCAAGCGTGGTGCCCGCGTGGCCGATGCCCCGCTCTGCCGCCAGCGCCTCGATCTTGGCCTTGGTCGGCCCCATGACCGAGGTCACCTCGACCTCGTCGATCCGTGCCAGCGCATCAAGATGTTTCAGGCCGAAGGCGCCATAGGCGCCGGCTACGCAGAGTCTCATGATCTCGGTTCCCTTTTCGCTTCCGGCCCGCCCGCCCAGCGGCGCGTCACCCTGCTCCGACACGGCCTCGCGCGCGGAAAATCGGCGGCAAGCCTCGTCTACCGTTGCCGCGACCATATCAGCGCCCGGGCAGGTCGGGGCATTGAAATGCGGCACCCGTCATTTGAAATTGTTATTCCCTTCATTCACTCACGCCCCCGCCCGAAGCCGCCTCGCGGATGATTTCAAGAAACCTCTGCTGAATCGGGGTCGGCACCCATCCGGAACGGAAGGTCAACCCGATCGCCCGGCCGGAGCTTGGCAGCTCGATCGGCAGCTGCATGACCTGCCCCAGCGCCTCTTCGGTCTCGATCTGGCGCTTGGAGGCGATCGAGACATAATTCCCCCGCGCCAATAGCCCGCGCAAAAGAACCAGCGAGCTTGACACGATCCGCACCGGCGACCCCGGCAGATCGAGCTGCCGCAGGGTTTCGAACAGATAGGTGCCGGTGGGGGCGCTTTGCGGCGGCGCCACCCACGGATAGGCCAGCGTGTCCTCGAAGGTGAGACCGGGCTTTGCGGCCAGCGGATGGTCGGGCGAGGCCACCACCGCGAGATCGTCCATGAACAGCTCTTCCTGTTCGACGTCGCTGGCCGGCTTGGGGAAGCGCAGCGCGCCGATCAGGAAGTCGATGTCGCCAAAGCGCAGATCATGGATCAGCGTGTGATAGCGCGCGTCGACACAGTTCACCTGCACCCCCGGCCCGACCTCGCCCATCAGGCGGTCGATGGCCTCGGGCAGGATCGAGCTGCGCGACAGCGGCAGCGAGCCGACATTGATGCAGGTGGTGTCCTGCCCGAGGAATTCATTGATTTCATAGACCGCCTGCTGAAACTCGCTGGCGGCAAGTCGGACATGATAGACAAAGGCCTCGGCGGCCGGTGTCAGCACCACCCCGCCCCGCGTCTGGTCGAACAGGGTCAACCCCGAAAGCGAGGCCAGCTCGCGCACCGCGCGGTGAAGGCCGGGCTGACTCACCCCCAGTTCACGGGCGGCCTGATTGAAGCTGCCGGCCTTGGCGATCGCGGTCAGGGCGCGCAGCTGGGCCGGCGAACAGAAGCGGTGAAAGGGATTGCGCAGCCGTTCATCGCTGCCACGCGCCATCTTCTTGCGGGCCAGCCCGTCACCACGGCGCAGGTGTTCGAGAATCCGCGCAAGCCGGCGCTCGAAGACCAGCCCGGGCTCGGTCGGCACCATGCCCTTGGGCTGGCGTTCGAACAGCGGTGCGCCGAGAATGGTTTCGACCCTTGCCAGCGCCTGTGTCGCCGCCGGCTGCGACATATGCGCGGCCTCGGCAGCAGCGCCGATACGCCGGTGGCGGTAGACTTCGCTGACCACGTAGAGATAGCGGATATGTGGCAGTTCCTTCATCGGTCCCGACCCTGTCTGTTTCCTTGGTTATAACAAAAACAAATTTCGATTGTCAGGATTCGAAATGGTCAAATTGGCACCACTGCCATTACCTTTTGATAGAATTCCGACCATTTGAGAGGCGCAACAATGGCTGACAAGAAAACCGCGCTGGTGATTTCTGCCCATGCGGCAGATTTCGTTTGGCGCTGTGGGGGGGCAATCGCCCTGCATCAAGAACTGGGCTACGACGTGACCGTGGCCTGCCTGTCCTTCGGCGAACGCGGCGAGAGCGCGCGGCTGTGGAAAGAGGGCAAGACGCTCGACGAGGTCAAGGCGATCCGCCAGAGCGAGGCCGAGGCTTCGGCCCGTGCGCTTGGCGTCAGCGACATCCGTTTCCTCGACATGGGCGACTACCCGCTGCGCTTCACCGAAGAGGCAGAGGACAAGGTGGTCGACATCATCCGCGAGGTGCAGCCGAAATTCATGTTCTCGCACTCAAGGTGGGACCCCTACAACACCGACCACATGAAGACCACCGACTTCGCCCTGACCTGCCGCATGATCGCCCAGGCCTGGGGCCACAATCCGGGCGAGAAGGTGCTGGGCGCGCCGCAGCTTTATCTGTTCGAGCCGCATCAGACCGAACAGATGGGCTGGAAGCCCGACGTGTTTCTCGACATCACCCCGGTCTGGGAGAAGAAGCGCGCGGCGATGGAGTGCATGAACGGGCAGATCCACCTCTGGGATTTCTACACCCGCGTCGCCCAGCAGCGCGCCAATCATTTCAAGCGCAACTCGGGCGGCATGGCCGGTGGTCGCGATTGCAAATACGCCGAGGGCTTCGAGACCGTGTTCCCGATCTGCGTGGATGAGCTGTCATGAGCTATCCGCTGGGCACACAGGGCGTCGTCGTCCAGAATATCGAACGCGCCGACCCGGCGGTGATCGACGGGCTGGCCGAATGCGGCGTGGCCACGGTCCACGAGGCGCAGGGGCGCAAGGGGCTCTTGGCGGGCTACATGCGGCCGATCTATCCCGGTGCGCGGATCGCCGCCTCGGCGGTGACGATCTCGGCGCCGCCCTGCGACAACTGGATGATCCATGTCGCGATCGAACAGCTGCAGGCGGGCGATGTTCTGGTGCTGGCGCCGACCTCGCCTTCGGATGCCGGCTATTTCGGCGATCTGCTGGCCACCTCGGCCAGCGTGCGCGGCTGTCGCGGGCTGGTGATCGACGCCGGGGTCCGCGACATACGCGACCTGACGGAAATGGGCTTTCCGGTCTGGTCGAAGGCGGTTTTCGCCCAGGGCACGGTCAAGGAAACCCTGGGCTCGGTCAATGTGCCGGTGGTCTGCGCCGATGCGCTGATCCACCCCGGCGACGTGATCGTGGCCGATGATGACGGCGTCTGCGTCGTGCGCCGAGACGAGGCCGCATCGGTGCTCGAGAAGGCCCGCGCGCGCGAGGCCAACGAGGCGCAGAAACGGGCCCGTTTCGAGGCCGGCGAACTGGGGCTCGACATCTACGGAATGCGCGCACGCCTGGCGGAAAAGGGGTTGAAATATGTCTGAGGGCCTGCGCTGCATGTGGATGCGTGGCGGCACGTCGAAGGGCGGGTATTTCCTGCGCGACGACCTGCCCCGCGATCTGTCGCGGCGCGACGCCACGCTGCTGGCCATCATGGGGTCGCCCGACCCGCGCCAGATCGACGGCATGGGCGGCGCCGACCCGCTGACCTCGAAGGTCGCCGTGGTCTCGAAATCCGACCGCCCCGGCGTCGATATCGACTATCTGTTCCTGCAGGTCTTCGTCGACCGCGCCATTGTCACCGACGCCCAGAACTGCGGCAACATCCTTGCCGGGGTGGCGCCCTTCGCCCTCGAGAGGGGGCTGGTGGCGGCGCAGGACGGCGAAACCCCGGTCACCATCTACATGGAGAACACCGGCCAGATCGCCACCGCCCGGGTGGCGACACCGGGCGGCCGGGTCAGCTATGCGGGACAGGCGCGGATCGACGGGGTGCCGGGCAGCGCGGCGCCGGTGCCGATCGAGTTCAAGGACACCGCCGGGTCGAGTTGCGGCGCGCTGCTGCCGACCGGCAACGCCGTCGATGTCATCGACGGTGTCGCGCTGACCATGATCGACAACGGCATGCCCTGCGTCGTGATGCGCGCCGCCGACATGGGCATTTCCGGCACCGAAAGCCCCGAGGACCTCGAGGCGAACGCGGCACTGCGCGCCCGGCTCGAGTCGATCCGCCTGCAATGCGGCCCGCTGATGAACCTTGGCGACGTCGGCGACAAATCGGTGCCCAAGATGACCATGGTCAGCCCGGCGCAGAACGGCGGCGCCATTGCGACGCGCACCTTCATTCCGCACCGCTGCCACAAGACGATCGGCGTGCTGGGGGCGGTCAGCGTCGCCACCGCCTGCCTGCTCGAGGGCAGCCCCGCCGCAGCCCTGGCCGAGACCGGCACCGGCGACGAGCGGCGGCTGGCGGTCGAGCACCCCAGCGGCGAAATGACGGTGATTGCCCGTCTCGACGCGGCCGGCGCGGTCGCCTCGGCGGCGATCCTGCGCACGGCGCGCAAACTGATGGATGGAAAGGTCTTCGCATGAGTGAAGAACAGAAAATGGACGCGGGCTGGCTGGTCTTCGACCCCGACCCCAAGACCCCCGATTTCAAACTGCCCGAGGGGGCGGTGGACGCGCATTGCCACGTCTTCGGGCCGGCGCCCGAGTTTCCCTTTGCCCCGGAACGGAAATACACGCCGTGCAATGCCGGCAAGGATCAGCTTTTCGCCCTGCGCGACCATCTCGGGTTTGCCCGCAACGTGATCGTGCAGGCAACCTGCCACGGCAAGGACAACCGGGCCATGATCGACGCCTGCCGCGCGGCCGGCGAGCGCGCCCGGGGAATCGCCTCGGTCGGCGCCGAGATAACCGAGGATGACCTGCACGAAATGCACGCAGCCGGCGTGCGCGGCGTTCGGTTCAATTTCGTCAAGCGGCTGGTCGACGCGACCCCGAAACAGGTGTTTCTCGATATCGCCGACAAGATCAAACCCCTGGGCTGGCACATCGTGGTCTATTTCGAGGCCGCCGACCTGGAAGAGCTGGAACCTTTCCTCAGGCAACTCCCGACCACGATCGTCGTCGACCACATGGGGCGCCCGGATGTCACCAAGGGCGTCGATCACCCCGATTTCCAGCGCTTCCTGCGCCTGATGGAAGAGAACGACAGCATCTGGTCCAAGGTCACCTGCCCCGAGCGGCTGAGCGTCGAGGGCCCGCCCTATGCGGATGTGATCCCCTATTGCGCCGAGATCGTGTCCCGTTTCCCGGACCGCGTTCTGTGGGGCACCGACTGGCCGCACCCAAACATGAAATCCCACATGCCCGACGACGGGGCACTGGTCGATTTCATCCCCAAAATCGCACCCAACCCGGAGCATCAACGCAAGCTCCTGGTCGACAACCCGATGCGCCTTTACTGGGCGTGAGCGCCGCGCCCCCCCGGTGAGGACCGGAAAGCGCGGCTGAAACAGGAGGAGACCCGATGCACGATCACGCGGGCCACGACTATCATATCGACATTCCCGGCACGACGATCTTCGACGGCAAGATGGCCATGAAAGGCTATCAGCTGAACAAGATGTGCTATTCTTTCAACAAGGCGGCCAACCGCGAAGCCTTCAGGGAAGACCCCGAGGCCTATATGGCCGAATACGGGCTGACCGAGGCCCAGAAAGAGGCCATCCGCTCGACCAATATCCTCGCCATGATCGAGGAGGGCGGCAACATCTACTACCTCGCCAAACTCGCCGGCATCTTCAAGCTGTCGGTCCAGGACGTGGGCGGCCTGCAAACCGGCCGCAGCACCGAAGAGTTCAAGAAATACCTGCTGAGCCAGGCGTAAGGAGACCGGATAATGGCCAAGATTCTCGGAGGCATCACCACCTCGCACATCCCCGCTGTCGGCAACGCCATCCAGCAGGAGCTTTATGACGATCCCTATTGGAAACCGTTCTTCGACGGCTATCCGAAGGTCCATCAATGGATCAAGGAGAAGAAACCCGACGTGGTCATCAACATCTACAACGACCACGGGCTGGGGTTCTTTCTCGACCAGATGCCGACCTTTGCCATCGGCGCGGCACATGAATACAAGAACGAGGACGAAGGCTGGGGCCTGCCCGAGCTGGACCCGTTCCCGGGCCATCCCGAGATGAGCTGGCACATCATCGAAAGCATGGTCGCCGACGAATTCGACATCACCTCCTGCCAGGAGCTGCCGGTCGATCACGGTTTCGTGGTGCCGATGCAGCTGTTCTGGCCCGGCGCCCCGCACAATCCGGACATGCCCCGTGCGATCCCGATTTCGGCCAACACGGTGCAGCACCCGATTCCGACCCTGAAGCGGGCGCTGGATTTCGGCAAGGCGCTGCGACGCGGGATCGAAAGCTTTCCCGAGGATCTCAAGGTGGTGGTGCTGGGCACCGGCGGGCTGTCGCATCAGCTCGACGGCGAGCGCGCCGGCTTCATCAACCGCGAATTCGACGAATACTGCCTGAACAACATCGTCCACAACCCGGAAGAGCTGACCAATATCACCCGCATGGAATTGGTCGAGAAGGCCGGCGCCCAGGGCACCGAATTCCTGATGTGGATGATGATGCGTGGCGCGCTTGGCGACAACATCACCGAGATCACCCGGAACTACCACATTCCGATCTCGAATACCGGCGCCGGCACGCTGCTGCTGGAATGCGCCTGATCGACTGCACCGGGGCCCGCTTTCAGGGCCCCGGCGACTGGGGTGTCCGGCCCGTGTTCAGAGCTGGCCCGCCAGCACCAGATCGAGATCGGCAAGCCGGTCCTGGCCCCAGAACCTCTGATCGTCATCGGTGATGTAGAAGGGCGAGCCGAAGGCGCCGGCGGCCACCGCCTGTTCGAGGTTGGCGGCATAGGTCTCGGCACCGGCCAGCAGGCCGCTGTCGGCCAGAGACGGATCGAACCCCGCCGCGCTAAGGCAGACGCGGATCACCGCATCCTCGGCGATGTCTTTCTGTTCGACGAAACAGGCCCGCAGCAGCCCGTGAACGAGCCCTCCCAGATCGCCGCCACCGGCGTTCTGCGCGGCGATGATCGCATAGGCCGAGGGCGCCTGGTTGGTCGGCCAGTGGGCCGGTTGCAGGTTGAACGCCATGCCCAGCCGGCGCGCCTGACGCGGCAGGTCCATGGCCCGGTACTGCTGGCGCGACGGGTGGCGATCCTTGGGCGCCGTGCCGCCGGTGCGCGCAAACAGCGCCACCACGTCCAGCGGCTTGTAGGTGATCGTCGCACCATGCGCCTTGGCGATCTCTTCCAGACGGGTCCCGGCAAGATAGGCAAATGGTGAAATGGTCGAAAAATAGTAGTCAATATGCGCCATTTTGGTTCCTCCGCGCCCCGGCATCACTTTGCCCGAGGGTAGGGCCATGTTAAGCGGTGTGTAACGTCACGAATCTGTCATCTGCCGCTTGCCGACAGCACCCTGGGGACCACTCACATGCCAACCATCCTTGAACCCAAACTGATCACAGGCACCTCGAATATTCCGCTGGCCAAGGCCATCGCACGCCGCATGTCGATGCATCGCGGCAAGACCCTCGGGCTGGTCGAAGCCCGGGTCGAGCGTTTCAACGACCAGGAAATCTTCGTCGAGGTCTATGAGAACGTGCGCGGCGAGGACATGTTCATCATCCAGCCGACCTCGAACCCGGCCAATGACAACCTGATGGAGCTGCTGATCATGGCCGATGCGCTGCGCCGCTCGTCGGCCGCCCGGATCACCGCGATCATCCCCTATTTCGGCTATGCCCGCCAGGACCGCCGCACCAAGGCGCGCACCCCGATCACCGCCAAGCTGGTGGCCAACATGCTGGTCGAGGCCGGGGTCGAGCGGATCCTGACCATGGATCTTCACGCCGCGCAGATCCAAGGCTTCTTCGACATTCCGGTCGACAACCTCTATGCCTCGCCGATCTTTGCCCTCGATATCCTGAACCAGTTCAAGGGCGATGAGCTCAAGGACGTCATGGTGGTGTCGCCCGACGTCGGCGGCGTCGCCCGTGCGCGCGAGCTGGCCAAGCGCATCAACGCCCCGCTGTCGATCGTCGACAAGCGCCGCGAGAAGCCCGGTGAAGTGGCCGAGATGACCGTGATCGGCGATGTCAGCGGCAAGAAATGCATCATCGTCGACGACATCTGCGACACCGCCGGCACGCTCTGCAAGGCCGCCGAGGTGCTGATGGAGCACGGCGCCACCGAGGTGCATTCCTATATCACCCACGGCGTCCTGTCGGGCCCGGCGGTCGAGCGGATCTCGAAATCGGTGATGAAGTCGCTGGTGATCACCGACAGTATCGAGCCCACCCAGCCGGTGCTGGATACGCCCAATATCCGCATCGTGCCGACCGCGCCGATGTTTGCCCAGGCGATCCTGAATATCTGGAACGGCACCTCGGTCTCGTCGCTGTTCGACACCGCGACGTTGGAGCCGGCCTACGAGGGGCTGTTCAACGTCTGAGCCTCCAAAGGCGCAACAGCACGGAACGGATCAGAGGGCGCCCCAGAGGCGCCCTTTCTCATGACGCCGCCCCCCGTATCCCGAGATCCCGAGGGGGCATGCCGGGGTCAGTCGACCTGCCAGTCGTCCGCATAGGGCAGTTCGCCGACCGCCAGCCAAGACAGGCGGATGCGGGCGACGCGGCTGTCGCCCCAGGTCCTGAACACCAGCTCGAACCCGTCGTGGCCGATGTTTTCCGCCTTCGCTTCGGCGCGCTGGTGCGGACCGCTGTCCATGTCGGAAAGCGCCACCGAGACATGCACCGCAGGCGCGGCGCGGTAGGCCTCGGAAAAGGTTACTTTCTTGCGGCGTTCACGCGGGCCGGTGCCGGTCCACATCTCGCCGCCGTCCTCGAAATCCGCGAACAGGGACACGTCGCCCTGGTCGACGCCGATCAGATGATTTCTCAGTCGTTTCATGCCGCTTTCCAGTTTTGGCTACCCGAGTACCGGAAACCGGCCGCGCAATGCAAACGCAATTTCCGAAATGCCCCTGGCGCGGCCCTTCGGCAACGAAAAAGGCCCCGCGAAACGCGGGGCCTTTTCTGTATCGATCTGAGCGGGCTCAGAGGTTCAGCGCAGCGCGCAGCGCCTCGAGATCGGCCAGGGTCTTGTTGGCAGCGTCCTTGGACTCGGGCGTCGCATTGGCCGCGGCTTCCGAGGCCTGGGCGATCAGCGCGTCCATGTCGGCGGCGGTCACTTCCGCCACCGGCATGGCCTTCTCGGCCAGAACCGAGGTGCCTTCACCGGTGATCTCGGCAAACCCGCCGGTCACCGCGTATTGCGATGCGCCATCGGGTCCGTCCACGGTCAGAACGCCGGGGCGCAGCGTGGTGATGGTCGGAGCATGATCCGGCATTGCGGTCATGTCGCCATCGGCGCCCGGGATCTGGACTGCCGTCGCCTGAAGCGAAGCAAGGCTCCGCTCAGGGCTGACAAGGTCAAATTGCATCGTGTTTGCCATCAGGGGCCTCCTTAGGCCGCTTCAGCAGCCATTTTCTCGGCTTTTGCGATCACTTCATCGATGCCGCCAACCATGTAGAAGGCGCCCTCGGGAAGGTGGTCGTATTCGCCGGCAACAACGGCCTTGAACGACGAGATCGTGTCTTCCAGCGGAACCTGGACACCGTCCGAACCGGTGAACACTTTCGCGACGTCGAAGGGCTGCGAGAGGAAGCGCTGGATCTTCCGGGCACGGGCCACGGTCAGCTTGTCTTCTTCCGACAGTTCGTCCATGCCGAGGATGGCGATGATGTCCTGCAGCGACTTGTAGCGCTGGAGGATACCCTGGACTTCGAAGGCCACTTTGTAGTGCTCTTCGCCCACGACCGAGGGGTCCATCAGACGCGAGGTCGAGTCGAGCGGGTCAACGGCCGGGTAGATGCCCAGTTCCGAGATCGCACGCGACAGAACGGTGGTTGCGTCGAGGTGGGCAAAGGTGGTTGCCGGTGCCGGGTCGGTAAGGTCGTCGGCGGGAACGTAGACGGCCTGGATCGAGGTGATCGAACCCTGCTTGGTCGAGGTGATGCGTTCCTGCATGGCGCCCATGTCGGTGGCCAGGGTCGGCTGGTAGCCCACGGCCGAAGGAATACGGCCCAGAAGCGCCGACACCTCGGAACCCGCCTGGGTGAAGCGGAAGATGTTGTCGACGAAGAACAGAACGTCGGTACCGGACTGGTCGCGGAACTGCTCGGCCAGGGTCAGACCGGTCAGGGCAACACGGGCACGGGCTCCCGGAGGTTCGTTCATCTGACCGTAAACCAGGGCCACCTGCGATTCCTCGAGGTTGTCCGGCTTGATCACGTTGGATTCGATCATCTCGTGGTAGAGGTCGTTGCCTTCACGGGTCCGTTCACCAACACCTGCGAACACCGAGAAACCCGAGTGCACTTTGGCGATGTTGTTGATCAGTTCCATGATGAGAACGGTCTTGCCCACGCCGGCGCCGCCGAACAGGCCGATCTTGCCGCCTTTGGCGTAGGGGGCCAGCAGGTCGATCACCTTGATGCCGGTCACCAGGATTTCCGACTCGGTCGACTGTTCGTCGAATTCCGGTGCCGGCTGGTGGATGGCGCGGGTTTCGGTGGCATTCACCGGACCCTGTTCGTCGACCGGCTCGCCGACGACGTTGAGGATGCGGCCGAGGGTGGCGTTGCCGACCGGAACCGAGATCGGTTCGCCGGTGTCGATCACTTTCGCGCCGCGAACGAGACCTTCGGTCGCGTCCATCGCGATGGTGCGGACGGTGTTTTCGCCAAGGTGCTGAGCCACTTCCAGCACCAGTTTCTTACCATTGTTGTCGGTGTTCAGTGCGTTGAGGATTTCCGGCAGGGAATCTTCGAATTGCACGTCGACGACGGCGCCGATGATCTGGGTCACCTTGCCTTTTGCATTTGCCATGTTTCGTCTCCGGTCTTAGAGCGCTTCAGCGCCCGAGATGATTTCAATAAGCTCGTTGGTGATCACAGCCTGACGCGAGCGGTTGTACTGGATCGTCAGTTTGTCGATCATGTCGCCTGCGTTGCGGGTCGCGTTGTCCATTGCGGACATCCGCGCGCCCTGCTCCGAGGCACCGTTTTCCAGCAGTGCGGCGAAGATCTGCGTCGCAACTCCGCGCGGCAGCAGGTCGGCAAGGATCGCCTCTTCGCTGGGCTCGTAGTCGTAGAGCATGCTTGCGCCGTCACCTTCGACCTCGTCAAACGCGGCCGGGATGATCTGCTGTGCGGTCGGGATCTGGCTGATGACCGACTGGAAGCGGTTGAAGAAGATCGTCGCGACGTCGAACTCGCCGGCATCGAAACGCGACAGCAGGTCGCGCGCGATGTCCTGAGCGTTGTCGTAGCCGATCTTCTTGACCTCGGACAGATCGACATGAGCGACGATCTTGTCCTGGAAGTCACGCTTCAGCTGCTCGCGGCCTTTCTTGCCGACGGTCAGGATCTTGACGGTCTTGCCTGCGGCGGTCAGCTCCTGAGCCTTGGCACGAGCGAGTTTCACGATCGAGCTGTTGAAGCCGCCGCACAGACCCCGCTCTGCGGTCAGGACCACCAACAGGTGGACCTGATCGCTTCCGGTGCCCGAAAGCAGCTTGGGTGCAGAGTCGGAACCACCGACCGAGGCCGCCAGCCCACCCAGAACGGCGTTGAACCGTTCCGTGTAGGGGCGCGATGCCTCGGCAGCGTCCTGCGCGCGGCGAAGTTTCGCCGCGGCAACCATCTGCATGGCCTTGGTGATCTTGCGAGTGTTCTTCACACTCTCGATCCGAGTTTTTAGGTCCTTCAGACTGGGCATTGTCCGAACCCCTTACGCGAAGTCAGCTGCGTATTCGTCCAGCGCGGCTTTGATCTTGTCTTCGGCTTCACCTTTGATCTTGGGATCTTCGTCGGTGATGTACTGAAGCAGGTCAGCGTGCTTGCCGCGCAGGTGGTCGAGAAGACCCTGCTCGAAACGTCCGACTTCGCGAACCGCCAGCTTGTCGAGATAGCCGTTCACACCGGCGTAGATCATGCAGACGATCTCGGCGTTGGTCAGCGGCGAATACTGCGGCTGTTTCATCAGCTCGGTCAGGCGTGCACCACGGTTCAGCAGCTGCTGGGTGGCGGCGTCGAGGTCGGAACCGAACTGGGCGAAAGCCGCCATCTCGCGGTACTGGGCGAGCGACAGTTTCACCGGGCCGGCGACCGACTTCATGGCGTTGGTCTGGGCCGACGAGCCCACGCGCGACACCGACAGACCGGTGTTCACGGCCGGGCGGATACCCTGGTAGAACAGCTCGGTCTCGAGGAAGATCTGGCCATCGGTGATCGAGATCACGTTGGTCGGAATAAAGGCCGAAACGTCACCACCCTGGGTTTCGATCACCGGCAGTGCGGTCAGCGAACCGGCGCCGTTGTCTTCGTTCAGCTTGGCCGAACGTTCCAGCAGGCGCGAGTGGAGGTAGAAAACGTCACCCGGATAGGCTTCACGTCCCGGCGGACGACGCAGCAGCAGCGACATCTGGCGATAGGCCACGGCCTGTTTCGAGAGGTCATCATAGATGATCAGCGCGTGCTTGCCGTTGTCACGGAAGTATTCGGCCATCGCGGTCGCGGCATAGGGTGCCAGGAACTGCATCGGCGCGGGGTCCGACGCGGTGGCGGCCACGACGATCGAGTAATCGATGGCGCCGGTTTCTTCCAGTTTCTTCACCAGCTGGGCAACGGTCGAACGCTTCTGTCCGACGGCCACGTAGACGCAGTACAGTTTCTTGCTGTCGTCGTCGCCGGCGGCGTCGTTGTAGGATTTCTGGTTCAGGATGGTGTCCAGGGCGATCGCGGTCTTGCCGGTCTGGCGGTCGCCGATGATCAGCTCGCGCTGGCCACGGCCGATCGGGATCATCGCGTCGACCGACTTGAGGCCGGTTGCCATCGGCTCGTGCACCGATTTACGCGGGATGATGCCCGGCGCCTTGACGTCTGCGACGTTGCGCTGCGCGGCATTGATCGGGCCCTTGCCGTCCAGCGGGTTACCCAGACCGTCGACGACGCGACCCAGCAGCTCGGGGCCGGCGGGAACGTCCACGATCGAGTTGGTGCGCTTGACGGTGTCACCTTCTTTAATGTCACGGTCCGAACCGAAGATCACGACACCGACGTTGTCGCTTTCAAGGTTGAGGGCCATGCCCATGATGCCACCGGGGAATTCCACCATCTCACCGGCTTGAACATTGTCCAGGCCGTAGACGCGCGCGATACCGTCACCGACGGAAAGCACACGGCCGACTTCGGCCACTTCGGCTTCTTGGCCAAAGTTCTTGATCTGGTCCTTAAGGATCGCAGAGATTTCGGCTGCTTGGATACCCATTATCCGACCTCTTTCATTGCATTCTGGAGGGAAGAGAGCTTGGAAGCGATCGAGGTATCGATCATCTTCGAGCCCACCTTAACGACAAGACCGCCGATGAGGGCTTCATCAACGGTCGCATTGATTTTGACATCTTTGCCCACGCGGGCAGCAAGAGTCTTGGCAAGTTTCTCGCTCTGAGTCTTGGTCAGGGCCTTGGCCGAGACCACGTCTGCGGTCACTTCACCCTTCTCTTCGGCGATCATTGCGCGCAGCTGTTCGACGAGCTGCGGCATCACAAACAGGCGGCGCTTTTCGGCCATCAGGCTCAGCGCGTTCTTCAGCATCGGCTGAAGACCCATTTTGTCGGCAATTCCCGCAATGGCCTTGCCCTGAACTTCGCGGGTGTACACCGGCGAATTGATCAGGTCGCGCACATCTGCGCTTTCGGCCAAGACGGAACTCAGGTCATCAAGACCGCTTTCCAGTTCGGCAAGCGACTTGGTCTCTTTGGCGATCTCGAAGATCGCTTTGGCATAGCGTTCCGCGATGCCGGAGGAGATCGAAGCTGGTTCGGACACGTCCACCCTTCCGCGTTTTGGCCCCAGAATCGGCATACTTTTGTATGCAATTCTCGGGGACGTTTCATCGCCCCGGCAAGTCGGGGCAGTAAAATCCGTCGCGGGTGTAGCAGAGCCTTCGCCACCTAGCAACATGGTTTGGAATATTCCGCCAGACCCGCAAAGCCCTTGTTTATATGGCTTTGCCACAGGTGCGACCCTTTGCCTGTGACGGGGCGTCAAATTTTACCTTCCGAAAAGGCGGTTTTTCGCGATTCCCGGGGCGCGCGGCGGGCAAAATGCGGCGCGTTCGGACGCCCCCCTGCCCCCCCCCTCCGGCCAGAGCGCCGCTAGACCGGCGCCGTCCCCGGTTTGGGCGCCAGCACGCCAAGCGGTTTCCTCACCGCCTCGCGCAGACCCGGCCCCGAGGGGGCATGCACCCTCTTGCTGGCCTCGACCATGAGCACGCCGCCGGCCATCACCGGCGACACGGTCTTGCCGACGCTTTCCCAGAGCGGCCCGGTGCGGCGCCAGAAGCGGCGATGCGACGGCGGCTGGAACAGGGTCGTGCGGTGGCGCTCGGGCATGAAACCGTGCTGGCGCAGCTGCGCCTCGAGCTGCGAGGTCGAATAGGGGCGGCCGAAACCAAAGGGGGTCTTGTCGCTGCGCGACCACAGGCCGGCGCGGTGCGGCACGATGAACAGCGCCCGCCCGCCCGGCCCCAGCACCCGGTTGGCCTCGGTCAGCAGATCACCCGGCCGGTCGCAGTTCTCGAGCCCGTGCATCATCACCAGCCGGTCGACGCGCCCGGTCTCGATCGGCCACAGGGTCTCTTCACAGAGGGCCGCGACATTGGCCATGCCCGCCGGCCAGGGCATCACCCCCTGCGGCGCCGGCATCAGGCCGATCACCCGGCGCGCCTCGGCCAGATAGGGGCGCAAGAGCGGCACCGCGAACCCGTAGCCCACCACCGACTGCCCCTTGGCCTCGGGCCACAGATCCAGCGTCTCGTCGCGCACCGCCTTCTGGGCGGCACGGCCCAGGGCGCTGCGATAGTAGAAGTTTCGGAGATCCTGAACGTCGAGATACATTGCAACCGCCCAATCAATCGGCAAAGCTGAGGCGTTTCGCGACGCCCCCTGTTCGGGGTGGGCGTGAAACGCGCGGAACCTATAATGTCGTGAGCGTATCGACCCCGGCCGCCGATGCGGATCGGACCCGATACATCCCGGCCACACCATAGCAAGCAAAAAGCGAAACTCCATGCCTCTCGAAATCGTCACCCTGCCCTGCCTGTCCGACAACTACTGCTTTCTTCTGCACGATGCCGACAGTGGCGCCACCGCAGTGGTCGACGTGCCGGACGCCGCAGTGATTTCCGAGGCCCTCGCCGCCCGGGGATGGACCCTTGGCCAGGTGCTGCTTACCCATCATCACTGGGATCATGTCGACGGGCTGCCGGCCCTGCTCGAGGCGCACCCGGCGCAGGTCATCGGCGCCAAGGCCGATGCCCACCGGCTGCCGCCGCTGGACCTCGAGGTCGCCGAGGGCGACGGTTTCCTTGTCGGCAGCGAGCCGGTCGAGGTGCTCGAGGTGCCCGGGCACACGCTGGGCCATATCGCCTTTTACCTGCCGAACGCGGGGGCCGTCTTCACCGCCGACAGCCTCATGGCCATGGGCTGCGGCCGCCTGTTCGAGGGTGATCCGGCGATGATGTGGGCCTCGCTCTGCAAACTCGCCGCACTGCCCGCCGAGACCCTTGTCTGCTCGGGCCACGAATACACCGAGGCCAACGCCCGCTTCGCCAAGACCGTCGATCCCGACAACCCCGCGCTTGCCGCCCGGATCGAAGCCATTGCCGCGGCCCGCGCGGCAGGGCGGCCGACCGTGCCCTCGCGGCTGTCCGAAGAGCTGGACAGCAATCCCTTCCTGCGCGCCACGGCCCCAGAAGTGGCGCGGCATCTGGGAATGACCGGGGCGGACCCGGAACACGTATTTGCAGAAATTCGCAAGCGTAAAGACAATTTTTAGTGTACTATGATCTCATCTAATTCGGCTAAATCCTGCAAATGTGAAGGGAATTCCGAAGAAAGAGCTTGAAGACCGGCCCAGATAGACCAAACTTTATAAGTATGAGGCCATGGTTGTGAGGGGTCTCGCATCCCGCCAACCCAGAACCAGAAGGAGCACCGGAGCAGTGCCTTCATTCTCGACCACCCTGGAGCAGGCCATTCATGCGGCGCTGGCGCAGGCCAATGCGCGCCGCCACGAATTCGCCACGCTCGAACACCTGCTTCTGGCATTGCTGGAAGAACCCGATGCGGTGCGCGTGATGCGCGCCTGCAGCGTCGACCTTGACGAGCTGCGCAGCACGCTGGTCGAGTTCATCGACGACGACCTGTCCAACCTCGTGACCGACATCGAGGGCTCGGAGGCGGTGCCGACCGCCGCCTTCCAGCGCGTCATTCAGCGCGCCGCGATCCACGTGCAGTCTTCGGGCCGCACCGAGGTCACCGGCGCCAATGTGCTGGTGGCGATCTTTGCCGAACGCGAATCCAACGCCGCCTATTTCCTGCAGGAGCAGGACATGACCCGCTATGACGCGGTCAATTACATCGCCCATGGCGTGGCCAAGGATCCGGCCTTCGGCGAAAGCCGGCCGATCACCGGCGCCGAGGAAGAAGAAAGCCAGACCGTCGACGCCACCGAGGGCGACAAGAAGGAAAGCGCGCTGGCGAAATACTGCGTCGATCTCAACGCCAAGGCCCGCAAGGGCGACGTCGATCCGCTGATCGGGCGCGGCGAAGAGGTCGAGCGCTGTATCCAGGTGCTGTGCCGCCGCCGCAAGAACAACCCGCTTCTGGTCGGTGACCCCGGGGTCGGCAAGACCGCCATCGCCGAGGGGCTGGCGCATCAGATCGTCTCGGGCGAGACCCCCGAGGTGCTGTCCAAGACCACGATCTATTCGCTCGACATGGGGGCGCTGCTTGCCGGCACCCGCTATCGCGGCGATTTCGAGGAACGGCTGAAGGCGGTGGTCTCTGAACTCGAGGAACACCCCGACGCGGTGCTGTTCATCGACGAGATTCACACCGTGATCGGCGCCGGCGCCACCTCGGGCGGCGCGATGGATGCCTCGAACCTGCTGAAGCCGGCCCTGCAGGGCGGCAAGCTGCGCTGCATGGGATCGACCACCTACAAGGAGTTCCGCCAGCATTTCGAAAAGGACCGCGCCCTCAGCCGCCGGTTCCAGAAGATCGACATCTCAGAGCCATCGGTCGAGGACACGATCAAGATCCTCAAGGGGTTGAAACCCTATTTCGAAGAGCATCACAGCGTCAAATACACCGCCGAGGCGATCAAGACCGCCGTCGAGCTGTCGGCGCGCTACATGAATGACCGCAAGCTGCCCGACAAGGCGATCGACGTCATCGACGAGGCCGGCGCGGCGCAGCATCTGGTAACGGCTTCCAAGCGCCGCAAGACCATCGGCGTCAAGGAGATCGAAGCCGTGGTCGCCAAGATCGCCCGCATCCCGCCCAAGAACGTGTCGAAGGACGATGCCGAGGTTCTGAAAGATCTCGAGCGGTCGCTGAAACGCGTCGTCTTCGGCCAGGATCCGGCCATCGAGGCCCTGTCGAGCGCCATCAAACTGGCGCGCGCCGGGCTGCGCGAGCCCGAGAAACCGATCGGCAACTATCTTTTCGCCGGGCCGACCGGGGTCGGCAAGACCGAGGTCGCCAAACAGCTTGCCGACACGCTGGGCGTGGAACTGCTGCGCTTCGACATGTCGGAATACATGGAGAAACACGCGGTCAGCCGCCTGATCGGCGCCCCGCCGGGCTATGTCGGCTTCGACCAGGGCGGGCAGCTGACCGACGGGGTCGACCAGCATCCGCATTGCGTGCTGCTGCTCGACGAGATCGAAAAGGCGCATCCGGATGTCTACAACATCCTGTTGCAGGTGATGGATCACGGCTCGCTGACCGATCACAACGGGCGCACCGTGGATTTCCGCAACGTGATCCTGATCATGACCTCGAATGCCGGCGCCATGGAACAGGCCAAATCGGCGATCGGCTTCGGCCGTGACCGCCGCGAGGGCGAAGACACCGCCGCCATCGAGCGCACCTTCACGCCGGAATTCCGCAACCGGCTGGATGCGGTGATTTCCTTCGCGCCGCTGTCCAAGAAGGTCATCATGCGCGTGGTCGAGAAGTTCGTGCTGCAACTCGAGGCGCAGCTGATGGATCGCAATGTGACCATCGAGCTGACCCCCAAGGCCGCCGAATGGCTGGGCGAGCGCGGTTACGACGACAAGATGGGCGCCCGCCCTCTGGCCCGCGTGATCCAGGAGCATATCAAGAAACCGCTCGCCGAGGAGCTGCTGTTCGGCAAGCTCGCCAAGGGCGGTGTGGTCAAGGTGACGGTGAAGGGCGACGCGCTGAAGCTCGAGCTCAGCGGCCCCGACAAGCCGCGCATCACCGGCAACAAGCCACCGCTGCTCACCGCGGAATGATCGCCCGCGCGATCCTGACGATTTATGCGCTCGCAGCTTTCCCGGCTGCGGGCGCACCCGTTTTGGACCAGCCCGTCGACTGCGTTTTGGGCGAGACCTGCTATATCCAGAACTACGTCGACAACGACCCCTCGCTTGCCGCCGCCGATTTCGCCTGTGGCGGGCTGACCTATGACGGCCACAAGGGGACCGATTTCGCCCTGCCCACCCTGCGCGACATGCAGCGCGGCGTCGCCGTGCGCGCCGCCGCCGCAGGCGTGGTGGCCGCCAGCCGCGACGGCATGGCCGACCTCGGCTATTCCCAAGACACCGCCGAGACGGTGCGCGGGCGCGAATGCGGCAATGGGCTTGCCATCGACCACGGCGACGGCTGGGTCACCCAGTACTGCCACATGAAACGCGGCACGGTTGCCGTTTCGCCGGGGCAGCGAGTGCTCGCCGGGCAGGTGCTGGGGCAGGTCGGCCTCAGCGGCAAGACCGAATTCCCGCATCTGCACATGTCGCTGCGCCACAACGGGGTGGTGGTCGACCCTTTCGCGCCCTCGGGGCCGGACCAAAGCTGCCGGGGCGACGCGGGCGGTGCGCTTTGGCGCAGCCCGCCGGGCTACACGGCCGGGGGGCTGGTGCGGCTCGGCTTCGAGACCGGCGTGCCGTCATTCGCGGCGGTGAAGTCCGGCGCCGCAGGCCGCCAGAGCCTGTCGGCGGACGCCCCGGCGCTGGTGCTCTTCGCGCAGGGTTTCGGCAGCCGCGCCGGTGACAGGGTCACGCTCCGCATCACCGGCCCCGAGGGGTTCAGCTTTGATCACGACGCCACGCTGAGCCGGACTCAGGCGCTGTATTTCCGCGCCGCCGGAAAGAAACGCCCCGCCGGCGGCTGGCCGACCGGGGCCTATCTGGGTCAGGTGACCCTGATGCGCGACGGCGCCGCCTATGATCACGCCAGCCTGACACTGGTGGTCGAATAAACCGGGTCTTCGCAGCGGCGGGTCAGCGTTCGGTCAGCTTGATCTCGATACGCCGGTTGCGGGCCCGGGCCTCGGCGGTATCGGCCGGATCCAGAGGCTGGAACTCGCCGAAACCGTTGGCCGACAGGCGCCCCGGCGGAATGTCGAGAACCTCGGACATATAGCGCACGACCGACAGCGCCCGCCCCTGGCTCAGCTCCCAGTTGTCGGCGTATTTGCCGGCGCTGAAAAACGCCTGATCGTCGGTGTGACCGTCGACCCGGATGATCCAGTCGATGCCGGGCGGAATATCCTTGGCCACCCGCTGCAATATCGCCGCGACCTTGGCGATCTCGCCCTCGCCCTCGGGCGACAGGGTGGCGCTGCCGATGTCGAACAGCACCTCGGAGGAGAAGACAAAGCGGTCGCCGACGATGCGCACCCCTTCCTGATCGGCAAGCACGTCGCGCAGACGCCCGAAGAATTCGGAGCGGAATTTCTCGAGATCCTTGGCCTCGGCCTTTAGGCGCAGCCTTTCGGCCTCGAGCCGCTTGCGTTCGGCCTCTTCCAGCTCGCGCCGCCGGCGTTCCTCGGCCGCGGCGCGCGCCAGCGCCGTGTTGAGATCGCTGCCAAGGGTCTGCAACCGCACCTGGGCCGCCGCGTCCCGTGCCTTGGAATCGTCAAGCAGCGCCTGCAGGCTCGACAGCTGGCTGCGCAGTGCCGCGACCTGCTGATTCAGCAGTGCAACCTCGCGCTGGCTTTCGGCGAAACGCGCCTCTTCTTCGGCCAGTGCCCGATTGGCGGTGGCCAAGAGAGCCTCGCGTTCTTCGGCGGCGGTCATGCTTTCGTCCCGCCCCTGCTCGGCCGCCAGCTTGGCGGCCAGCGCCGCCGCAAGCTGTCTGCGCACCGCCTCGGCGTCACCGGCTTCGGTCTCGGCCGCCAGCCGCGCCGCGATCGCCGCGGCAAGCTGCGCGCGGGTGGCCTCGAGATCGGCCGAAAGGGTGCTTTCCCGCTTTTGCTGCGTGCCCTGCTCGGCCCGGGCCGCGTCCAGCGCCGCCTGCAAGGCCACCAGCTCCGCCAGCTTGCGCGCCAGTTCGTCGCGGGCTGCCGTCAGTTCATCTTCTTTCGCCTCCAGCCGCCCCAGAGCTGTCTCCAGCGCAGCCTCGCTCGCCTGCGCCTCGGCGTTTCGCTGCTGCGCGGCCTGCCGCTGGGTCTCGAGCGCCAGAAGGGTCTCGGCCAGATCCAGCTCGACCGCCTCTCCGGCCAGCAGCGCCGCCGCCAGTTTCTCGGTCAGATCATCCCGCGCCGCCTCGGCAGCCGCCAGCATGGTCAACGTCTCTTCGGCCCGCCGCCGCTGTTCTTCGAGCGCCAGTGTCATCGCCGTCAGCTCGGTATCGGCGTCCTGCAATTTCTTTCGCAGGGCTTCGGCGGCGGCGGCTTCGGCCAGCCGCGCCACCTCTTCGTCGCTGAGCGCGGTCTCGAGTTCGCTCACCCGCGCGGTCAGAATCGCATTGGCGGCCTGACGCTCTGCGTTCTGACGGTTGAGGTCGGCGATCAGCGCCTCGAGCGCCTCGCGCCGCGCCGCCGCCAGCCGCGCCGCCTCGGTCTGGGCATCGATCTCGTTCCGGGCCGTGGCCAGCGCCAGGTTCAGCGCCTGCTGCTCGCTCAGCAGCTGATCGCGCACGTCTTCAAGCTCGGCGATCGTGCCCAATGCGGTGCTGCGCTCTGCCAGCAGGGCCGCGACCTGGGCCTCGAAACTGCTGATCCGGGTCCGGGCCTCGGCCAGGTCCCCCTCGCGCGCGGCGAGGCTGGCATTGAGGCTGGCGATCAGGCTTGCCTGACGCTCGGCATCGGCGCGTTCGTCGGCCAGGGTGGCCCGCAGGGCGCCCGTTTGGCTGGTCAGCTCGGCGCTGCGCTCGCGTTCGAGCCCCAGCGCCTGAGCCAGCGCCGCGACCTCGGCCGACAGGGCATCGAGTTCGCTTTCCTGGCCGGATATGGTCTCGCGCAGAACGAACTGCACCACCATGAAGATGGTCAGCACGAACATCAGCACCAGCAGCAGACCGGTCATCGCATCGACGAAACCCGGCCAGATGGAAGCCTGAAACCGCTGTCCTGTACGCCGCGACAGGGCCATGAATCAGCCCCCCTCGCCGCCCGCGTCGGGATTGCGCGGATGCGCCACCACCCGCGCGACCGGCTCTTTGACCTGGCGCGTGCCACGGGTCGCCTGTCGCAGCAGCTTGGTCACCGCCGCGATGTCGGTGCGCAGCTCGGCCATGCTTTCCTGACGGCCTGCGGAAATCTCTTCGAGAATGCGCAGCATCTGGACGTCGATCGAGCGCAGCCGCATGCGGCTTTCGGCGTCGATGCCGCCGTCGTTCTCACCCTGCACCTCGAGCGTGTGGATCAGGCGTTCCTGACCTTCGGCGACCCGCAACAGCGCCTGCGTCGTCGGCGCCTGGGTCTCCATCCGGTCGGCCATGCGGTCAATCGCGCTGGCCAGGTTGCCCAGTTTCTCGTCGACCATCGAGCGGCTGATGTCGGTCTGGGTGAACATCATCTGAAGCGCTTCCATCTGCTGGCCCATGTGGTCCAGAAGATTGGCGATGGCGGTCTGTTCGAGGCTGCCATCGCCGTCGCCGCTGGAAAAGCTGACCCGCGTGATCGTGCTCAGCCATTCCTCGAGTTCGCGGTAAAATCGGTTCTGGCCATGACCGGCGAACAGTTCCAGCAGCCCGACGATCAGCGAGCCGGCGAGCCCCAGCAGCGACGAGGCAAAGGCGATGCCCATGCCGCCAAGCTGCGCCTCGAGGCCGGTCATCAGCCGCGAGAACACCTCGACCCCGCCCTCGCCTTCCTGCGGGGCGAGGCTGCGGATGGTGTCGACCACGGCCGGCACGGTGGTGGCCAGACCGTAGAACGTGCCGAGAAGGCCGAGAAAGATCAGCAGGTTGACGATATAGCGCGTGATCTCGCGCCCTTCGTCGATACGGGTGGCGACCGAATCCAGGATCGACCGGGTCGAGGCGGTGCCGATCTGGCTGCGCGCGCCGCGCGCGCCCAAAAGGGCCGCCAGCGGCGCCAGCAGCGACGGCGCGCTGGCGACATCGCCGCCTTCGCGTTCGGCGGTGAAGTTCTCGATCCAGCGGACGCTGGAAATCAGCGACAGCACCTGCCCGAAACAGGCCATGACACCGATCAGGAAGACGAAGGCGATGAACCCGTTGAGATAGGGGTTGGCCTCGAACACGGGCAAGACGTTGGGCAGGGCGACATAGACCAGCAGCCCGGTCAGGCCCAACGCCACCAGCATCATGATGATCTGGCGGAAAGGATGAGAGAAATGCGGCTCGACTTCGCGGTCCGGCTGCTCCATCTGGACAGCTCCTGACACATTGTTTTTTCTGTCGTCACCCTACTCAGTCGGGTGCCACCTGCCAAGGTTTTATGACGACCGCGGCCGTTTTCACCGCTTTGGGCCAACCATAGCCCGGCGCAGGCCTTGAAAACCCGCTCAGCCGGCGGTCAGCCCCCGGACCCGCGCCGACAGCCAGTCGAGATCCGCATCCTCGATGCCCAATTCGCCGAGATGGGCAGCGGTGTTGTGCAGATACTCGGTATTGGGCCCGCGCCCGCCGACGGCGGTGGCGATGATCCGGGCCTGTTCCTCAAGCTCGAGATGGCAATACTGCACGTGATGCGGGTCGATGACATAGGTCAGCGCCTCGACCCGGCGCCCGTCCGCCAGTTCGACGTGCAGCCGCCTTTCCAGATAGGCCGAGGAGATCAGCTCGCGCTCGCGCAGGTCGGCAAGGGTCTGTTCTTCGTGCCCTTCCTCGACCAGCAGCGCCAGCCCCTGGCAATGGGCGCCCTCTTCGGCGTCCAGCGCCAGCACCAGGCCCGGCCGTTCTTCGGTGCCGCGGTGATGGATCGAGCGCATGCAGAAACTGCGGTGCCAGCCCGGCAGGGTCGCCACCGCCTTTTCGCGATAGGCAAAGCCCGGGTTCCACAAAAGCGAACCATATCCGAATACCCACATCGTCAACTCTCTGGCCCTCGTCCTTTTGCGCGGTTAAACACCAATCGCGCCACCGGGAAAAGGGCCTGAAGATGAAACGTCTGCTAAGTGTGATCCTGATCGCCGCGCTGGGATGGTCCGGCTATTGGTTCGTCGGTGCCAAGGCGGCAAGGAACGGTTTTGAGCAGTGGTTCGACGCCCGCCAGTCCGAAGGCTGGCTGGCCGAGCAATCGGAGATTTCGGTGGCCGGTTTTCCCAACCGTTTCGACACCACCTTCGACGACATCGCACTTGCCGATCCCGAGACCGGCGTGGCCTGGTCGGCGCCCTTCTTCCAGCTGCTTTCGCTCAGCTACCGGCCCAACCACCTGATCGCGATCTGGCCCGACCGGCAGCAACTGGCCTTTCCCGATCAGAAGATCGCCATCTCGAGCGAGGACATGAAGGCCTCGGTGGTGCTGGGCGCCGATCCTTCGCTGCCGCTCGAGCGCAGCAATCTCGCCGTGGCGGCGCTTGGCCTGCGCTCGGATGCCGGCTGGGCGGTGGCGGCGGACAGCCTGCAACTGGCGCTGCACCGGGCCCCCGAGACCGCCCACAGCTATCGGTTCGCGCTGAGCGCGGTCGGCTTTGCGCCGTCGACCGCGACGCCGCTGTCAAACGGCCATCCGCTGCCGCACCGTTTCAAGACCATCGAGGCCGATCTGGTCGCCGGGTTCGACCGCGCCTGGGACCGGCGGGCGCTGGAAGAGGCGCGCCCGCAGCCCGAATGGATCGAGATCAGAAAGGCCGAGATCGTCTGGGGCGATCTCGAACTGCATGCGGCGGGCCGGGTCACGGTGTCGCCCGCAGGCTACCCGGTCGGAGAGATCACCCTGCGGGCCACCAACTGGCGCGAGATCGTCGCCATCGCGCGGGGCTCGGGCCAGATCCCGCCCGGGGTGCTCGACGCCATCGTCGGCGGGCTGGAACTGCTGTCGGGTCTGGCCGGCAATCCGCAACGGCTGGATATTCCCTTGAACTTCAGGAACGGCGCCACCCGGATCGGCCCGGTCGCCATCGCCCCGGCACCGCGCCTGGTGCTGCGCTGACTAGCGACAATAGGCGCCGCCGCGATGGCGGGCGATATCAAAGTGGAAATGGTCCTTGTGGTAGCGATCGGACTCGGGGCCCAGCACCGTGCCGAAAGTGCCGCAGGCGCTTTTGTGCATGTTCTTCAGGATCCGCCCCTTGGTGCCCTGCCCCCAGTCGTCGCGCACGCTGATCGTGGCGCCACTCTTGAGACGGAAGGCGGAAATGTCGATCGCCCGGCCCTTGCCATGTTCCGAAACCCGCGCGCCGGGGCGCGAATTGCGGGTCCGGCAGGCATAGCCGGCGGCGACCTTAACTTCACCGACACCGTTGCCATAGCCGCCCACCGACGGGGCCATGCCGGTTTCGATCCAGGTTTTCAGGGCCCGCGCGGTGTCGCATTCCATCAGCGCCGGCCGGCTCAGGCGCACATCGCCCACCGCATGAAGCCGCACCGCGCCCTGGCGAATGCCGCAACCGTCGCGCTGCGCCGGCACCGGGCCCACGTTCTGGCCGCGCAGGCTGCGGTCGCCGCAGATCGCGCCGATGGGGCCCGCCCTGTCCGACCGGGCTGGGGCCCGTGCAGCGTTGCTGCGGCGCGCGGCGGCCTGCTCGACCCTTTGCGGGCGGCGCATCGGCCGCAGCGAACGCGCCGGCGCGAAACTGGGCAATGCCACGGGAAAGACGTCTTCGCGCGCCACCGGGCGCAGCGATGCGGCCGGCGCATCGGCCAGCGCGGCGGGGCCGGCCAGCGCCAGAAGCAAGGCCGCCAACAGCCCCGCCCGGCGCCTCACGGTGCCTTGGCGCCGCGTCCGAAATCCGGCGCGTCGGTGTCCTGGCCGGCCTCGATGATGCCGCGCCGGATGGCCCGGGTATGGGTGAAATAGTCGAACAGGTGATCGCCGTCGCCGGTGCGGATCGCCCGTTGCAGGGCGAAAAGCTCTTCGGTGAACCGGCCGAGGATTTCCAGCGTCGCATCCTTGTTGTTGAGGAAGACGTCGCGCCACATGGTCGGATCCGAAGCCGCGATACGGGTGAAGTCGCGGAAACCGGCGGCCGAATACTTGATCACCTCGCTGTCGGTCACGCGGCGCAGGTCGTCGGCGACGCCGACCATCGTATAGGCGATCAGGTGCGGTGCGTGGCTGGTCACCGCCAGCACCAGATCGTGGTGGTCGGCGTCCATTTCCTCGACATTGGCGCCCATCCCCTCCCACAGCCGGCGCAGGCGCAGCACTGCCTCGGGGTCGCTGCCCTCGGTCGGCACCAGCAGGCAGAAGCGGTTGTCGTACAATTCGGCAAAGCCGCTTTCGGGACCGGAATGCTCGGTCCCGGCCAGCGGGTGGCCGGGGATGAATTCGACGTTCTCGGGCAGATGCGGTGCCACCGCCTCGATCACCGCGCGCTTGACCGATCCGACATCGGTGACCGTGGCGCCGGGTTTCAGAACCGGCGCGATGTCCTGCGCCACCTGCCCCATGGCGCCAACCGGCACGCAGAGCACCACCAGGTCGGCGTCTTGCACGGCCTCGACGACGCTGTCGCAGACCCGGTCGCAAAGGCCGATCCGGCGCGCGGTGTCGCGGGTTTGCGCGCTGCGCGCATAGCCGGTGACTTCCGCCGCCAGCCCGCCGCGTTTCATGGCCCAGAACATCGAAGACGCGATCAGGCCGAGCCCGATCAGCGCCACGCGGTCATAGATCGGACGGCTCATGTCGCGCCCCCCTTGAACTGGGCCACGGCATGGGCCACCCGGCGGCAGCTGGATTCATCGCCGATCGTGATGCGCAGGCAATGCGGCAGGCCATAGCCCGCCACCCGGCGCACGATCAGCCCCTGGCTTTTGAGATAGTCGTCACAGGCTTCGGCCTCGGCCCGGTTCGCGAAACGGGCAAGGATGAAGTTGGCGAAGGATGTATCCGAACGCACGCCGATCTCGGCCAGCGCCTCGGAGAGCCAGCTGCGCATGCGGGCATTGTCCTCGCGGCATTTGGCGATGAAGTCCTGATCGCGCATCGCCGCCTCGGCCACGCTCAGCTGCACCGTCGACAGGTTGAAGGGCTGGCGCAGGCGGTTCAGCACATCGATGATCTCCTGCGGGCCATAGCCCCAGCCGATGCGCAGGCCGCCAAGCCCGTAGATCTTGGAAAAGGTGCGCGTCATCACCACGTTGCTGCGGGTCTCGGTCAGCGCCGCGCCGCCGTCAAAGTCCTCGACGAACTCGGCATAGGCCCCGTCAAGCACCAGCAGCACGCCCTCGGGCAGATTGTCGGCCAGCCGCGCGAGCTCGTCCGCGCCCAGCATGGTGCCGGTGGGGTTGCCGGGGTTGGCGATAAAGACGATCCGGGTCTTCTTGGTGCAGGCGGCGAGGATCGCGTCGACATCGACCACCCGCTCGGCCTCGGCCACCTTGACCGGCGTCGCCCCGGCGGCCCGCGCCAGGATCGGATACATCGAGAACCCGTGCTCGGTATAGATCACCTCGTCGCGCGGACCGGCATAGCCCTGGGCGATGAATTGCAGGATCTCGTCCGAGCCGGCGCCGCAGATGATCCGCGCCGGGTCCAGACCGTGCACCTCGCCGATCAGCGCCCGCAGCTCGGCATGATCGGTCGACGGGTAACGATGCAGATTGTGCCCGGACTTGGCATGCGCGGCCTTGGCGGCATCCGAACAGCCATAGGGGTTTTCGTTGGACGACAGCTTGACGACGTCCGACACCCCTTCCACCGTGGCCTTGCCGCCCACGTAGAGCTCGATGTCCATAATACCGGGTTGCGGTTTGATACCAGCCATACCTGAAAACTCCTGCTTCGAGACGGGTTCTATCCGTGGCGTCCGGGCTTGGAAAGCTCGGAAATGGCCTGATGTTCAACCTGCGCTTTTGCGGTCACGCACCGGGCGCCCACCGGGCACGGGCCGGGCCGCCAGCCCGGCACGCGGCGGACATGGCATGGCGAAACGCAAAAAGCCGCCCGTTGGCGGGCGGCTTTTCCTGGCCATGCTGTCGACCGGCACCGAACCGGCCGGGCAGGCTTAGTTCTTGGCGTAGAATTCGACCACGAGGTTCGGTTCCATGACCACCGGATAGGGCACGTCCGACAGGCCGGGGGTGCGCACGAAGGTGGCGGTCATTTTCGAGTGGTCGGCGTCGATATAGTCGGGCACGTCACGCTCGGGCAGTTGCACGGCTTCGAGCAGCACGGCCATCTGCTTGGACTTGTCGCGAACCTCGATCACGTCGCCTTCCTTGACGCGGTAGGACGGGATGTTGACGCGCTTGCCGTTGACCTTCACGTGGCCGTGGTTGACGAACTGGCGGGCGGCAAAGACGGTCGGCACGAACTTGGCGCGGTAGACGACGGCGTCGAGGCGGCTTTCCAGCAGGCCGATCAGGTTTTCACCGGTGTCGCCCTTGACGCGCTCGGCTTCGCCGTAGATGCGGCGGAACTGTTTCTCGGTCAGGTCGCCGTAGTAGCCTTTCAGCTTCTGCTTGGCGCGCAGCTGCAGACCGAAGTCCGACAGTTTGCCCTTGCGGCGCTGACCGTGCTGGCCGGGGCCGTATTCACGACGGTTGACGGGGGATTTGGGGCGACCCCAGATGTTTTCGCCCATGCGGCGATCGATTTTGTACTTGGCAGCAGTGCGTTTGGTCACGGCTGATCTCCTTCAGTTGTGGTGCTTCGCGGCTTGGTCCGAAAACCGGTTCCCACTTTCCGGGCCGCAATCGCAGGTTCGAAGGGCGTTGTCCTCTTGCCGGATTTGGCCGACATGACAGGCATCCCCTCGCGGGGGCCACCAACACCAATGAAGGGGCGCATATACAGGAGTCTGCGGGGGTGTCAAGCGCTGGCGTGCCCCCCCGGCGCGGATAGGCGCGTGTGTGGGGGGGGCGCCATCGGGCGGCGCTCAGGCGGCCTCGTGCATCAGGATCGCCGCTTCGCTGGCGCTGAGGTTGCGCCGGGCATGGGCGCCATAGCTTTCGGGGTCGGCATCCAGTCCGGGCATCGCGCGCATCAGGCGGTCGTGATCGCGCTGCTCCAGCGTCGACAGCGCCGCACTGGCCGGGTGGAAGCTTTCGGTTTCGACACCGTTGGCCCAGAGGATCTGATGGCGCGGCAGCATCAGGTGGATATAGGTCACCTCGCGCAGGCTGTAATCGACCGCCACCCCGGCATTGTCGATCAACTCGCGCGCCGCGACCAAGACTTCGGAGGTGTTGAACAGTGCCCGCGCCGCATGGCCGCGCACCAGCATCCGGTGCCCCGGCGACACCACGAGTTCGCGTTCGGGGCGCGCGATGCCGAAAGCACCGGCGCGTATGCGCACCGGGCGCAGCCTTGGCATCGCGAACAGACGGGCCCCCGACATGTGTCGGCGCCCGATCCAGCAGATCTCTTCGGCGCCGTTGTCCTTGGTCTGCACCCTGTCGCCTTCGCGCAGATCCTCGATCCGGCGCGGGCCCTGGGGGGTGAGAATCTCGGTTCCCGGGGTGAAACAGATGACCCCGCCCCGGCCCGGCTCGCGGGTCTTCAGGACCGCGCCCATGCTGTGATGCACCACCCACAGATCCTGATTCTGCGGCGGCATCTCGTCGAGGAACATCAGCAGCGGCCGGCTGCCCGCGACCTCGATCACGGTGACCGAATAGCTCTGCGCGCCATTGGTGACCACGAAGCCGCCGTCCATCAGCGGTTCTTCGATTTCGATCTCTTCGGGCTTGCGACCCGTGTCGATGGCCGCGCCGACCAGCCGGCGCACCATGCGCGCCGCCCGTTTGCGGATATTGGCCTCGCCTTCCGCCTGATCCAGACTCAACAGGTCCGACGGGCCGTCCACACGCACCGCGTCGCCACGCCAGGACCACACCACGCCGGTTTCCAGCGCCTCTGTCGGTGCGGCCGCGACACCCTCTATCTCTGTCTGCGACCAAGAGATGACGAACGTGCCTCGAAAGCCCGTTTTCATTGCCCGGTTACCTGCCAATTGTTCTTATTGCCGATCAGGATACCAGAGGTGATTCGCTGTGAAAAGAGTCCCGTGAAGGAAATGTGACGGGAACCGGGGGCGGCAGCGCGCCGCCCCCGGCAGTCAGGTCTTGAACACGCGGTAGATCGCCGGGATCACCAGCACCGTGAGCAGGGTCGAGCTGAGCAGGCCGAACAGCAGCGAGATCGCCAGCCCCTGGAAGATCGGATCGAACAGGATCACCCCGGCGCCGATCATCGCCGCCACCGCCGTCAGCAGGATCGGCTTGAAGCGGATCGCCCCGGCGTCGATCAGGATTTCCAGCTCGGTCTTTCCGGCCCGGTCGGCATGGCGGATGAAATCGACCAGCAGGATCGAGTTGCGCACGATGATCCCGGCCAGGGCGATGAAACCGATCATCGAGGGCGCCGAAAATGGCGCCCCCAGCCACCAGTGGCCCAGCATGATGCCAAGAAAGGTCAGCGGCACCGGGGTCAGCACCACCAGCGGCAGGCGGAACGAGCCGAACTGCGCCACCACCAGGATGTAGATCCCCAAGAGCGCCACCGCAAAGGCCGCCCCCATGTCGCGGAAGGTGATCGCCGTGACCTCCCATTCGCCGTCCCACAGCAACGTGGGATGCGACTCATCTGCCGGCTGGCCCATCAGCTTGATCTGCGGCTTCTGCCCTTGGCTCCAGTCCATCCGGTCCAGCGCATCGGCGACCGCGATCATGCCGTAGAGCGGGCTTTCGTAGCTGCCGGCCAGTTCGGCCATGACCATCTCGGCGGCGCGGCCGTTGTGGCGGAAGATCGGGAAGGAGGCGCGGCTTTCGACGATCTCGACCACGTCGCCCAGTTCGACCACCCCGCGCGCGCCGGGCAGCACGTTGGCCGGCACCGGGGTCGACAGAAAGCGTTCGTCGACCACCCTGCCCGCCTTGTCACGCTCGACCCGGATCGGGATCGGGTAGCGGCCCTCGCCGCGATGCGAATAGCCGACCACCGAACCGTGGTTGAGCAGGGCAAGGGTCGAGAACACATCCTCTTCCTGGACCCCGAAGAACTCGAGCTGATCGGGCAGGATGCGGGCCCCGAGCTTGCGCGGCTGAAGGCCGAAACTGTCGTCGACATCGACGATGAAAGCCACGCTTTCAAAGGCCTCGCGAATTTTGCGCGCCGTGGCGCGGCGACTTTCGCCATCGGGGCCGTAGACCTCGGCCAGCAGGGTCGAGATCACCGGCGGTCCGGGGGGCGGCTCGACGGTCTTGAGGCTGGTGCCCGGCGGCAGATCGAGCCCGGAAAGCCGGTCGCGGATGTCCAGCGCGATCTCGTGGCTGGTGCGCTCGCGGTGATGCTTGGCATCGAGATTGATCTGCACATCGCCCAGATGCGGCATTTCCCGCAGGTAATAGTGCCGCACCAGCCCGTTGAAGTTGAAAGGCGCCGCATCGCCGGCATGGGTCTGCACCGACAGCACCTCGGGCAGGTCCAGCACGCGGCGCGCCACCGCCTGAGCGACGGCATCGGTGTCCTCGACCGAGCTGCCCTCGGGCATGTCGATCACCACCGACAGTTCGGACTTGTTGTCGAATGGCAAAAGCTTGACCGTCACGTCCTTGGTGTAGAGCATCGACAGGGAACCGAAGGACAGGCCCGCCGCCAGCAGCAGGAACAGGCCCGACCGCGCCTTGGAGGCCAGAACCGGCGCGGCGACCGCCGCATAGGCCCGCCCGAGGGCGCCACCTGAATGGGCCCTATCGTCGGCGTGGTGGGGCGGCGCCTTGCCGCTGACCTTGACCATCAGCCAGGGGGTGATGATCACCGCGACGAAGAAGGAAAACACCATCGCCGCCGAGGCATTGACCGGGATCGGGCTCATATAGGGCCCCATGAGACCGGAAACGAAGAGCATCGGCAGCAGCGCCGCCACCACCGTCAGCGTGGCGACGATGGTCGGGTTGCCGACCTCGGCCACCGCATGAATGGCGCGGCTGACCCGGTCTCCCTTGCCGGGCATGCCCCAGTGGCGGGCGATGTTCTCGATCACCACGATGGCATCGTCGACAAGGATGCCGATCGAGAAGATCAGCGCGAAAAGCGACACCCGGTTCAGCGTGTAGCCAAGGATCCAGGCCGCGAACAGCGTCAGCAGGATGGTGACAGGGATCACGATGGCCACCACGATGCTCTCGCGCCAGCCGATGGCGATCAGCA
>NZ_JBFJVE010000002.1:0-51201 GCF_041624275.1 Shimia sp.
CCGAGATCGCCTTGACCTCGCAGAACTCCTCGATGCCCCAGACACCGCCTTCGCGGCCGTTGCCGGACTGGCCGTAGCCGCCGAAGGGCGAGCCGAGCTGGCGGCCGACGCCATTGGTCTCGACCATGCCCGAACGCACCGAGCGGGCGACGCGCAGGCGTTTTTCGGCATCCTGGGTCTGGATGTAGTTGGTCAGGCCGTAGACCGTGTCATTGGCCATCTCGATCGCCTCGGCCTCATCGTCGAAGGGGGTCATCGCCAGCACCGGGCCGAAGATTTCCTCGCGGTAGATGGTCATCTCGGGGGTGACATCGGCAAAGACCGTCGGGCGCACGTAATAGCCCTTGTTGACGCCTTCGGGACGGCCGAGGCCGCCGGCGACCAGGGTGGCGCCCTCCTTGATGCCGACCTCGATCAGGCTCTGGATCTTGTTGAACTGCAACTCGGAGACCACCGGGCCGATATGACGGCCGCTTTGGTCGGTGGGCCCGACCGAGGTCGCCTCGGCCGCCGCCCGGGCCTGTTCCACCGCTTCGTCGTAGCGGCTGCGTTCCACCAGCATGCGGGTCGGGGCGTTGCAGGACTGTCCGGTGTTGGCCATGCAGTGGATCACGCCGCGCTTGACCGCCTTGTCGTCGGCATCGGCAAAGATGATATTGGCGCCCTTGCCGCCCAGTTCGAGACTGACCCGCTTCAGACTGTCGGCGGCGGCCTTGGAGATGGCGATGCCGGCGCGGGTCGATCCGGTGAAGGAGATCATGTCGACATCCGGGTGCGCCGAGAGCTGCGAGCCGACCCCGATGCCGTCCCCGTTGACCATGTTGAAGACCCCGGCCGGGAAGCCCACCGCATCGACGATCTCGGCAAAGACGATCGACGACAGCGGTGCGATTTCCGAGGGTTTCAGCACCATGGTGCAGCCCACCGCCATGGCCGGGATCGCCTTGAGGAAGACCTGGTTCATCGGCCAGTTCCAGGGGGTGATCATGCCGCAGACGCCGATCGGTTCAAGGCGGATGCGGTCGACATCCTTGTAGGACCTTTCGAACTCGAAGCCATCCAGCGCGTCGAGAAACCCGTCGAGATGCCAGCTGCCCGACCCCCATTGGCCGCCGCGCGCGAGATCGACCGGTGCGCCCATTTCCATGCGCATCGCCTCGGCCATGTCGTTGCGACGCTGGTTGTAGATCTCTCCGAGCCGGCGGATCAGGGCGATCCGCTCGTCGAGCGGCCTGGCTGCCCAGGCCGGGAAGGCGGCCCGGGCGGCGGCCACGGCGGCATCGGTGTCGGCCTGGTCGCCGAGCGAGATCACCGCGCAGACCTCTTCCGTCGCCGGGTCGATGACCTCGAGGTCGCGCGGTGCCACCGGATCGACCCAGCTGCCGTCGATATAGAACTGACGTTTCTCAATCATGGTAATCCTCCGAGAATTTGCCGCACTGTGGCAGGGCGCCTGCCCCCCCGCAAGACCTAGTGCCGCTGCGTCGCAAAAATTTGATCAAATTCTTGCTGATGCCGGAAGAGCCACCGCGACCCGACGGGTCGGGGCCCGGCGGCCGGGTCGGGATGCCTTCGGCGAGGATATTTCGGGCAAGAGAAAGCTGCGGGGTCGGGCGATCAGCTTTGGGGGCGGCGCCTGACCGCGGCGCGATAGCGGGCGCGGGCGAATTCTCGGCGCAGTTTTGCCATCAGGCCGGGGTCTTTCTGCTGCACGGTGGACCCGGCACCGAAGCTTTTTTCAGCGGCGCCGTTGGGCAGGATGGTTTGAACCTTCTGGCCGGTCACCCAGTGCATCTGCAGCAAGGTGTCGACCGGGCGGTCCAGCGTTTCAGTGGCTTTCAACAGCCGCGCGGCGGCCTTGCGGCCGACCACCTGCGCCGTGGTCTGAAGGCCGATGATGCGCGGGGTGAACAGGGTCAGACCCTGTTCCCGATCTTCGGCTGTGGTCAGGGGTTCGCGGTCTTTCGGCGGGATGCGGATGAAGCTGTCGGGGGTGGCGTTGCGCGCGATAAGCGCCAGGAGCGGTGCCAGTCTGTCCGGCGCGATCTCGAGGTCGTCTTCGGCGATGATCGCCGCCTCCCAGCCCATATCGATTATTTTCTGCCAGCAGGCGCGGTGGCTGAGAAAACAGCCCACCTCGCCGCCCCTGATCGGAAAGGGGTAGCGCGGCTGATGCAGGGTGCCGGGGCGCAGGTCGACACCCGCCAGTACCTCGGGTCGGCGCCCGTCGACGGCCTCGATCAGCTGCGCCTGCGGCAGGTCGGCCAGCAGCCGGTCGACATTGCCGCGCCGGGCAGTGCTTGAGGACATATGGATGATCAGGCTGTGCATGGGGCAGGCATAGCCGCGATGGGGCAAAAGAAAAAGCCCCGGCGCGTTGACCGGGGCTTTTCGTTGTTCGCTTGGCGTTCAGGCTCAGCCGTCCTGCTTTTCACGCTTTTCGCGCGGCTGCTGCGGGATCTCTTCGCCGGTTTCCTGATCGACGATCTTCATCGACAGGCGGACCTTGCCGCGATCGTCAAAGCCCAGGAGCTTGACCTTCACGTCCTGGCCTTCCTTCAGCACGTCCGAAGGATGGTTCAGGCGGCGGTTTTCGATCTGGCTGACGTGCACCAGCCCGTCGCGCTTGCCGAAGAAGTTCACGAAGGCGCCGAAATCGACGATCTTCACCACCTTGCCGTTGTAGATCTCGCCCACTTCGGGCTCGGCCACGATGGCGTGGATCATGTCATAGGCCTTCTGGATCGAGTCACCGTTGGGCGAGGCGATCTTGATGATGCCGTCGTCGTTGATGTCGACCTTGGCGCCCGACACTTCGACGATCTCGCGGATCACCTTGCCACCCGAACCGATCACTTCGCGGATCTTGTCGGTGGGCACCTGCATGGTCTCGATGCGCGGCGCGTGCACCGAGAATTCGGCGGCGCCGGTCAGCGCCTTGCTCATCTCGCCGAGGATATGCATGCGGCCTTCCTTGGCCTGGGCCAGGGCTTTCTCCATGATCTCCGGGGTAATGCCGGCGACCTTGATGTCCATTTGCAGCGAGGTGATGCCGTTTTCGGTGCCGGCCACCTTGAAGTCCATGTCGCCGAGGTGGTCTTCGTCGCCCAGGATGTCCGACAGGATCGCGTAGGAGCCGTCGTCTTCGAGGATCAGACCCATCGCGACACCGGCCACGGCCGAGGTCAGCGGCACGCCGGCGTCCATCATCGACAGCGAGCCACCGCAGACCGAGGCCATCGAGGACGAACCGTTGGATTCGGTGATTTCCGACACCACGCGGATGGTATAGGGGAAGTCGGTCGCCGCCGGCAGAACCGCCTGCAACGCGCGCCACGCCAGCTTGCCGTGACCGATCTCGCGACGGCCCGGGCCCATCACACGGCCAACTTCGCCGACCGAATAGGGCGGGAAGTTATAGTGCAGCAGGAAGTTCGAGCGGTAGGTGCCGTTCAGCGCGTCGATCATCTGCTCGTCGTCGCCGGTGCCCAGCGTGGTGACAACCAGACCTTGGGTTTCGCCACGGGTGAACAGGGCCGAACCGTGGGTCCGGGGCAACAAGCCGGTCTGGCATTCGATGGCACGGATATCGGTGGTCGAACGACCGTCGATCCGCTTGCCGGTTTTGACGACGTCGCCGCGCAGGATGCCGGCCTCGAGCTTCTTCATCGCCGAGCCGAGGTTGGCGTCTTCCAGCTGCTCTTCGCTGAGCGCTGCCTTGATCGCCTCGCGGGCGGCGGCAACAGCGGCGGTGCGCTCCTGCTTGTCGGTCAGGGCAAATGCGGCGCGCATCTCGGTCTCGCCAGCGGCTTTCACCGCCTCGTAGAGGTCCGAGTATTCCGGCGGCTGGAAGTCGAAGGGCTCTTTGGCGGCTTCTTCGGCCAGTTGGATGATCAGGTCGATCACCGGCTGGAAGGAGTCATGGGCGAATTTCACCGCGCCCAGCATCTCGGCTTCGCTCAGCTCGTAGGCTTCGGATTCCACCATCATCACGGCGTCTTTGGTGCCGGCGACGACCAGATCAAGACGCTGATCGGGGTTGTTGCGCAGCATGTGCATGTCGTCGACGGTCGGGTTCAGAACGTATTCGCCATCTTCGAAGCCGACGCGGGCGGCGGCGATCGGGCCCATGAAGGGGGCGCCCGACAGCGTCAGGGCCGCCGAGGCCGCGATCATCGCCACGATGTCGGGGTCATTGACCAGATCGTGGCTCAGCACGGTGCACATCACCAGAACTTCGTTCTTGAAGCCGGGCACGAACAGCGGGCGGATCGGGCGGTCGATCAGGCGCGCGGTCAGGGTTTCTTTCTCGGTCGGACGCGCTTCGCGCTTGAAGAAGCCGCCGGGCACCTTGCCCGCAGCATAGTATTTTTCCTGGTAGTGAACGGTCAGCGGGAAAAAGTCCTGACCGGGCTTGGGGGCCTTGGCGAAGGTCACGGCGGCCATCACCGAGGTTTCGCCCAGCGTTGCAATCACACAGCCGTCGGCCTGGCGGGCAACCTTGCCGGTTTCCAGCGTGAGGGTCTCTTCGCCCCACTGCATCGTTTTCGTCGTTACGTCAAACATGTATCATATCCTGGTTGGAAGCGCTCCCGGGCGTTCCCGGGTCTCCCGTTTCAATGGCGGCCGCATTGCCGCCGATCCCTATTCATCCTTGTTTCGGGTGCCGGGATCCGGGCACCACGTCTCAGATGCTGGCGCCATATAACAAAACCGGTGCTTTGAAAACTGAAATCTCGAAACCCAGCGGTTTGACGCCGGCCCCGAATTTGCCGCGCCCTCTGCCGATTGTCGCCATGTCGCGGGGCCAGATTGCCGGCGCGGGCCCGTCTTGACGCGGCAAAACGGCATATAGAAAAGTGAGTTTCATGAAAGCGTTTCTGGCAACCCTGATTTCGACCCTGATCCTGATCGCAGTCCCGGCCCAGAGCCAGGAACAGGCGCCGCGCATCCTGGCGATGGGCGACAGTCTGATGGCCTGGCACAGCGTGACCGGGCGCTCGGTCGGCCATGTGCTGGCCAAGGAGCTGGGCGAGCCGGTCGCCACCCATGCGGTGAGTGGCGCGCGCATTCTTTACGCGCTGCCGATCTCCGGCGCCATCGGCCTCAAGATCGCCAAGCAGTACCGGCCCGGCGACTGGGACTGGATCGTGCTCAATGGTGGCGGCAACGACCTGTGGATGGGCTGCGGCTGCCACAAATGCGAGCGTCGCATGGGGCGGATGATCTCTGAGGACGGGCGCAGGGGGGCGATCCCGCATCTGGTGAGCACCCTGCTCGGTTCCGGTGCCAAGGTGATCTATGTCGGCTATCTGCGCAGCCCCGGGGCCTGGTCGCCGATCGAGGCCTGCCGCGACGAGGGGGAAGAGTTCGAGGCCCGGCTGGCGGCGCTGTCAAAGCTGCTGCCGGACATGCATTTCCTGTCGCTCGCCGATCTGGTGCCACATGGCGACCGCTCGTATCACGGGCTCGACATGGTGCACCCGTCCTACAAGGCCAGCCGCGAGATCGCCGGCATGGTGGCAGAGGTGATTCGCCGCCACGACTGAGCTTTGGACACCTGCCCGCCACCTGCCCTGATGCGGAAACAAAAAACGCCTGCTCCGAGGAGCAGGCGCTGATCGTCCGTTCGGATCCAAGCCTTAGCGGCGCAGGCCCAGACGTTTGATGAGGTCCAGATAACGGGCCTCGTCCTTGCCTTTCAGGTAGTCCAGCAGCTTGCGGCGCTGGGCAACCATCTTCAGCAGACCACGGCGGCCGTGGTTGTCTTTCTTGTGGGTCTTGAAATGCTCGGTCAGGGTCGCGATGCGCGACGACAGGATGGCAACCTGGACCTCGGGCGAACCGGTGTCGCCGTCCTTGGTTGCGTATTCCTTCATGACGCGGGCTTTTTCTTCAACAGTGATCGACATCGGGGTCTCCTGTGGTCAAAGGGTTGAGGGCGCAAGCCGGGATGTCGTCCAGCAGGGTCCGTGGAGAGAATCCCCTTGGGTTTCCCAAGCGGATGCGCGCGTATAAGGGATTTCGCGGCGAAAGGAAAGCCCGGGCGTGATGCCGCCGCCGCGAGGGGTCAGGGCTGCAACAGCGCCCGCGCCTCGGGGCTGTCGAGCGGTACCAGCGCGATATCCGCCGCCGTCAGTTCGGCGCCGCCCTGAACCGTGGCCACCAACTTGCCGTCGACCAGCACCTCTGTCGTGGCGCTGGCGCCGGTGCCGGGGCGAAGCACGATTTCCGGGGGCGTGCCGTCATCGTCGTAGAGCAGGATCAGGCTGTCTTCATCCGCGGCGAAATCGGTGATCGTGATCGCCTCGCCGCCGTCGGCCCAATCCTCCAGCAGCATGTGGTCGTGACCCTGCCCGCCCGAGATCCAGTCGCCCTGCCCGGCCAGAATGGTGTCGTCGCCGTCTCCGCCGTTGAGAAAATCGGGCGCCGATCCGGGCGCATCGCCGCCGCCGAGGATCAGGTCGGCGCCATCACCTCCGAACAGCGTGTCGCCGCCGGAGTCGCCGTCGAGCAGGTCGTCGCCCTCGCCGCCATGCAGCGCGTCGCCGCCCTCGCCGCCGAACAGGCTGTCGTCGCCGGTGCCCCCGGTCAGGGAATCGTCGCCCGCCTGTCCGCGCAGCAGGTCGTCGCCGACATGGCCGAACAGGCTGTCGTCGCCCGCACCGCCGAACAGGCTGTCGCGGCCATCTTCGCCATGCAGCAGGTCGTCGCCCGCCTGTCCCGACAGGTGGTCATTGCCGGTGCTGCCATAAAGATGATCGTCGCCCGGCCCGCCGAAGATCGCGTCGTGACTGCCATAGCCGTTGATCTGATCGTCGCCGGTGCCGCCGCTCAGCGCATCGGCGCTGGCGCTGCCGGAAATGATCTGATCCGGCTCGCTGCTGGCGGGCGGGCCGACCCCGAAGCCGGGGCCGGGCCCTGCCATGTCCAACAGGTCCGGCGCATCTTCAGGCGTTGGCGGGCGATCGTCTTCTGCCGGGTCGGCATCGCTGTCGTCTTCGTCGACGGCACCGAAGTCGAAAGAGACCACCGCCGCCGCACCTGCGGCCAACAATCCGAAAAGACCCGTGAAGAACAGCATCTGTCACCAACCCATTTCAAGCCCCGCCTCAGTTTCGGGCAAGGGCCCGTGGCTGTAAACGGCAGGCTGGGGGCGTGGTTAATCCAAGCCGTCTAATCGGCCAGTGACCAAGGCTGCGGTTGCTGCGCATAGGCGATGTAAAGCGGGTGCCGCGGATGGCCGGCCTTGGTCAGGCCGAGGCAATGCACCTCGCGTCCGGTGGCCCGCAGCACCTCGCGCATGGCCGCGCCGCGCCCGAGATGCGCCCCATGCGCGCCCCAGCCGGCGATGATGACGTCCGCCCAGTGGCAGGCGCGCCGGATGGCCTGATCGTTTTCCGGACCTTCGGGCGCCTTGTGCCGGCGCATTTTCTGCGGGTCGGTTTCGCGCAGGGCGAAGATGTTGACCGCGCAGAAGCCGCCAAACCCCAGCGCCCGCGCCCGGCGCTCGCAGCGTTCGATGGTCGGATCGTTCTGCACCTCGGTCGCCTGCGAGGGGTTCAGCATGATAAAGGTCGCGCGCCGGCCTTCGGGATCCCAGACCCGGGTCAGCGCATAGCGGTAGGTCTCGCAATCCGAGTATTCGGCCACCGAGGCGGCGTCGCCCTTCTGGTGCTGCCGGACGATCACGCGTCTGCCCAGACAAACACCCTGTTGGGGTGCAGTTCCCCGGCCTTGAACACACCGACCGCCAGCGCCCGGCCCTCGAAGGATGCCCAGGCTTCCTCGCCATACTCCACGTCCTGGGCGATCACCATGCCGGGGTTGCCGTTGCGCAGGCGGGTCGCGCCCTCGGCCGTGCATTTCACCTCGGGCAGATCCGAGAGGGCCTCTTCAAGCGGGCGCAGATAGGCGTCCAGCTGCCCGGTTTTCGCCAGTCTGTCGATCTCTTCGACGCTCACCCCATCCTTGGCCTCGAAGGGGCCCGACCAGATGCGGCGCAGGCACAGCACATGGCCGTGACAGCCCAGCGCCTCGCCCAGATCGCGGGCGATCGAGCGCACGTAGCCGCCCTTGCCGCAGGTCATCTCGAGCGTCACGTGATCGGAGTCGGGGCGGCCGGTCATCACCAGTTCCTCGACCCAGAGCGGCCGCGCCGCGATCTCGACATCCGCGCCGTCGCGGGCCAGTTTATAGGCGCGCTGGCCGTCGATCTTGACCGCCGAGAACTTGGGCGGCACCTGCATGATGTCGCCGACGAACCGGCCCAGCGCGTCCTTGATCTGATCGTCCTCGGGGCGCAGATCGGATGAGGCGATCACTTCGCCCTCGGCGTCATCGGTGTTGGTGGCCTGGCCCAGGCGCACGGTGAACTCATAGCATTTCAGGTCGTCGGTCACGTAGGGAACGGTCTTGGTCGCCTCGCCCAGCGCCACCGCGAGAACGCCGGTGGCCTCGGGGTCCAGCGTGCCGGCGTGACCGGCCTTCCTGGCGTCCATCGCCCAGCGGACCTTGTTGACCACGGCGGTCGAGGTCATGCCGGCGGGCTTGTCGACCACCAGCCATCCCGAAATGTCGCGTCCCTTGCGCTTGCGTCCCATGTGCTGTCCGTTCCCGACTGTTGAAGGCGCGCAGGTAGCCCAAGCCATGGCGCGTGTCAAACCGGCAGGGCCCGCACCGCAGGGCGCCGGTGGCAGTGGCTCAGTCCCGCGCCACCACGCCGACCACGGGCCCCATCCAGAAGCCTGGGTCCGAACGCCCGAGCTGCGGCGCGTGCAGGCGGCTGATCTTGCCGTCGAAGTAGAGCGCGCTGGGCAGCTTCAGGTGGTCGCGGAACAGGCGGCCAAAGGCGTGGAAGGTGACCGGGGCGTTCGAGATCGCGAACACCGCGCGGCGCCCGTCGGCGCTGGTGCCGACGCCGTTGCGCAGAAAGCGCGAGGTGCCGTCGGCAAGAAAGCGCGGATGCAGGGCGCCATCGATGACCAGCATCGGGCCCGACTGGCTGGCATAGGCGCAGGCCGGCTGCCGCGCCTGAAAGCCGAGGGTTTCGATGACGTCGGCGCGCCCGGACCTGATGCAGAACACGCCATTGGGCAACAGTCCGAAATTGCCGGCGCTGGCCCCGGTCAGCAGCCGCCCTTCGCGGTGATCGCCCTCGACATAGAAGCCGACCGGGCTGCGGTCCATGTGATACATGCCGGCATTCATCGCAAAGGCCAGCCTCTGCCCCTCGGGCAGGCTGCGGTCGATGATCGAGAACTGCCCCAAGGGGGCGCCCTTGGTGTCACGCAGGAACAGGCGCAGGTCTTCCTGCTGCGCGTCGACCTCGCAAATCGTATAGGGGCTGTCGTCGAAGGTGATGTCCCGGCAGTCGACCGCCGCCGCAGCCTGGGCCACGCACAGGGCGGCAAGGGCGGCGAGGGGGGCGGCCAGGCGCATCATCCGTCGTCTTCGATGTCCCGGCGCACGTGATCCTGGCTGAGCATCCGGCGGGTCTCGTCCATCTGGTCGAAGGTCTGATCCAGCTGAAAGCGCAGGTCGGGGGTATATTTCAGCCCGGTCTTCTTGCCGATCGCGCGGCGCAGCTCGCCGCGGTTCTGGGCCAGAAGCTTCAGCACCTCGTCCTGCCCCTTGCCGCCCAGCGGCAGCACATAGGCGGTGGCGATCTTGAGATCGGGCGAGGTGCGCACCTCGCCCACGGTGATCGACATGCGGTTGAGGTCGGGATCGTGCACGTCGCCGCGCGCCAGAACCTCGGACAGCGAACGCCGGATCAGCTCGCCGACGCGGAGCTGACGTTGCGAAGGGCCGGGGCCGTCATGAAACTTGTTCTTTGCCATGGGTTCCACTTAGGGCTTTCGCAAGGCTTTGCCAAGCGTCGCCGCACAGGGTACACCGGAGCCAACCCACAACAGCCGACAAGGAAAAACAGCATGCAAGACCTGCCAGGGATCGTGATTACCGGCGCTTCGGGCCGCATGGGCCGGATGCTGATCGAGACCGTGAGTGCCAGCGACAAGGCGCGGCTGGTCGGAGCCGTCGAGCGCGCCGGCCACCCCTGGATCGGCCGGGACATCGGCGAAGCGATGGGCGGGCAACCGCTGGGCGTTGCGGTGACCGACGAGCCGCTCGAGGCCTTTGCCAAGGCGCAGGCGGTGATCGACTTCACCGCGCCCCAGGCGACGCTGCAATTTGCCCGGCTGGCAGCCCAGGCGCGGGCCGTGCATGTGATCGGCACCACCGGCATGAGCGAGGAGGAGATCGCCCTGCTCGAGCCCTGCGCCCGCCACGCGGTGATCGTGCGTGCCGGCAACATGTCGCTGGGGGTCAACCTGCTGACCCAGCTGACCCGGAAAGTGGCTGCCGCACTGGACGAGGATTTCGACATCGAGGTGATCGAATCGCATCACAACCAGAAGGTCGATGCGCCCTCGGGCACTGCGCTGATGCTGGGCGAGGCGGCGGCCGAGGGGCGTGGCGTCTCGCTGTCGGACGTGGCCGACCGGGGCCGTGACGGCATCACCGGCGCCCGCCGCAAGGGCGATATCGGCTTCGTGGCAATCCGCGGTGGCGACATCGTCGGTGAACATGATGTGATGTTCGCCGCGCCGGGCGAACGCATCGTGCTGCGCCACCTGGCGACCGACAGGGCGATCTTTGCCCGCGGCGCGCTGAAGGCGGCGCTCTGGGGGCAGGACAAGAAGCCCGGCGAGTACGACATGATCGACGTTCTGGGCCTGTAGGAAGACTCCGGCCCGCGCCCCATGCGAGTGGGCGCGAAGGCCCCTGGTTGCGGTTTGGCGGAAGGTCCGTTGCGCAGCGAGCCGCCGCTGCGGAAGGGGCCGGAACATTCCTGTTGGCAGATTGCAGGACATGTGGTTTTATGTGCCTAGACAAAAAATTGAACAGTCATTCAAGAAACTGGATGACGTCAAAACAGGGAGAACACCATGACCAATCCGATCTTGTCGGGACTGTCCGCACTGACGCTGACCGCCGCCCTTTCGGGCGCTGCCGTTGCCGCCGACCTTGGCGCCACGGACGAGCCGATCCGGCTGGCGATCAACGAGTGGACCGGCCAGCATGTCACCACCCATGTCGCGGCGGAAATGCTGCGAGCGGCCGGCTATAAGGTCGAGTTCGTCACCGCCGGCATGCTCAACCAGTTTCAGGCCATTGCCGACGGCGACATCCACGCGACGCTGGAAATCTGGTCGTCGAACGTCTCGGACCAATATGCGCTGCTGAAAGAGGCCGGTCAGCTCGAAGAGCTGTCCGATCTCGGGCTGAACGCACGCGAGGGCATCGCCTATCCGGCCCATGTCGCCGAGATCTGCCCCGGCCTGCCGGCCTGGGAGGCGCTGAAGGACTGCGCGATGAATTTCGCCACCGCCGAGACCCTGCCGATGGGCCGGCTGGTGGATTACCCGGCCGACTGGGGCACTCCGGGGGCGGATCGCATGGCGGGGCTGGAATTGCCGTTCAAGGCGGTGCCGGCGGGATCCGAAGGGGCCCTGATCGCCGAGCTGCGCGCCTCCACCGAGAAGAAATCGCCGCTGCTGGTGACCTTCTGGCAGCCGCATTGGGCGATGTCCGCCTATGACGTGAAATTCGTCGATCTTCCGGCCGGTGAAGAGGCCTGTTTCAGCGATCCGGCCTGGGGTCCGAACCCGAACGCGGTCAACGACTGCGACTTTGCCCCGAGCCGTATCTTCAAGGCCGGCTGGGTCGGAATGAAGGACAAGTGGCCCGCCGCGCATGAGATTCTGGTCAACTACCAGCTGGCGGTCGAGGATCAGCAGCCGATGATGGGTGCGGTCGACGTCAGCGGGATGAAGGTCGAGGACGTGGTCGCGGAATGGATGCGCGCCAACCCGACAAAGTGGAAGCCGGTTGTCGAAGCGGCCACCCGCTGAACCATGGCTGCACCTTCCGGAACCGCCCCGGCGATCGCGGTCGAAGGCCTGTGGCAGGTCTTCGGCACCGACGCGCGGTCTGCACTTGACGCCGCGCGCCCGGCCGGCGGTTCGCGCGCCATCGCCGAGGAGCTGAAGTCGCGGGGCCTGATCCCGGCCGTGCGTGATGCCAGCTTCGAGGTCGGTTCCGGCGAGCTGTTCGTCATCATGGGCCTTTCTGGGTCTGGAAAATCGACCCTGATCCGCTGCATTTCGCGGCTGATCGAGCCCACGGGCGGCGCGGTCAGGATCGACGGCGAGGACATTCTGAAAGCCAGCGAAAAGCGGCTGATCGAATTGCGCCGCCACAAGCTGGGCATGGTGTTCCAGCATTTCGGCCTGTTTCCGCATATGACGGTGATCGACAATGTGGCCTTCCCGCTGAAGATGCAGGGTGCAGGCCGGGCCGAGCGCCGGGCCCGCGCTGCCGAAGTGTTGCAGATGGTCGGTCTCGAGGGGCGCGAAAGCGCCTATGTGCGCGAATTGTCCGGTGGCCAGCGGCAACGCGTCGGCATTGCCCGGTCGCTGGCGGTCAACCCCGATATCTGGTTCCTGGACGAGCCTTTTTCGGCGCTCGATCCGCTGATCCGGCGCCAGTTGCAGGACGAATTCCTCAACATTCAGGCGACGCTGAAGAAATCCATCGTCTTCATTACCCATGACATTACCGAGGCGCTGAAACTGGCGGATCGGATCGCCATCATGAAAGACGGCGAAGTGGTACAGATCGGCACACCGGAAGAGATCGTGCTGCACCCGGTCGACGACTATGTCGCCGAGTTTTCCAAGGATGTGGCCAAGGGGCGCCATGCGCGGGTCGAATCGGTGATGCGCGCGGATCTGCCCGATCACATGCCCGATGATCCGGGTCTGCGCGCGGACATGACCCTCGACACCGCGCTGGCGCGCTGCATGTCGCTCTATCAGCCGGTTCCGGTTCGCGGCGCGGATGGGACAGTGATCGGCGCGGTCAACCCAAGCGACCTTGCTGCCGCCTTGCAGGCGGAAGAGACGTGAGCCTGTCGTCTGAAGCCGCCGGCCGCCCCGGTCGAGCCTCGGGGCTGGGGCCGGGGGCACGGGCCGCCCTTCTGGTGCTTGTGGTCGGAGCTGCCTGCCGCCTTTTCGGTGATGTGTTTCCCTGGCTGGTTGCCTGGCCCGAGGTGCTGGTTCTTCCGGTCACCGAATGGGTCGGAACCGGGGTTGGCTGGCTGCTTGCGCTGCTGAAACCGGCGGCGCGCGGGCTGGCCGGATTGCTGGGCTACCCGATGGCCTGGACCAGCGCGGTTCTGGGCGGCGCGCCCTGGCCCCTTATCATTGGCGGCACCGCGGCGCTGGGCTGGTATCTCGGCGGGCTGCGGATGGCCTTGCTGGGCGCGATCGGCCTTGGTCTGGTCCTGCTCTCGGGCTATTGGGTCGAAGGCATGAACACGCTGGCGCTGGTCACGGTATCGGTGCCGCTGGCCCTTCTCGCGGGAACGGCGATCGGAATTCTGGCCTATGAAGTGCCCCGGATCAAAGGCGCGGTGAACGCGACGCTGGACGTCATGCAGACGGTGCCGACCTTTGCCTATCTGACCCCGCTGCTGATCCTGTTCGGATTTGGCCCGGTGGTGGGCCTGATTGCTTCGGCGATCTATGCCGCCCCGCCGATGGCACGCAACGTGCTGCTGGGGCTGGAGCGGGTGGACAGCGAGATTCGCGAAGCGGCGGTGATGTCGGGGGGCACCCGGCGTCAGCAGTTGTTTCTGGTGGAGCTGCCGGCCGCCGCGTCCCAGATCATGGTCGGCGTCAACCAATGCCTGATGGCGGCTTTGTCCATGGTCATCATCGCCGCCGTGATCGGCGGTTTCGAGGACATCGGCTGGGAGGTGCTGTTGACCATGCGCAAGGCGCAGTTCGGACAGGCGTTCCTTGCCGGGCTGGTGATCGTGGCATTTGCCATCGTGATCGACCGCCTGTCGGCGCGGCTGGCGCAGCCGCATGTGCCGCGCAACCCGAAGGTCGTCGCGGCGATTGCGGGTGTTTCGGTGCTGCTGGCGGCCGTGGTGTTCTTCCGTGGCGGCGATGTGGCGGCCTTCGCCGCCTTCGACGGGCTGGCAGAGGCCGTCGACCGGGGTGTCGGCAGCTTTACCGCCCGCAACGGCGCCACGCTGGACGGCGTCAAGAACGGTGCCATGTTCTATGGCCTCTTGCCGCTGCGCATCGGGCTGGCGGATGCGGTGCTGCCCTTCACCTGGGGGTTCAAGTGGACCGCGACGCATTCGCTGATGCTTTACGGGGTCGCGGTGGTGCTGGCGGCGTTTCTCGCCTGGCGCGGCCAGCTGGTGATCGGCTTCTTGGCGATTATCCTGACCGGCATGCTCGAGGTCGGCGTGGCGCAACTGCCCTGGGTCTTCGTGCTGGCGGGCGCGGCGGCGCTGGGCTGGGTGTCGTCGGGCTGGAAATTGGCGCGCTTCGCGGTGATCCTGCTGCTGTTGATCCTGGTCAGCGGGCTCTGGTCCCGGGCGCTGTTGTCGCTTTATCTGTCGGGAGCCTCGGTCCTGGCCTGCGCCGTGATCGGCGGTGCGCTGGGCCTCTGGGCTTCGGTTAGCCGCACGGCCTGGGCGGTGATCCAGCCGATCTGCGACCTGTTGCAGACCATCCCCCTGTTCGTGTTCCTGATCCCGGTGCTGATGTTCTTTCAGATCGGCGAGTTCTCGGCCTTTCTGGCGATCTGCCTTTACGCGGTGGTGCCGATGATCCGCTATACCCGCCACGGGCTGGTCACCACGCCCGACGAGATGATCGAGGCGGCACGGGCCTCGGGTGCGGGCCGCTGGGCCGAGATGGTCGAGGTGCGGGCCCCCTATGCGGCGCCGACCATCCTCTTGGGCCTGAACCAGACCATCCTTTATGCCTTTGCCATGCTGGTGATCGCGGCGCTGATCGGCACCACCGGGCTCGGCCAGTCGATCTATCTTGCGCTTGGTCAGGCGGATGTCGGGCTGGGGCTGACGGCCGGGGCGGCGATGGCGATCCTGGCGCTGGTCGCGGACCGGCTGGTGCAGGGTTTCGCCGAATAGCGGCGCCGGGCGCTGGGATTGTGAATTTGGCGCGGGAGGGGCGCTGCCCCTCCTGGCCTGTGGCCAGTTCACCCCGGAGTATTGTTCAAGAGATGAAGCGGCAGGGCCTCAGAAGTCGATGGCGATGCCCTTTTTCTCCCAGTCGCCGTAGCGCACCGGCTCGGGCCCGTCGCGGCCGCCCAGCTCGGTCGGCATCTCGAGTGCCTTGGCCTTGCGGCGGCGCTCTTCCGCCTCGGCCAGGGCGCGCTGTGCGGCGGCGGGCAGGTCGGATCGGGGCTGGTCGGGCGTATCGGTCATGGGCAGGGTTCCTTTCGGGCCACGCCCCTGATATATGCGCGCGTCCCCTGTCGGCAAGCCCAATGGTGTAAGGAGCGTCTTCATGTCCCAGAGCGGAGTTCAAGCCCGTCGCAGCGCGGTATATCTCTTGGATCAGGTATTGGGCGAGGGTCGGCTTTTGTCCGAACTGATCGGCGGCGGCGCCCTCGACAAGTTGCAGCCCGAGGATCGCGCGCGGGCGCAGCGGCTGGCGAGCGAGACCCTGCGCGGTCTCGAGCGGGCCGACCGGATGCTACAGAAGCACCTTGCCAAATACCCGCCGCTGACGGTGCGCAACGTGCTGCGTCTGGCGACGGTCGAATTGTGCAGCGGCGGCGCGGCGCACGGGGTGGTGAACGCGGCCGTGGAGATTGTCGGGCGCAACAAGCGCACCGCCTCGATGAAGGGTCTGGTCAACGCGGTGCTGCGCAAGGTCGCGGCGGCCGGCCCCGAGGCCTGGGACATCCTGCGCGTGCCGCGCCTGCCGAAATGGCTGCGCGGGCCGCTGGTCGAGGCCTATGGCGCCGAGGCCGTGGCGGCGATGGAGGCGGCGCATTTCGCCGGTGCGCCGCTGGATCTGACCGCCAAGGGCGACCGGGGGGCGCTGCATCGCTCGCTGGGCGGAACCCTGCTGCCCACGGGCAGCGTGCGGCTTGAGAGCGCCGGGCAGGTGTCGACCCTGCCGGGGTTCAAGAAGGGCAGCTGGTGGGTGCAGGACGCGGCGGCGGCGCTGCCGGTGCAGATCCTGGCGCCGCAGCCGGGCGAACGGGTGCTGGATCTCTGCGCGGCGCCGGGCGGCAAGACCATGCAGATCGCGGCGCGGGGCGCCGAGGTGACGGCAGTGGATGATTCCGAGACCCGCATGGCGCGGCTGAAGCAGAACCTGAAACGCACCGGCCTCGGGGCCGAATGCGTGGTCGGCGACGTGATGGAACAGGGCGGGCAGTGGGATGCCATCCTGCTGGATGCGCCCTGTTCGGCGACGGGCACCATCCGCCGCCATCCGGACCTGCCCCATGCCAAGGACGGCGGCGAGTTCGCGGCGCTGATCGAGATGCAGGCGGTGATGCTGGACCACGCGCTGTCGCTGCTGAAGCCCGGTGGGCGGCTGGTGTTCTGTACCTGCTCACTTCTGCCGGACGAAGGCGAATGCCAGGTCGAGGACGCCCTGGCGCGGCACAAGGAGCTGCGCGCCAATCGCGAGGCGCTGAACATCCCCGGCGTGGATCCGGCTTGGATCACCGAGGAGGGCGGGCTGCGTCTGCGCCCCGATTACTGGGCCGACAGGGGCGGGATGGACGGTTTTTACATCGCCTGTCTGGAGAAGGCCTGAGAGAAGAAGGCCCGAGAGAAAGCCGGAGCGCTGCCGCGCCGCCGCCGGGATCGCACCGGCGCCCCGCTCAGCCCTTTCCGGGCTTGCCGACGATGACGAAGTGCAACCCCTCGGGGCGCAGCAGTTCCGCCGCCACCCTGTTCACATCGGCGCGCGTCACCGCGTTCACCCGCGCGTTGCGGGTGGCGATATAGTCGGTCCCGAGCCCTTCGATCTGCATGCCGACGAGAATCCGCGCGATCGCACCGTTGCCGTCGAAACGCAGCGGATAGGCACCGGTCAGCAGCGCCTTGGCCCGCGTCAGCTCTTCTTCGGTGACGCCATGGGCCGCCATGCGTGCCCATTCCGCCCGGATGACCTCGACCGCCTCGAAAATCCGGTCGTTGGCCGAGGACACGCTGCCGAGATAGAGCGCCGCGAGATCCTTGGGCACCAGGTAGGAATAGACGCCGTAGGTCAGGCCGCGCTTGACGCGCACCTCTTCCATCAGCCGGCTTTCGAAACCGCCGCCGCCAAGAATGGTGTTGAGCACATAGGCGGCAAAGAAATCCTCGTCGTCCCGGGCCATGCCCTGATGTCCGAACAGGGCCACCGCCTGCGGGGTGTCGTAATCGATCAAGGTCGTGCCGCCGCTCAGCATCGGCTGCACCGGGGCGGGCATCGGGGCGCCGGCGGCGGGCAGATCGCCCAGAAGGTGATCGAGCAGGGTGCCAAGCTCGGCCTCGGTGATGTCGCCCACCGCCGCAACATGGACCCGGTCGCGGGCCAGAAGCCCCCGGTAGGCGGCGACGATGTCGTCGCGCGACAAGGCCTGCACCGTCTCGGCGCTGCCCTCGAGCGGCGAACCGTAGGGGTGGTCGCCAAAGGCCAGCGCGTCGAAGGCGCGACCGGCAATCGCGTTCGGATCCTGCGCGTCCGAGCGGATGCCGGCCAGAACCTGCCCGCGCACCCGTTCCAGCGCGGTTTCGTCGATGGTGGGGGCCACCAGCGACAGGCGCAAAAGCGCGATCGCCTGGTCCTTGTTTTCGCTCAGGAAGCGGGCCGACACCGAGGCCGTGTCGTCGCTGACGTCATAGTCGAACTGTGCCGCCAGCGCTTCGGCGGCCCGTGCGAACCCCTGAGAATCGAGGGAACCGGCTCCTTCCTCGAGCAGGCCCATCATCAGGTTGGTGGCACCGCGTTTGCCCGGAGCATCCAGCGACGCGCCGCCGCGAAAGCGGATCTCGAGGGCGACGAAGGGGATCGACGGCTCTTCGACCAGCCAGGCCGACACGCCCCCCGGCGATGTCACTTCCCTGACCTCCACCCCGGCCCTTGCGGGCAGGGCCAGAAGCAGCGACAGGACCACGATCATCCAGTATTTCATTGCAGCCCCTCCTTGGCGCCGGGCGCGGCGAGCCAGCCGGTCACCGAACGGCGCCGGTCAAGCACCTGCCGGGCCGCGGCAAGAATCTCTGCCTCGGTCACCGATTGCAGCAGGTCCGGCCAGTCCTGCACATCCCTTACCGTCAGCCCCGAAGCCAGCGCCTGACCATAGCGGTTGGCCAGCGACTCGACGCTGTCGCGGGCGTAGATCTGTGCCGCCCGCACCTGGCGGCGGATACGTTCCAGCTGCGCCGGGTCCACCCCGGTTGCCAGAAAGTCGGCCAGCACTTCGTCCATGGCGGTCTCGGCTTCTTGCAGCGACACGCCCTCTGCCGGCACGACGGTCAGGCCGAATACCGTCCGGTCCAGAGAAACCCCCCGGTAATGGGCGCTGGTATAGACCGCCAGCTGGCGGTCGAATTGCAGTTTCTCGGTCAGGATCGAGGTGGTGCCACCGCCGAGAATCTCGGCCAGAATGGTCAGCGCGGCGGCGGTCCGCTGCTTGCCGGGGTCGCGTTCGGGGGCAAGATAGGTCCGCGCCAGATAGGGCTGCGAAACCCGCGCATCCTCGAACACCAGCCGGCGCGGCGCCGTTTGCTGCGGTTCCTGCGGCCGCTCACGCGGCATCAGGGCGGGGTTGGCGGGCAGGTCGCCGTAATGGGTTTGGGCCAGCGCCAGCACCTGTTGCGGGTCGACGTCACCCGCCACCACGACAATCGCGTTGTTGGGCGCGTAATACTGCCGGTAGTAGGCCAGCGCGTCGGCCAGCGACAGGCTTTCCATCTCGTGGCGCCAGCCGATGATCGGCACCCCGTAGCGGTGGTTGAAATACTGGGCCGCGTCCATCTGTTCGCGCATCAGCGCTCCGGGGCTGTTCTCGACCCGCTGGTTGCGTTCCTCGATGATGACATCGCGCTCGGTCAGGATCTCGGCCTCGCCGAGGCGCAGATTGACCATGCGGTCGCTTTCCATCTGCATCATCAGCGCCAGCCGGTCGGCGGCCACCCGCTGGTAATAGGCGGTATAATCATTGCTGGTAAAGGCATTGTCGCGCCCGCCATTGGCCGCGACAGTGGCCGAAAACGCGCCCGACTCCAGGGTGTCGGTGCCCTTGAACAAGAGGTGCTCGAGGAAATGTGCCACCCCCGAAACGCCGGCCTGCTCATCGGCCGACCCGGCACGATACCAGACCATGTGGATGACCACCGGCGCGCGGTGATCCTCGATCACCACCAGTTGCAGGCCGTTGTCGAGCCGGAAATCACTGACCCGTTCCGTGGCCGCAACCGGCATCGCCGCCAGAACCGCCACCGCGACCAGCGCCAAGAAGCGTGTCATGGGTGTCTCCCTGTTGTTCCCGGACATGAGGGATAGTTACGGCCCAGGCCGCCGGCTTCAAGGGGCAAGCGGGGCGGTCACGAAATCGTTTTCCGGCGCTTATCGCGTCGGCGGTGCGGTCGGCGTTGCCACCCCGGCGCCGCGCCAGCGGTACAGTTCGCGATACTGGTCGAGGTGGTAGCGTTTGTAGACCTCGTTGTAGCGGTCCTGCTTGACCAGCCGGATATTGGTGAACCGGCCGCGGCTTTGGCGGAAGGCTTCGTCGTCGCTGGCCAGGCTGGCGCGGATGTCCGGCGACAGGCCCTGCCGGCTGGCATAGTTCACCAGCGAGGAATCCCGGCCCGGGATCGCGGTCGCGTGTTTCGCACTGCGCGACCCGCCAAGGGCAACCACCGCGTCGCCCAAGGGGTCGAGATCGGTGCGATTGCCTTCGCCCGGCGTCGGCGCCGGCAGCGAGGTGTAATTGGGCGGTGCTTCCAGCGGCTTGTTGGGCAGGATGCGAAACTCGTCCGGGCCGTCCCCGTTCGAGCTCAGGTGGCGCACGCCCTTGTCGTTGCTGCACGCGGCAAGCAACAGGCTGGCTCCCAAAATCAACGCACGCGACAGACGCATGGCAAAACTCCTGCTTCGACGGCTCCGCTTTTAGCGCATCCCGGGGCCGAGGTCACGCGGCCTTTTTCGTCCCGCCCAGCAGGATCAGCCCGAAAGCGCCGACAAAAATCCAAACGTCTGCCAGATTGAAGGCAAAGGGGTTGTTGATGCCGCAGCAGGACATGTTGATGAAATCGGCGACGGCGCCGTAAAGCAGGCGGTCCACCACGTTGCCCAGCGCCCCGCCGACCAGAACCCCGGCGCAAAGCAGCCCCCAGCGGCCGGGCGGATCACGCCGCACCCAGAGCAGGACGAAGACCGAAATCGCAATGGCGATGCCGATCAGCGCCCAGCGCCCGGCATCGGTGTCGCTGGAGAAAAGCCCGAAATTGGCGCCGCGATTCCATGCCATCAGCAGGCGCAGATAGGGCGCCATGACGTCGATCTGCCCGCGCGAGGCCAGATCGAGCACATGCACCACGAGATATTTCACTGCCTGATCGGAAAGAAAGGCCCAAAACCCTGCCCAGAATACCAGACGCATCGCGCGCCTCCTTTCTGCTCATGCGCGCGCCCTTCTTGGCGGGGCTTGCGCCGTTTGCGTCGCGGTCCGGGGTTTCCGGCCCCCGGGCCGCGACAATATGGCCGCCCTCAGTGGCGGAAATGGCGCATGCCGGTGAACACCATGGCCAGCCCGGCTTCGTCCGCTGCCGCGATCACTTCGTTGTCGCGCATCGATCCGCCCGGCTGGATGACGCATTTGCCACCGGCGGCGGCGGCTTCCAGAAGACCGTCGGCAAAGGGGAAGAAAGCATCCGAGGCCACCGCGCAGCCCTTGGCCGGGCTTTCGTCCATGCCCAGTTCGGCCGCCATGCGCTCGGCCTTGGCGGCGGCGACATTGGCGCTGTCGAGCCGGCTCATCTGGCCGGCGCCGACGCCGACGGTGGCGCCGTCCCGGACATAGACGATGGCGTTCGACTTGACGTGTTTCGCGACTTTCCAGGCGAACAGCAGGTCGGCCATTTCCGCGTCGCTCGGGGCCTTCTTGGTCACCACCTTCAGGTCGTCGCGCCCGACATGGCCGACATCCTTGTCCTGGATCAGCATGCCGCCGGCGACCTGTTTGTAGGCCATGATCGGCTGGCGCGGGTCGGGCAGGGCTTCGGTCAGCAGCAGGCGCAGGTTCTTCTTGCCGGCAAAGATTTCCTTGGCGTCTTCCGAGGCGCCGGGGGCGATCACCACCTCGGTAAAGATCTCGACGATCTTGCTGGCGGTGTCGGCGTCCAGCGGCTGGTTCAGCGCCACGATGCCGCCAAAGGCGCTGGTGCGGTCGCAGTCAAAGGCCTTCTGATAGGCTTCGGCCAGGGTCGCGCCGACAGCGACGCCGCAGGGGTTGGCGTGTTTGATGATCGCGCAGGCCGGGCCGTCGGCGGGGTCGAACTCGGCCACCAGTTCGAACGCGGCATCGGTGTCGTTGATGTTGTTGTAGCTCAGTTCCTTGCCCTGCAGCTGAACCGCCGTGGCGACGCCGGGACGGTTCGAGCCATCGGTGTAGAACACCGCTTTCTGATGGCTGTTCTCGCCGTAGCGCAGCGTTTGCTTGACGGTCCCGGCGACGGCGCGACGGCGCGGCGTCTCGTAGCCGACGGCCTCGGCCATCCAGTTCGACACCGCGGCATCATAGGCGGCGGTGCGGGCATAGGCGATCTGGGCCCGGCGCTTGCGGAACTTCGAGCAGGTGCCGCCGTTGTGCTTGTCCATGTCGCCAAGCAGCTTGTCGTAGTCCTCGACGTCGACGATCACCGTCACGTCGCCGTGGTTCTTGGCCGCCGCGCGGATCATCGCCGGGCCACCGATGTCGATGTTCTCGATGCAGGTCTCATAGTCGGCGCCGGCGGCAACCGTGGCCTCGAAGGGGTAGAGGTTGACCACCAGAAGGTCGATCGGGCCGATGCCGTGTTCTTCCATCGCCGCCACGTGGTCGGCATTGTCGCGCAGCGCCAGAAGCCCGCCATGCACCATCGGGTGCAGGGTCTTGACGCGGCCGTCCATCATTTCCGGAAAGCCGGTCACCTCGGACACGTCCTTGACCGCGAGACCGGCCTCGCGCATGGCCTTGGCGCTGCCGCCGGTCGAAAGCAGTTCCACGCCACGCTGGGACAGCGCCTGTCCCAGCTCGATCAGGCCGGTCTTGTCTGAAACGGAAATCAGGGCGCGGCGGATGGGGGTCGGTTCGGTCATAGGTTCACAAGTTCCAAGGTCAGGTTGTCATATCCAGCTCGTCCCGGTTGAGGTCTCGGATCGCCACGGAGGAATCCTGGGCTTTGGTCAGAGACCACCGGATGCGCGTCGCATACTCCATTGCGACGCCAGAGAGAACGACCTGTTTTGTCGCGCGGGGTTTTAGACGTGTTTTTTCGAGAAAAACACTGGGCTCAAGGGTCATCCGGGCGCCTTTCCCATGGCGGAATATCCAGATCTCGCCGCTTTTCAGCGCCACCGAGACCGCGGTGCCGCCAAGATCGAGCGTGGCGTCGGCCTCGGGGTGGAGGTGAAAGCGAATCTGGAGCGGAATGCCCTGAAGCGACTTGGCGTCCATCGCCCGGTCGAAGCGGCGCTTGGCCGGATCGTCCAGCGCCACCAGAAGATCTTCGCCCACCACCCCGCGCCCGTCGAAGGTCAGCTCGAGGGTGCGCGCATGGGTCAGACCGTGGGTGCGCAGAAACCCGTCGTGGCCGCCCTGAAAGCGCTGACCGTCCGGTGCCTGGCTCATCTGGATCGGCACCTTGCGCGGCGCATCGACGAGCTGTTCCTCGCGCCATCCGCGCCCGGCATCGCCGAGCCGGGCGCTGGAATAGCCGTCCAGCGACAGGGTCGAATGGCTGGGGGTGGCGCGGCCGGCGCGGCGCCAGTCCGGGCCGAAGCTGACCCCGGAGCCGCAGTTGACGATCACCGGCCGGCGGCCGCTGGTCAGCTCGAAGGCAAGGGTCGAGGCATGGGCGTTCACCGAGGCGCGCCCGGCCGGCGGCGGGCTGGCATCGACGATGATGCTGGTGCGCCCGGCCGACAGGCGGGCATAGCCCATCGAAAGCCCGTCCGACTGCCGCGTCTTGACCTGGCTTTCCGCCAATGCGTGGTCGAGCCGCCCCTCGAGGCCGCGGCCGCCGCAGTGGAAGCGGGCCAGCCCGCCGTCGGAATGGCGCAGTGTTCTCAGGGTCGGCGCGATTCTGGAAATCGCCTCGACATGGGCCGCGCCCGGGCTCTGGCCGGCCCCGCTCAGCGCCGCCGCGGCCCAGGTCAGCAGCGTGAACACTTCCAGCAGCTCTTCGGGGTTGCGGGTCGGGATGCCGCCCTGTTCGTCGACCTGATCGCGGCATTCGCGGTCCAGCGCCCGGACCGCCAGCGCCACGTGGCTGCCCATCCCCTCGAGCGCGAGACCGGCATAGATCAGCCCGGTCAGCGCCTCGAAACGGGGCAGGCCCGAGGCCGATTTCTGCCAGCGCCGCGACAGGAAGATCGTCTGCTGGCCGAGCGATCGGTAGAAGGCCTGCGACTGGGCGGCATCGCGGCCGCGCAAAAGGAACAGCGCGTGGTTGATCCAGCGGATCAGCCGGCGGCCGGTCAGGTCCGGGGTCCAGCCGGGGCCGCTGCCGCGCCCGTAAAGGGCGATCCAGGCCCAGACCCAGTCCTGGGCCCTGGCCTGCGCGGAGGGGTCGCCGACCGCCGCGAGATCGTCGAGCCAGGCAAAGCCCTGCAGCTCCTGCGCGTAGACCGGGTCGGCGACCCGGATCTCCCAGAGCGATTGTTCGGGGGCGGTCACCAGGTGGCCGGCGAACAGGTAGTTGCCGGCGATCAGCTGGCGGCCGCGGGCGAAACTGCCGATGGTGCGCGGTTCGGGCATCGAGGTGAAGGCCGTCGCCGGGCGCGCGCGCGTGCTCAGCCGTGCGTGCACACGGTGCATGAAACGCGTCCAGCGCGCCGAAACCCCGTTCGGGTGGCTCATCTCTCTGCCTCTGCGCCTTGGTGGCTTTTTGGGCCACAATAGAGCCGAGCCAGCGCAAAGTCACCGATTGAATCGTGCCTGTGCGAAGTGAGGGCCCGAAGAGCGGAGCCGCAGCGCGGTCCGCCGCTGCCCACGCAGAGGGGCGCTGCCCCTCGCCCGGCGCCTGCGGGGCAAGCCCCGGTCTCACCCCTGAGTATTGTCGAAGAGATGAAGCCCGGGGGCTGTGGGCGGTTCAGCCCCGTTCGGCGGCCAGCATGGCGCGCAGGGCGGCCTTGTAGGTGGGGTGTTTCAGAGTCACGCCCAGTTCGTCCTTGATGCGGTCGTTGCGGACCCGCTTGCTGTCGGAATAGAAGCTGCGCGCCATCGGGCTCATCTCGGCCTCTTCGAAGGGCACGGCGGGCGGGGGCTCCATGCCCAGCAAGCGGGCCGCGTATTCGATCACCTCCTGGGGCGGGGCCGGGTCGTCGTCGCAGACGTTGTAGATGCGCCCCGGATCGGGCCGGGCGATCGAGGCCGCGAGCACCTGGGCGATGTCCTCGATATGGGCGCGGCTGAAGACCTGGTTCTTCTTGATCACCCGCTGGGCCACGCCCTTGCGCAGCTTGGCAAAGGGGCCGCGCCCCGGGCCGTAGATGCCGGCGAGGCGGAAGACATGCACCGGCAGGCCGGGTATTTCCAGCCATTCGCCTTCGGCCAGAACCCGGCGCCGGCCACGCAGCGTTGCCGGCTCGGTGGGCGAATCCTCGTCGACCCAGCCGCCGTCGTGATCGCCGTAGACCCCCGTGGTCGACAGGTAGCCGACCCATTGCAGCCGGGGGGCGGCGCTTTCGATCACCGCGCGATGGCGGCGCAGCACCGGGTCGCCCTCGGCATCCGGCGCGATCGAGGTCAGCAGGTGGGTCACCCCCTCGAGCGCCGCCTCGAGATCGCAGGGCCAGAGCAGGGGCTCAACGCCTTCGGCCCTGAATTCAGTGAATTTTTCCGGTTTGCGCGTGGTGCCGATGACGCGCCAGCCCTGCGCCGCCAGCTGGCGCCCCAGTTCGCGCGCCGAGAACCCGTGTCCGAGTGAAAGCAATGTGTTCTTCATGGCCGCAACCTGCCCTCATGCGCGCCGGCATTCAAGCAAAACCCTTGATCGGCGCGCCCGCACGCGGTTCACTGGGTCATGCAAGAGACCCATCCCAAGATTTCGATTCTGGACCGCGCCTATGCGTTGGAGACCCCGGCGGATTCACGCCGCCTTTATGCCGATTGGGCGGAGACCTATGACCAGAGCTTTGCCCGGGCGCATGATTACCAGGCGCCGAGCCATGTGGCGGCGGCCTACAAGGCGGCCGGGGGCATCGGGCCGGTTCTGGATGTGGGCGCCGGCACCGGGCTCTGCGGCCAGGCGCTGGTCAAACTGGGCATCGGACCGGTGGATGCGACCGACATTTCCCGGGAAATGCTGAACGTGGCCGAACGCAAGCGCCTCTACCGCAAGCTGTTCGCCGGTGATCTCAACGGGAGGCTGCCGGTCGATGACGCTGCCTATGAGGGCGTGGTCAGCTCGGGCACCTTCACCTGCGGCCACGTCGGCCCGGCGGCGCTGGAGGAACTGCTGCGCATCACCCATCCCGGCGGCTTGCTGGTGCTGTCGATCAACCGCGCGCACTACCGCGCGCGTGGCTTCGAAGCAAAGCTGCGCGCCCTGCGCCACCGGATCACCGATCTGCGCCTGACCGAGCATCCCATCTATGGCGCCAAGGCCACCGGACCCCATAGGGACGACACCCTCTATATTGCGCAGTTCCGGCGGGTCAGGGGGTGATCCGGCTGCGCGTGAGGGGGCAGGGCTGGCCTTCGTAGAAGACTTCGAGCAGCCGGCCGAACTCTCCCGGTGCCTGGGGCAGGGCGGCGAAGAGGGTGGCGGTGCTGCGCAGTTTCAGCGCATCGACCGGGCCCATGATGGCGGCGGCGCTCTGATCCGGATGGGACAGCAGCGCCCGGCACAGTTCGATCAGCCGCGGGCCCAGAACCGGATGCGCCAGATAGCGCGCCGCCTCGTCGAGATCGGCCAGCCCGTAGTCATGCGCGCGTTGCGAGCGCCCCAGCGCCCTGAGCTGCGGCAGTTCCCACCAGATCCAGTGGCCGATCTTGCGCCCGGCGCCAAGCTCGGCCAGCGCCGCTGCATGGGTTTCCTCCTGCCGGGGCAGGAAGCGTTCGATATCGGCGGCGTCGATCACCGCCCCTTCCAGACCGGATCGCGTTTCTCGGCAAAGGCGCGGGCGCCTTCCAGCTGGTCTTCGCTGTCGTAAAGCACATCGACGCTGCGCAGCTGGCGCTGGGTAATGTGGTTCATGGCATCCTGAAACTTCTGGTCTTCGGCATCGCGGACGATTTCCTTGATTGCGGCATAGACCAGCGGCGGACCGCTGGCCAGCAGCCGGGCCTGCTCCCATGCGCGCTCGATCAGCCGGTCGCCGGCGACGATCTCGTTCACCAGCCCCCAGCGGTGCGCTTCTTCGGCGTCGAACCAGCGCCCGGTCAGCAGCAGTTCCATGGCGATGTGATAGGGGATGCGCTTGGGCAGTTTCACGCTGGCGGCATCGGCCACGGTGCCCGAGCGGATCTCGGGCAGGGCGAAGCTGGCGTGATCGGCGGCAATGATGATATCGGCCGAGATCATCAGCTCGAGCCCGCCACCGCAGGCGATGCCGTTGACGGCGGCGATCACCGGTTTGTTCATGTCGCGCAGCTCTTGCAGGCCGCCAAAGCCGCCGACGCCGTAATCGCCGTCGACCGCATCGCCGTCGGCGGCGGCCTTGAGATCCCAGCCGGGGCAGAAGAACCTGTCACCGCCGCCGGTCAGGATCGCGACGCGCAACTCGGGGTCATCGCGGAAATCGCGGAACACCTCGCCCATGATGCGGCTGGTGGCGAGGTCGATCGCATTGGCCTTGGGGCGGTCCAGCGTCACCTCGAGAATGGCGCCCTCGCGCCGGGTCTTCACAGGGGATGTGCTCATTCGGGTCGGTCCTTCCGTCGCAGCAACGCGTCTGCCGCTATGGCGTCGTCGGGGGTGCACAGCAGCGGGTTGATTTCAATTTCCTCAAGTCCTTCGGCCTTGGCAAGCACGTAGGCCTCGACCGCGCGGATGGCGCGCAGGATCGCGGCGCGGTCGGCGGCCGGCGCGCCGCGATAGCCGTCGAGCAGCCTGGCCATGCGCAATGACGACAGCGCATCGTCGATCATGGCGTCGCTCGCCGGCAGCAGCAGGCTGGCGCTGTCCTGCATCAGCTCGGTCAGGGTGCCGCCCGCGGCCAGGGTGAGCACGAAGCCATGCGCCGGATCCTTGACCACGCCGATCAGCAATTCAGCCACGGCGCCGGTCACCATCTCTTCGACAAGTAAATCCGTGCAAGGCATCCTGCGGGCTGCCCGTACCACGGCCCCGGCATCGCCCAGGTTCAGCGCCACGGCGCCGGCCTCGGTCTTATGGGCGATGCCCTCGCCCTTGAGCACCACAGGAAAGCCGATCTGCGCCGCCGCAGTGCCGGCTTCTTCCGCCACCGAGACGCTTTGCGCCCGGGGCACCCTCAATCCGAACTTGGCCAATCGGGCCTTGGCTTCGGCTTCGGGGATCAGCTCTGGGGTCACGGTGTCACTGGGCAGGCAAAGCGGCAGGATTTCTGCAGGCCGCACCATCGACGCCGCCTCGCATGCGGCGATCGCCTCGCTGAGGCCGGCCAATGGCACCACCCCGGCCTCGATCAGCACTTCCGCGATTTCTTCGCTGATCAGCTCGGGCAGGGTGGCGACCATCGCCACATTGGCATTGCGCGCCTGCTTGGCGCCGATCGCCGCGGTCACGGCACAATCCCAGTCGCGCGGATCGCAACGGTCGTCGCGGGGGAAATCCACGATCAACAAGGTAATGGCCAGCGAAGGGTCCATCATGGCGGCCCAGGCGGCGGTCATCGCTTTGGCGTCGCGCCAGATATAGGTGTGATAATCCAGCGGATTGGCCAGTGCCACCATCGGTCCCAGCGCCGCGCGCAGTTCGACTTTCTGGGTGTCGTTCAGGGGCGGAAACCAAACCCCGCGCCCATGTGCGGTATCGGCCGCCAGACTGGCCTCGCCCCCCGAACAGCTGATCGAGGCGATGCGGCTCGACGGCAGCCAGCCCACCACATGCAACAGTTTCAAGGTCTCGATGAACTCGGGGATCGAAGACAGTCGCGGAATGCCGAGGCGCGCGAGCAAGGCCCCGGCACCCGCATCCCCGCCCGCAAGCGAGGCGGTATGAGACACGGTCGCGGCGCGCGCCTGATCGGATTTGCCCACTTTCAGCGCGATGATCGGCTTGCCCAGCCTGCGCGCCGTCTCGGCCAGCGCTTCGAAGGCGCGCAGATCGCCAAAGCCCTCGATATGCAGCCCCAGCGCGGTCACGCGCGGATCTTGCAAGAGCGCCTGGCCGATCTGCGCGATGCCGCATTGCGCCTGATTGCCGGCGGTCACCACATAGGCCAGCGGCAGGCCGCGCATCTGCATGGTCATGTTGATGGCGATGTTCGAGCTTTGCGTGACGATGGCCACGCCGCTTTCGACCGCCTTGCCGCCATGCTGGTCCGGCCATAGCAGGGCGCCGTCCAGGTAATTGACGAAACCATAACAATTCGGCCCCAAGAACGACATGTCGCCCGCCGCGTCCAGCAGCTGATCCTGCAGGGTGGCGCCTTCGGCGTCCTCGGCCTCGGCCTCGCGAAAGCCGCTGGCAAAACAGACCGCGCCCCCGGCCCCGCGCGCGGCAAGGGCGGCAAGGATGTTGATGGTCTGGAACCGGTTCACACCGATGAAACTGGCATCCGGCGCGGCGGGAAGAGCGGCCACATCCGGGTAGGCGGGCAGCCCGGCCACTTCCGCTTTGTGCGGATGCACGGGCCAGATCGCGCCGGCAAATCCCATGCTGCGGCATTGCGCGATCACCAGGGCACACCAGGCACCACCGCCGATCACGGCAATGGTTTCGGGGCGGAACAGTCTCGACAGGTCGCGTTTCACCGGACACCTATTCGCGGGAGGAAAGCATGGGAGCCTCCGGCGGGGATAATTGCAGCAAGAGAAAGACACGAAGTCTTAACCGGTTTTTGCGAGCCTTGGGTCACGGTACAGGCGGGGACGCCGATGACCGTGCAAGGGAAAGAGGCGAATGTTTCTTTCGAAAGGGGGGCTCTGCGTGGCCTCCCTTTTTCTCTTGCTGCAAATATCCCCGCCGGAGGCATGAAATCTAAACTGCGCCGGTCGCGTCGCGGTCGATGTGACCGAGATCGCGTTCGGGGTCGATGCGGTCGCGCAGCCGGGCTTTCAGGTCTCTGCTGGAGGGAAACCCGCCGTCGCGCCTGCGCTCCCAGATCACTTCGCCATCGACGGTGATCTCGAAGACGCCCCCGATCTCTCCGGGGATCAGCGTGACCCCGCCAAGATCGGTGCCAAAGCTTTGCAGCAGTTCCTGACCCAGCCAGGCGGCGCGCAGCATCCAGTTGCATCCGGTGCAATAGGTTATGGTGACAAGCGGTTTCGACATTTTTCAGCCTCCGTAAGGGCGCAGCAATTCGCGGCTGATGATATGGCGCTGGATCTCGGATGTCCCTTCCCAGATGCGTTCGACCCGCGCGTCGCGCCAGATGCGCTCGAGCGGCAGTTCGTCCATCAGCCCCATGCCGCCGTGGATCTGGATCGCCTCATCGGCGACCATGGCCAGCATCTCGGTGGCTTTCAGCTTGGCCATCGCCATGTCGCTTTCGGTGACCGTGCCCTGGTCGAACTTCCAGCCCGCTTCCCAGGTCAGAAGGTTGGCCGCCTTCAACGCGAGCGCCATGTCGGCCAGTTTGAAGGACACGCCCTGGAACTTGCCGATCTGCTGGCCGAACTGCCTGCGCTCGGCGGCATATTCCACCGCATGCTGCATGGCCCGTTCGGCGCGCCCCAGACAGGTGGCCGCGACCTGCAGGCGGGTGGCGCCCAGCCAGGTGTTGGCCAGCTCGAACCCCCTGTCGACTTCGCCCAGAACCGCCGAGGCCGGCAGGCGGCAGTCGTCGAATTCCAGCACCGCGTTGGTATAGCCGCGATGGCTGACGTTGCGATAGCCGTCGCGTACCGAAAACCCGGGCGTGCCCTTGTCGACGAAGAAGGCGGTGATCTTCTTCTTGCGCCCGCGGGGTGTCTCTTCCTCGCCCGTCGCCATGAACACGATCGCAAAGCCGGCGATGTCGGCGTGGCTGATGAAATGCTTGGTGCCATTCAGAACCCAGTCGTCGCCGTCGCGGCGCGCGCTGGCGGTCATGCCGCGCAGGTCCGACCCGGCCCCCGGTTCGGTCATCGCCAGGCAATCCCAGGTTTCGCCGCGCATGCAGGGATAGAGGTATTTCTCTTTCTGCTCATCCGTACCGGCGAGCAGGATGTTCGAGGGCCGCGCGATACAGGTCCAATGCAGGGCATAGTTGCTGCGCCCCAGCTCCTTTTCATACATCAGCCAGCTCAGCGTATCGAGACCGGCGCCGCCGACGTCCTCGGGCATGTTGGCAGCATAGAGACCTGCGGCCATCGCCTTGGCCTGAATCTCGCGCACGAGGTCCATGTCCAGCCGCCCGCTGCGTTCGATCGCGGCCTCATGCGGATAAAGCTCCTGTTCCACGAAGGCGCGGGTGGTGTCGACGATCATCGACTGTTCTTCTGTCATGGAAAAATGCATCACGGGTTCCTGATCGGTTTGGACTCTGCTTACGCGGCGTTGACAGGCTGAAACATGCAGAATTAGAAGTTTAAGATGCGAAACTGGTCGAAAACTTCCGCTGCCCCGCAGCAATTCGGTATTCTCCTCTTCGACGGGTTTTCCAATTTCTGCCTTGCCAACACCGTGGAACCGCTGCGCGCGGCCAATATGCTTTCGGGCCGATCGCTTTATCGCTGGCAGTTTCTGACCTTGGACGGGCAGGCTGCGCAAAGTTCCAGCGGTCTGACCGTGGCGCCGCACCAGCCGCTCAGCCGCGCCGCCGGAGACCTTCTCGCCGTGATGCCCTCCTACGGGTTCGAGGGGCATGCCGGCTGGGTCACCCAGCAGGCGTTGCGCGCCGCCGCGCGCCGTTTCGGCGCGCTGGCCGGCTTTGATACCGGCAGCTGGCTTCTGGCCGAGGCCGGCCTGCTTGAGGGGCATCGCGCCACCATCCACTGGGAGGAGCTGACGGGCTTTGCCGAACGTTTCCCGGAGGTCGAGGTGCGGCGCGAGCGTTTCGTCATCGACGGCAACTGCATCACCTGTTCGGGGGCCATGGCGGCCTTTGACCTGGTCATGCACATGATCGGCCGCGACCATGGCGAGGCGCTGGCGCTGGAGGTGTCACAGCTGTTCATGACCCGCGGCTCGGCGCGCAACCATGCCGGCGGGGCGGGGCCGGCGAGCCGCGTCGTCAACCGGGCGCTGGCGCTGATGCAGGAAAACCTGGAAGAGCCGCTGCCGATCGCCGAGGTCGCCCGCCGCTGCGGTGGCACCCAGAAGGCGCTCGAGGCACGGATGCGGGCCGATCTCGGGGCGCCGCCGCAAACGGTCTACAGGCGGCTGCGGCTCAACCTGGCGCGCAAACTGACCCAGGAAACCGACCTGACGGTGGCCGAGATCGCGCTGCGCTGCGGTTACCAGACCCCGGCGGCGATGACCCGCGCCTTCCGCGAGACCTTCGCGACGACGCCGCGCCGGCTGCGCCGCGCCGGCCGCTGACCGGGACCGGATCGGTGGACAGTGCCTCTTGCGGCCTCAGCCGGCATAGGTCGACCCCTCTTCGTCGAGTATTGCCTTGATCTCGGCCAGGTGGCGCCAGTCCTGCTCGGGATAGCACTCGAGTTCGCGCGCGGTCTTTTCGGCGATCTCGTCGTTCAGCACCCGCAATGCGCGGCCGGTCTGAAGGGCGCGGATATAGGTCTCGGCGGCGCGTTCGAAATAATAAAGCCGGTTGAAGGTCTCGGCCACCGTATCGCCGATCACCATCACCCCGTGATTGCCCATGATCATGGTCTTGACGCCCGGGTCGCTCAGCAGCCGCGCGCAGCGCCGCCCCTCGTCCTCGAAGGCCAGCCCGCCAAAGCCCTCGTCGACGACATGGCGGTTGAAGAACATCGCGGTGTTCTGGTCGATCGGGGGCAGGCGGCTGTCGGCCAGCGACGCCAGGACCGTGGCGTGGATCGAATGGACATGCATGGCGCAGCGGGCATGGGGGCACAGGCGGTGCAGGCTGCCATGCAGGCCCCAGGCGGTGGGGTCCGGCGCCCCCGGACCGGCGAGCGCATCGGGATCATTGGCGTCGAGAAGCAGCAGGTCGCTGGCGCGGATGCGGCTGAAATGCATCTGGTTGGGGTTCATCAGGAACCGCGTCCCGTCGTCGTTCACCGACAGCGAGAAATGGTTGGCCACCCCCTCGTGCATGTCGAGCCGCGCGGTCCAGCGAAATGCCGCCGCCAGATCGACGCGCTCCTGCCAGTGGTCGAGGTTGCGGCGCGGGTGAGCTGTTGCCATGGTCGGGTCTCCTTGTGCTGACGCCACTCTCGACCGCATCGAACGCCCCGGGCAACAGGAATCTGCCCCCCCGCCGCACAGGGCCCCGGTCTTGTGCGGCCCATTTCTCTTGCCCCAAGTATCCCGGGGTGAATTGGCCGCAGGCCAAGAGGGGCAGCGCCCCTCATTGCGGTCACATGGCGCTCACAAGGGGCGTGAGGGCACCCAGGCATAGCCGTCGGGGCACAGAAGATAGGCTTCACGCAGCCCGTGCGGCCTGTCGCTCGGCGCCTGAAAGAGATGCATGCCGGCGGCCTCGCCCCGCGCCGCGGCAAGGTCCGGGTCGCTGTCGAACAGCCGGATTTCGATCCCGGCGCCGCGGGCCCCGGCCTCGGGCAACAGCCCCAGAAGCGGGTTCGAATGATAGGTGGCGTCGCTGTGCAGCTGAAACAGCTGGTCGCCATAGGCGAGAATGGCGAAATCGGCGCTGGCCCGATGGGCCTTCATCTCGAAAACAGTCTCTAACAGGGCGCATTTGGCCAGAACGTCCGGCACCACCAGATTGAGACCGACCCCCCTCAGCGAGGCCCCGAAAACAGCCGCGTCGACACTGTCCAAATCCATCTCGCCCCCCTGTCGCGCCCAGTCGTCCCCAGTTCCGACCCCTGTCGCAAAAGCTTCATCACAGCCAGCCTTGAACCGCGCCGCAACCCGTGTCAACCTGCCGCATGGAGCAGAAAAATCTCAAGACCTGGGCCCAATGTGCCCCGCGCCTGGTGGCGGTGGCCGCCGGTCGTGACGCCGCCGATCTGGTGATCCGACAGGGCGCCTGGGTCAATGTTCACACCCGCGAGATCCTGACCGGCCATGACATTGCCATTGCCGAGGGCCGCATCGCCTTTGTCGGTCCTGACGCCGGCCATTGCACCGGCCCCGAAACTGAGGTCATCGAAGCCAATGGCCGGTACATGATCCCCGGCCTCTGCGATGCGCATATGCATATCGAAAGCGGCATGCTGACCCCGGCGGAATTCGCCCGCGCGGTGATCCCGCATGGCACCACCTCGATGTTCACCGACCCGCATGAGATCGCCAATGTGCTGGGGCTTGCGGGCGTGCGCATGATGCATGACGAAGCCCTGATGCAGCCGGTCAACATCTTCACCCAGATGCCCTCCTGCGCGCCTTCGGCGCCGGGGCTGGAAACCACCGGCTTTGAAATCTCGGCCGAGGATGTCGCCGAGGCGATGACCTGGCCCGGCATCATTGGTCTGGGCGAGATGATGAATTTTCCCGGCGTCATCAACGGTGATGCCCAGATGCTGGCCGAGATCGCCGCCACGCAGGATGCCGGCAAGACCGTCGGCGGCCATTTTGCCTCGCCCGATCTGGGTCCGCGTTTCGCGGCCTATGTGGCGGGTGGCCCGGCGGATGACCACGAAGGCACCTGCGAGGCCGACGCCATCGCCCGGGTGCGCCAGGGCATGCGCTCGATGATGCGGCTCGGTTCGGCCTGGTATGACGTCGAAACCCAGATCACCGCCGTCACCGAAAAGGGGCTTGATCCGCGCAGCTTCATCCTCTGCACCGACGACAGCCATTCCGGCACCCTGGTCAACGATGGCCATATGAACCGGGTGGTGCGCCATGCCATCGCCTGCGGCTGCGATCCGGTGGTGGCCTTGCAGATGGCCACCATCAACACCGCCACCCATTTTGGTCTGGAACGCGAGATCGGCTCGATCACGCCGGGGCGCCGGGCCGATGTCATTCTGACCTCTGATCTGACCGCCCTGCCCATAGAACATGTGATTGCCCGTGGCAGAACCATCGCCAAGGACGGGCAGTGCCTTGTCGACTGCCCGCATTTCGACTGGCCGGATCATGCCCGCAACACGGTGCATCTGGGCAAAACCCTTGCCGCCGGAGATTTCGAAATCGCCGCCCCCGAGGGGGCCAACAGGGTCACGGCCAATGTCATTGGCGTGGTCGAGAACCAGGCCCCGACACGGGCGCTGAAAGCGGATCTGGCGGTGCACAGCGGCATCGTCGAAGGCGACACCGAGGCCGATGTCGCCCAGATCGCGCTGGTCGAACGCCACCGCGCCACGGGCGGCGTGACCAACGGTTTCGTGTCCGGGTTCGGCTATACTGGCAATATGGCCATGGCCTCGACCGTGGCCCATGACAGCCACCACATGATCGTCATCGGCACCAGTCGGAGCGACATGGCGCTGGCCGCCAATCGGCTTGGCGAGGTCGGCGGTGGCATCACGGTCTGGCAGGACGGCAAGGAGATCGCCATGGTCGAACTGCCCATTGCCGGTCTGATGTCCGACAGCCCGGCCTCCGAGGTGGCCGTGAAGGCCCAAGCAATGGTGGATGCGATGCAGCAATGCGGCTGCAAGCTCAACAACGCCTATATGCAGCATTCGCTGCTGGCCTTGGTGGTGATCCCGGAACTGCGCATCTCCGACCTTGGACTTGTCGATGTGCGCAAGTTTGAACGTATTGACCTGTTGGAACCCAGCCAATGACCCCGCAACCAGACGCCATGGTGATCACCGCGACCGTGCCGGGCGCCGACTCCTTTACCGACCCCAAGGCGGCGGTGGACCGGCTGGAAGAGCTTTACGAGGCGGCCACCACCTTCCTGTGCGAGCGGTTCCGCCAGGTGGTGAGCAAGGGGGCCGGCAACGAACGGTTCCGCGCCTTTTATCCCGAGATCCGCCTGACCACGACCAGTTTCAGCCAGATCGACTCGCGGCTCAGCTATGGCCATGTCGCGGAGCCCGGCACCCATGTGACCACGATCACCCGCCCCGATCTGTTCCGCAACTATCTCGAGCATCAGATCCAGCTGTTGATCGCCAATCACAGCGCGCCGGTGGTGATCGGCCCTTCGACGACACCGATTCCGTTGCATTTCGCGGTCACCTCGCAAAGCGGCCTCACGGTGCCGCAGGAAGGGGCCGCCGATTTCACCCTGCGCGACGTCTTCGACGTTCCGGTGCTGTCCACCACCAATGACGACATCGTCAACGGCACTTTCGTCAGCGAAGACGGCAGCGCGCCGCTGGCACCCTTTACCGCGCAGCGTGTCGACTATTCGCTGGCCCGGCTCAGCCATTACACCGCCACCGATCCCGAGCATTTCCAGAACCACGTGCTGTTCACCAACTACCAGTTCTACGTGTCCGAATTCGAGGCCTATGCCCGCGCCCAGCTGAAGGATCCAGACAGCGGCTATGTCTCGTTCGTCGGCACCGGCAATGTCGAGATCACCGATGGCGACACGCCGATCGAACCGCTGGCCCAGCAGCCGCAGATGCCGACCTTTCATTTGAAGCGCGCGGATGGTTCGGGGATCACGCTGGTCAATATCGGCGTCGGCCCGTCGAACGCCAAGACCGCCACCGACCATATCGCCGTGCTGCGCCCGCATGCCTGGATCATGGTCGGCCATTGCGCCGGGCTGCGCAATTCGCAGAATCTCGGGGATTTCGTGCTTGCCCATGCCTATCTGCGCGAGGATCACGTGCTGGATGACGACCTGCCGGTCTGGGTGCCGATCCCGGCGCTGGCCGAGGTGCAGATCGCGCTCGAGCAGGCGGTGGCCGATGTTACCGAGCTGCGCGGCTACGACCTGAAGCGGGTGATGCGCACCGGCACCGTCGCCACCATCGACAACCGCAACTGGGAGTTGCGCGATCAATCCGGCCCGGTGCGCCGTCTCGACCAGTCGCGCGCCGTTGCGCTGGACATGGAAAGCGCCACCATCGCCGCCAACGGGTTCCGGTTCCGGGTGCCCTTCGGAACCCTGCTCTGCGTCAGTGACAAGCCACTTCATGGCGAGTTGAAATTGCCCGGCATGGCGTCGGAATTCTATCAGACGCAGGTGGCCCGCCACCTGATGATCGGAATCAGGGCCATGGAATCCCTGCGTGAAATGCCGCTGGAAAGGCTGCACTCGCGCAAGCTGCGCAGCTTCGACGAAACCGCCTTTCTCTGAGCGGCTTCGCATATGGCGAGCATTCTGGCCCGATTGGTCAAAAATTCGATGTAATTCCCAAAAAAGCAGGGATTCCGTGGCCAGATTTCATTGTGTTCAACCCCCATATCCCGTTAAATGCGCGCCATGAGGCCCAAATACCGGGCAGTATAATGGAGACCTGGAATGGCAAAACCGATGACCAAGACCCAACTCGTTGCCGCTTTGGCCGAGGACATGGGCACCGACAAGAAATCCGCCGGCGCGGCCCTGGATGCGGTCTGCTCGCTGATCACCCGCGAGGTATCGGGCGGCGGTGCGGTGACCCTGCCCGGGGTTGGCAAGATCTACTGCCGCGAGCGCCCCGAGCGCATGGTGCGCAACCCGGCCACCGGTGAACAGATCAAGAAGGACGCCGACAAGGTGGTCAAGATGACCATCGCCAAGGCGCTGAAAGACAGCGTCAACGGCTGAGCCGGCGCCTGTCTGGGTATTGAAAGGGTCGTCATCGGGCGGCCCTTTTTGTTTGCCCGCCGCCTTGCCACCATTGCGGCCGGTTCCGGAATGCGTTTACATCCGCCGGTAAAGCAAGCGGGGCAGGGCAGATGGACATTCGCTCAATTGGCATGGGGTTGCTGTTTGCCCTGATCTGGTCGTCGGCCTTTACCTCGGCGCGGATCATCGTTGCCGACGCGCCGCCCTTCGCGATTTCGGCGATCCGCTTTGCCATCGCCGGCTGTATCGGGGTCGCCATCGCGCGGGCGCTGGGCCAGACATGGCATCTGACCCGCGAGCAGTGGCGCGCCACGCTGATCTTCGGCCTGTGCCAGAACGCGCTTTACCTGGGGCTGAACTTCCTTGCCATGACCACGGTCGAGGCCTCGCTGGCCTCGATCGTGGCCTCGACCATGCCGCTGATCGTCGCCTTCATCGGCTGGGCCATCCTGCGCGAGGGCCTCGGCCCGCTGGCGGCGCTGGGCCTGGTGCTGGGCTTTGGCGGTGTCCTGCTGATCATGGGCTCGCGCATGGGCACCGGGGTCGACCCCATGGGGCTGGCCTATTGCGTGATCGCCGCCGTCGGCCTTGCGGTGGCGACGCTGATGGTGCGCGGTGCCTCGTCGGGGGGCAACATGATGATGATCGTCGGCCTTCAGATGTTCGTCGGGGCCGGTGTGCTGTTGATCGCCTCGCTTTTCCTCGAGACCTGGGTTTTCAACTGGAACCCGGTGATGCTGACTGCCCTGACCTACACGATCCTCGCGCCCGGCCTGCTGGCGACCTGGGTTTGGTTCGCGCTGGTGGCCCGGATCGGTGCCGTCAAGGCGGCGACCTTCCACTTTCTCAACCCGTTTTTCGGCGTCGCCATCGCGGCCCTGATTCTGGGCGAAAAACTGGGTCTCATGGATGTTCTGGGCGTGGCGATCATCGCCGCCGGCATTCTGGCAGTGCAGCTGTCGAAACAGACGCACACGGCCAAGTGAACAAACGTCAGCGCCGCCCGGGCTGACAAGCGGCGGCAAAAGCGGCATCACGGGGCATGGAACTGATCCTTGCCTATGCCGCCGGGCTTTTGACCCTCATCAACCCCTGCGTCCTGCCGGTGCTGCCGATCGTGCTGGCCACCGCCCTTCAGGCCAGCCGCCACGGGCCGCTGGTGCTCGCGGCAGGGATGAGCCTGTCTTTCGTGGCGCTCGGCATCGCGGTGACCGCCTTCGGGCATGGCTTGGGGTTGCGGGCCGACGACATCGCGCGCGCCGGTGCGGTGCTGATGGTCGGCTTTGGGCTGGTGCTGCTGGTGCCCCGGTTCGCGGCCGTCTTTTCCGCTGCCATCGCCGGCGTCGCGGCCAATGCCGATGCCGGGCTCGAGCGGGTCGACCGGGCCACGCTGCGCGGCCAGTTTCTGGCCGGGGCCCTGCTGGGTGCGGTCTGGAGCCCCTGCGTCGGCCCCACCCTTGGCGGGGCGATCTCGCTGGCCAGCCAGGGGCAGGATCTGGCCCGGGCGGCGGCGATCATGCTGTTCTTTGCCTTTGGCGTATCGACGATCATCCTTGGCCTCGGATATGGCGCCCGCTCGGCCCTGATCAAGCGGCAGGCGCTGATGCGCCGCGTCGCGGTTTCGGCCCGCCCGATCATGGGGCTGGTCTTCGTCGCCGTCGGCCTGATGCTGTTCTTCAAGCTGCACTACCAAATCGAGGCCTGGCTGATTTCGGTCCTGCCCGCCTGGCTGATCGACCTGTCCGTTTCCGTCTGACTCAAAGGAGACCCCTATGAACCGCCGTCAATTCGCCCTCTTGTCCACCGCCGCCCTGACCCTGCCGGGGCTGGCCATCGCCGCCGCCGACTACACGCCGGGTCTGGTCCGGAAACACCTTGCCGCCGGCGATACGGTGTTTCTGGATTTCAAGGCCGACTGGTGCAGCACCTGCGCCGCGCAGGAGCGGGTGATCGAGGCGCTGAAGGCCGCCGAGCCGGCCTATGAAAACCACGTGGTCTTCATCAATGTCGACTGGGACCGGTACGGCGACGCGGCGCTGACCCGCGAGCTGAAGATCCCGCGCCGCTCGACCCTGGTGGTGCTGAAGGGCGACCAGGAGCTGGGCCGGGTGGTGGCCGGAACTTCGACGAAGGTCATCAAGGCGCTGATGGACACGGCGCTGGCAGCGGCCCGCGCGGGCTGAACTCAGGTCACGCCACGCGCCGACGCGGGTTCGGCATTGGCGATCAGCCAGTCGCGCACCTGTTCGGCCTGTTGAATCAGCGGCCGGTGTCGCGACCACACCAGCCAGAACCCGGCCCCGGTGTGCCAGGCCCAATCGGTGCGCGCCGCCAGCAGGCCCTGGGCGATCAGCCTGCGCGTCACGTGCTGCCAGCCGAAGGCAAAGCCCTCTCCGGCCATGGCGGCCTGCAGCACCAGCGCGTAATCGTTCAGCCGCAGCCCGGCGCGCGGGGCCCGGTCGGTGACGCCGTGATGGGCGAACCAGTCGCCCCAGGCAGGGCGTTCGCGGATCGGTTCCTCGAGGTGAATCAGCCTCTGGGACAACAGGTCGGGAATGCACTTCAGTGACCGGGCGGCGTCCATGACCGGCGGGCTGGCGATCGGATAGATGATCTCGGGGGCGATCAGCGCCGCCTGACAATCCTGCCATTTTCCATAGCCTCTTCTTATGCCGAGGCTGATGCCCTCATCTTCGAGATCGGGTTCGCGGTCGCTGGTTTGCAGGCGCAGATCGATGCCGGGGTTCTGGGCGTGGAACATCTGCAGGCGGGGCACCATCCAGTAATTGGCGAAGGCGGTGGACACCGACAGGGTCACATGATCGCTTCGGCCCCGCTGATGCACCGCGCGGGCCGAGTTCAGAACCCGCTCCAAAGCCACGGAAACGTCTGAAAACAGGCGTTCTCCTGCCGGCGTCAGGGTGACGGCGCGATGGGCGCGCAGGAAAAGCCGCACCCCGAGGCTTTCCTCCATCTGCCGGATCGCGGCACTGACCGCCGGTTGCTGCACGTTCAGCTCCCGTGCCGCCTTGGTGAAAGAGCCCAGCCTCGCGGCGGCCTCGAAGAAGATCAGATGCCGCGGCGAGGTCAGCAATTTCCAGAGTTCCTGCATAACTGTGGTTTATCCAAATCATCAGATTTTTCAAGGATCACAACTGCGCCGCCGGGCCCTAGCTTGGTCCGGTCGCGGTCAGGGGCGGCGCAACCGGAGCCGCCCCCCCCGCGCGAGACCAGACTGGGCAAGAGACCAAGGGGGGCGATCTGATGCCTGAGATTCAAAGAGAAGAGACCAGCAACGGCAAGAGCCTGCCGTCCCATGTCAAGGTGGTGGTGATCGGCGGCGGCGTGGTCGGCTGTTCGATCCTGTTCCACCTGGCCAAGTTCGGGTGGAAAGACGTGGTGCTGCTGGAACGCGACGAGCTGACCTCGGGGTCGAGCTGGCATGCGGCAGGGCAGATCCACACGATTTCATCGGATCCCAACATCAGCCGCCTGCAAAGCTATACCATCGACCTCTACAAGGAGATCGAGGAGCTCTCGGGCCATTCGGTGGGTCTGCACATCACCGGCGGTTTCTACCTGGCGTCGAACAAGACCTGGTACGACTACCTGAAACGCGAGCGGTCCAAGGCTCGCTACATGGGGCTGAACCAGGAGTTCATCAGCCCCAGGGAGGTCGCCGAGCGCCACCCGCTGATCGACCCCAAACACTATCATGCCGCCCTGTGGGACGATCAGGACGGTGATCTCGACCCCTCGGGCGCCACCTATGCCTTTGCCAAGGCAGCGCGGGTGCACGGGGCGCAGTATTTCACCCACACCCCGGTCACTGCCACCCGCCAGCGTGCCGACGGCAGCTGGGACGTGACCACGCCCAAGGGCGTCATCAATGCCGAGCATATCGTCAACTGCGGCGGTCTCTGGGCGCGCGAGGTGGGCCATATGCAGGGCATCAACCTGCCGGTGCAGCCGATGGAGCACCACTATCTCATCACCGAGGCGATCCCCGAGATCGTCGAGCGCATGAAGCAGGGCGGATCGGGGCGCCTGCCGGCCGGGATCGACTATGAGGCGAACATCTATTTCCGCCAGGAACGCCAGGGCATGCTGCTCGGGACTTACGAGCCCAAGGGCACCCCTTGGAAGGTCGGCGGCACGCCATGGGATTTCGGGCACGAGTTGTTGCCGCCCGATCTGGATCGCATCGCCGACCGTCTGGAAATGTCGTTCGAGCGCATCCCTACCATCGGCAATGCCGGCATCAAGGACATGATCAACGGACCCTTCACCTTCGGTCCCGACGGCAACCCGATGATCGGGCCGGTGCCGGGCATGAAGAACTACTGGGTCGCCGTGGGCGTCATGGCGGGTTTCTGCCAAGGCGGCGGCGTCGGCCTGACCATGGCCGAGTGGATGATCGACGGCGAACCCTCGATCGACGTCTGGGCGATGGATGTGGCGCGGTTCGGTGACTGGGCGACCCCCGACTGGGGCACCGTGAAATCGACCGAGAATTACGAGCGCCGCTTCGTGATGACCTTCCCCAACGAGACCCTGCCCAAGGGCCGCTTGCAGAAGACCACCGCGCTTTATGACCGTCTGGTCGCCAAGGGCGCGCGCATGGGGCAGGGGTTCGGGCTGGAAAACGCGCTGTGGTTTGCCGATGGGCCCGAAGATGCCCATGAAGACCCCACATTCGAGCGCAACCGCAGCCATGACTATGTGGCGCGCGAGGTCAGGGCGGTGCGCGAGGCGGTGGGGGGCATCGAGATTGCCAACTTTGCTAAACATGAGTTCAAAGGCGCCGGAGCGCGTGCCTATCTGGATCGCGTGCTGGCCGGATATGTGCCCAAGCCCGGTCGTCTGACCCTCACGCCGATGCTGACCCCCAAGGGCAAGCTTTATGGTGATCTCACCGTGGCCTGTCTGGCCGAGGACCATTTCATGCTGTTCGGATCGGGCGCGATGCAGGAGGCGCATCGACGCTGGTTCGAAAAGGATCTGCCGGCGGATGTCACCTATGCCAATGTCAGCGACGACTGGCACGGCATCGCCCTGTCCGGTCCGAATTCGCGCGAGCTGTTGCAGCGCATCACCCGCGACGACGTCTCGGCCGAGGCCTTCAGGTTCCGCGACCTGCGCCAGACCTGTGTCGGCGGCGTCCCGGTGATCCTCAACCGGATCTCCTTTTCGGGCGAACTGGGCTACGAGATCTACTGCCGGCCGCAATACCTGCTGCGTCTTGCCGAAGCGATCGAAGCGGCCGGGGCCGATCTTGGCTATCGCTGGTATGGCGCACGCGCGCTGATGTCGCTGCGGCTGGAAAAGGGCTGGGGCGTCTGGACGCTGGATTTCCGGCCCGACTTTGACGCCACGGAAAGCGGGATGGAGGATTTCATCAACTGGAAGAAGGATTTTGTCGGAAAAGAGTCCGCTTACGCCGCGAAAGTGGCGGGTGCGGCCCGCAAACTGGTGACAATGACCATTGATGTGGAGGGTATCGACGTGAGCAATGACGAGGCGATTCTGAAAGACGGTGTGGCCGTCGGCTATGTGTCGTCCGGCGGCTATGCGCATCATGTCGGCAAGTCGATGGCGATGGGCTATGTGGCGGCCGAACATGCTGCGCCGGGCACCGCATTGCAGGTCGAGATCCTCGGAGAATTCTATGACGCCGAGGTTCTCGGGGGGCCGATCTATGACGCCAATGGCGCCAATATGCGCGCCTGAAGGTCGATGAGGACAGCCACGTGACCAAAGCCATGCCCCTGTCCCCGAACACGGCGCAACCGGTTCCGCCGGTTGCCCCGAAACGCTATGTCTTCCTGTTGATGAACGAGTTCTCGCAGCTCAGTTTCACATGTGCGGTGGAAGCATTGCGGTTGGCGAACGGTTACGAGGACAGGACCTTTTTCGACTGGCTGGTGCTGGGTGAAACCGGGGCGCCGGTGCTGGCCTCGAACGGGCTGGCGACAAGCGTCGACGGCGGGCTTTGCGAATTGCGCCGGCAGGACACGCTGATCGTCGTCGGCGGCGACAATATCGGGGCCAACAGCACCCTGAAAATCATGAACTGGCTGCGGCGCCAGACCCGCCTTGGCGTGGCCTGCGGCGCGCTCGGCTCGGGGGCCTATACCCTGGCCAATGCCGGGTTGCTTGCTGACCGGCCCGCCACCACCCACTGGATCTATCACAGCACCTTCGCCGAATTGTTCCCGACGGTGGATCTGCGCGACACGCTTTATACATTGGACAACGACCGGCCAACCTGTGCCGGCGGCGCCTCGTCGATCGACATGATGCTGCACCTGATCGAACGGGACCATGGCCGGGCGCTGGCCAACCACGTGTCGGAACAGATGGTCTATACCAATCCGCGCAGCGAGTCCCAAAGCCAGCGGCTGTCGCTGCAAATGCGCGCCGGCACCCGCCACGCCAAGTTCGCCGAGGCGCTCGACATCATGGGCGACCATATCGAACACCCGCTGCCGCCGTCGGAAATCGCCCTGATGGTCGGCATTTCCGGGCGCCAGCTTGAACGCCTGTTCCGCAAATACCTCGATACCACGCCCAAGAGCTTCTATATCGGGCTGCGGCTGGAAAAGGCCCGCGAGCTGTTGTTCCACACCAAGCTGAGCCTGTCGGAAATCTGCTTTGCCTGCGGTTTCAATTCGCAGACCCATTTTTCCAAGAGCTACCGGACCCATTACGGCATTTCGCCCAGCCGCGATGTCGGACGCGTGCGCAGCGTTCCGATCACGTAAGGGTCATCGCGCTGAAAAAGGCCTTTGCTTTCCCGCGCCGAGCCCCATTTAATGGAAGAGCGAACAGGAAATCAGGAGCCACCCATGACCCGTTATCGGAGAGACCCGGAAGCGATCAGGGCCCTCAGCGAAGAACAGTTCCGGATCACCCAGCAGAACGGCACCGAGCGTCCGGGAACCGGGGCGCTGTTGAACAACAAGGCGCCGGGCATCTATGTCGATGTCGTGTCGGGCGAGCCCCTGTTTGCCAGCGCCGACAAGTATGAATCTGGCTGCGGCTGGCCCAGTTTCACCAAACCGATCGAAAGCGCGCATGTCGTCGAGCACCACGACACCAGCCATGGCATGATCCGCACCGAGGTACGCTCGAAACATGGCGACAGCCATCTCGGGCATGTCTTTCCCGACGGACCGGTGGACCGGGGCGGCCTGCGCTACTGCATCAATTCGGCCAGCCTGCGCTTCGTGCCCCGCGACGACATGGAGGCCGAGGGCTACGGCGAATTTCTGGATCAGGTGGAGGATGTGACATGAGCGAACGCGCGGTTCTGGCGGGGGGCTGTTTCTGGGGCATGCAGGATCTGATCCGGCGCATGGATGGCGTGTTGATGACGCGGGTCGGCTACTCGGGCGGCGATGTCCCCAACGCCACCTATCGCGACCACGGCACCCATGCCGAGGCGATCGAGATTCTCTTTGACCCGGCGCGGCTCAGCTATCGCCGCCTGCTGGAGTTCTTTTTCCAGATCCACGACCCGACCACGCCCAACCGGCAGGGCAATGATGTCGGAATGTCCTATCGTTCGGCGATCTTTTACACCGACGAGGCGCAGAAGGCCGAGGCGCTGAACACCATCGCCGATGTCGAGGCCTCGGGTCTATGGCCGGGCAGGGTGGTGACCGAGGTCGAACCCGTGGGCGATTTCTGGCAGGCCGAGGATTATCACCAGGACTACCTCGAAAAGAACCGCGGCGGCTATACCTGCCATTTCGCGCGGCCCGACTGGGTTCTGCCGCGTCGCGCGCAATAGGGTCTATTCCGCCGCGATTCGCGGCCGCCCCGAGGCTTCGACCGTCAGCACCGCCTGCAGGAAGATCTCGCGCCCCTCGGCTTCGGTGGTGCGAATGTCCCGCGCCACCGTCACCCGGATGCCCTCGGCTCCGGCGGCCATCGCGCTTTGCCGTGCCTCCGCCGAAAGGTGCTGCTCAAGGGTCTGCAAGGCGGTCTCGGCATCCGAAAAATCCTGCGGGCCGCTCTCCAGATGCACCCGGAACCGTCCCTCGGCCGGGGCGCTGACCTCACCCGAGCGGCGGATCGTCACCCGCCCGACCACGGCGCCGATGGCATTGGCGACCCCGGCATGGGTCGGCAGGTCGACGCGGCAGTGCAGACGCTCTGCCACCGCCGGGTAATAGGTTGCGGCCGAGGCGCCGAGCCCGATCAGGGGCTGGTTCAGCCCGGCCTCAAGCCGCAGCAATCCACGATGCCGGTCGAGACCCTTTTGCATCAGCACATGGCGCGCCAATTGCTCGGGCGGCAGGCCGAAAGCCTCGGCTTCCTCGGCAAAACCCGTCTCTAACAGGGCCAAAACCGTCTGATGCGTGAGCTGATCGACGATCATCCGCGCCAGAACCACCGGGTCGGGCGCCAGCATGTTGCCGCTGCCGGTGCGCCGCCGCCCCATCAGCGTCAGCGCCTTTTCCGCCGCCTCCCGGTCCCAGCTGTCGAGATTGCCCAGCACGTGGCTGGCATCCGACGGGGTGACGCCCGCGACCTGCACGATGCCGCGTTCGACGAGGCGGCGCAGCGCCTTGGTCTCGATCCGGCTGCGCAGCACCTCCTGCAAGGGGCACAGCCGATCTCCGATCCGCTCCAGCAGCGTGGTTTCCCGCGCCCCGAGCCCGTCCTGTGCCGCCGCGGGCATCACCCGCAGGAACCGCCCGTCATGTTCGCCGGGCGTGACGCTGCGCAACTGTGCATCAAGCGCGCGGTGCACCACCTCGGGCGCCTCGGTGGCCACCAGCGAAATCGGCAGCACGCGGCGCGGCCCCAGCGTGACGCCGCCCTGCAGGCCCTCGCTCACCACCTGCACTTCGCTGTCGCCGCCAAGGCCGGTGGTGCGCATGGCCACCGCCTCGACCATGGTGCGATAGGGGCCGACGCGGGCGCCGTCGGGGTCGATTCCGGGCCGCCCGTCGCGCAGCACCGCGACATCGGTGGTGGTGCCGCCGATATCGCTGACCAGCGCATCCTGCGCCCCGGTCATCCAGCGCGCTCCGACGATCGAGGCGGCGGGGCCGCTGAGAATGGTTTCGATCGGCTTTTCGCGGGCAAACTCCGCCGAGATCAGCGCCCCGTCGCCGCGCACCACCATCAGCGGCGCCGTCACGCCCAGATCCTGCAACCGCGCTTCCGCACGGCGGATCAGCCGGTCGATCATGCCGATCAGACGCGCGTTCAGCACCGCCGTCATCGCCCGTTTCGGCCCGTTCAGCTTGGACGACAGGTGGTGCGAACAGCTGACGGGCCGGCCTGTCATCTCGTGGATCAGCGCCGCCGCGCGTTGTTCATGCGCCGGATTGCGGGTGGCAAACTGGGCCGCCACCGCATAGCCCGATACCTGCCGGCCATGCGCCGCCAGCCAGTCGCGCAGCGTGCTCTCTTCAAAGGGTGCCGCCTCGTCTCCGGCGTGGTTGTGCCCCCCCGCCAATAGCAGCGCCGGGTCTCCGGCAAGGGCGTCGCTCAGCCCGTGGCGCTCCAGATCGCCGGCGCGAAACCCGATCAGCACCAGCGCCACGCGCCCGCCTTGCCCCTCGACCAGCGCGTTGGTGGCCAGGGTGGTCGACAGCGAGGCAAGGGCGATCTCGCCGGGGCTCACCGCCGCGTCCTGCAACACCTTGCCCACCGCTTTGCCGATCCCTTCGGCCAGGTCATGGCGCGTGGTCAGCGACTTTGCCGAGGCCACCACCTCCTGCTCGTCGCGGATCAGCACCGCATCGGTATAGGTTCCGCCGGTATCGACACCCAATGACAAGGCCATGAGATTTCCTTTCTGTTCGCGCCTGTGTCTCTGCCAGCCCCCGACGGCTCAGTCCCGCCTGTTTGCGACCTCATCGAGCCGCTCTGCCGCCCATCGCGCGGCATCGGCCACGGTTGCGTCCGGGTCGGACTGCAACGCCAGCGCATGGCGGCGCAGCGAGGCGTCGCCGCTGTTGCCGATGGCATAAAGCACGTTGCGCACGAAACGGTTGCGCCCGATGCGCTTGATCGGACTGCCCGAGAAATGCGCCCGGAAGGCCGCGTCGTCCAGCCCGACCAGATCGGCCAATGCCGGCGCCATCAGGTCATCGCGCGCATGATAGCGGATCTCGCGGGCCTCGACCGCGAACTTGTTCCACGGGCAGGCCGCCAGACAATCGTCGCAGCCATAGATGCGGTTGCCCAGCTTTGGGCGCAGCTCCACATCCACCGGCCCGTGATGTTCGATGGTGAGATAAGAGATGCAGCGCCGTGCATCGATCTGATGCGGCGCCGGAAAGGCATCGGTCGGACAGGCGTCAAGGCAGGCCCGGCACGACCCGCAATGGTCGATTTCCGCCGGATCAGTCTCCAATTCCACCGTGGTGAACACCGAGCCGATGAAGAACCAGGACCCGAGATCGCGGCTGACCAGATTGGTATGCTTGCCCTGCCAGCCAAGACCCGCCGCCTGACCCAATGGTTTTTCCGGCACCGGCGCGGTGTCGACGAAAACCTTGACCTGGGTCGCGTCGCCGACCTCGGCGATCAACCAGCGCGCCAGCCGCTTCAGGCGCTTTTTCACGATGTCATGATAGTCGCGGTTCTGGGCATAGACCGAGATCGCCGCCCGCTCCGGCCACCGAAGAACCTCGGTCGGATCATGTTCCGGGGTATAGCTTTCGCCCAGCATGATCACCGACCGCGCCTCGGGCCACAGCACCGAAGGGTCGCTGCGCCAATGGCTGCGTTCGGCCAGCCAGCCCATCTGCCCGTGATGCCCCTTTGCCAGGTATTCCGCCAGCGCCGCCGAGACATGCCCCACCGCATCCGGCCGGCAGACCCGACACAGGTCGAACCCCATCTCCAGGGCTTCTTGTTGCAACCGTGCCTTTAGATCCATGTCACCCGTCCCCGGCTTCATCTTGCCCAAAATACTTCGGGGGGAGTGCCGCCCCTGCCAAGGGGTGGTGCGGGGGGCAGCGCCCCCAAATCCACCGGGTTTCAGAAATCCAGATCGGCATAATGCTGCGGCGGCGGAAAGCCGGGAATCTGATCGGCCAGGATCGAGCGGAAGGCCGGGCGCGACTTGATCTTGGCATACCAGTCCTTGACCACCTCCGAGCGGTTCCAGTCGACGTCGGAAATATAGTCCAGCGCCGACAGATGCGCGGCGGCGGCGAAATCTGCCAGCGTCATCGCATCGCCGGCCAGCCAGCGCCGGTGGTCCAGCAGCCAGGCCATGTAATCAAGGTGATACTTGATCGCCTTGGCGCCCGACTTGACGTTGGAACTGTCGGGATAGCCCTGTCCCATGACCTTCTTGTTGACCCGCTCGTAAAGCAGCTTCGAGGTCACCTCGTGATGAAACTTGTCGTCGAACCAGGCGACCAGGCGGCGGGTTTCAAAGCGGCCCTCGGGGCTGCGCGGCATCAGTGCCGGCTCGGGGTGGGTCTCTTCGAGGTATTCGCAGATGGCGGCGCTTTCGGTCATCATCCGGCCGCCCATCTTCAGGATCGGCACCTTCGCCGCCGGGTTGCGGCGCAGGAAATCCGGGTTCTGCTCCCAGTAGCGTTCTTCGACCAGTTCGACCTCGATGCGCTTTTCGGCCAGCGACAGGCGGACCTTGCGGCAAAAGGGCGACAGGGGAACATGGAACAGTCGATTCATCTCAGCTTCGCGTGCAATTGGGTTTCCTATTTCCCTCAATGCACCGCCGGTCGCAGATGTTCAATCCTCGAAACAGCTCGCGCGCCCGTCCCTGCGCAGGGTTTCGGCCCCGTCCTGGATCGCCGCCGCGCGCTGGCGCAGCCCCGGACCCGGGGTGGCCGCCGAACGGGTCTTGGGGGCCGGCAGAACCGCCGCCAGCCGCGCCGCCTGGCGCGGGCTCAGCGCCTCGGGCCCGACCCCGAAGTAATGGCGCGCCGCCGCCTCGACGCCGAACACCCCCTCGTCGAACTCGGCGACATTGACATAGATCTCGAGGATCCTGCGCTTGCTCCAGGCGATCTCGATCAAGGGTGTGAACAGCGTCTCCAGCGCCTTGCGCGCCCAGCTGCGCCCCTGCCAGAGATAGACGTTCTTCACCGTCTGCTGGCTGATCGTCGAGGCCCCCCGCACGCCGCCCTCGTCAAGCGAGGCGCGGATCGCCTTGATGTCGAACCCCCAGTGCTGGCAGAAATTCGCGTCTTCCGCCGCCACCACCGAGCGCAGCATGACCGGGGCGACTTCTTCGATCGTCACCCATTCCCGGTCGATCTGGCCCAGGCGGCGTTTCTCGCTCCACATCGTGTAGGTGATCGGCGGGTTGATGATGGCATAGATCAGCACCGCGAAAATGGTCAGCGACAGCATCCAGATCAGGCTGCGCCGCAGCCAGCGGCGCAGCCGCAGCCATTGCCGTCGCACCATCCCCGGTTGCTGCCTTGTGCCCGCCTTCTTCTTTGCCATCGTACCCTACCTGCGCTGCGCAAGGGGGTAATCCAAAGGTGCCGTCGAAGCAACCGGCCGCCTTGTCTCAGGGCGAGCAGGCCCAGACCGCCACGCGGCAGTTCGCACCATATTCCCGGCAATAGCCAAGGGCGGTGTTCTCGGCCGCCTGCCGGCTGCTGGCCCAGCCCCAGCCCCAGCCGCCGTTGCTGGCGCGGGCGATCGCCCCGCAGGTGTTGTAAAAGGTGCGGATCTGGTCGCAATTGCCCCGGCAGCCGCGTTGCGCGGCATTGTAGGCGGCGCCTTCCGAGGCGTGGCTATGGGCCCAGCCATAGGCGCCACCGGGCCCTATGCCGACCGCGCCCCAGCATTGCTCATAGCCGCACTGGCCGGCGTTGAGCGCCCCGGCCAGAACCAAGGCGCCGACCGACAGAACGCTGGCTTTCACTGCTGTTCTCATCGCTTAACCCTCCGGTTTGACCCCCTCACTATGCGCCGAATCGGGCGAATTCCCAAACCCGGCGCCGGCCGCGCGGGGCCGGAACGAAAAAGGCCCCGCAGCGGATCATGCTGCGGGGCCCTGTCTTTCTGGCTGCGTCGCCGGTTACTCGGCCGGAACGGCCTGCTCCTCCAGTGCCAGCGGCGCCGGAAGATGGATCAGCATCTCCTTCGGGCAGACCTGAAGGAAATTGCCCTTTTCGATGTCCCAGTGTTGCAGAAGGTCGGCGGCCTTGCGGCTGCCGGTTTCGGCAAGGTGGCGCTCGATCAGCGTTTTCAGCTGGTCTTCCCAATGCGCCACCGTGACCGGGCAGGTCACCAGCGTTTCCATGTTCATCAGGCTTTCGGCCTTGCCCTCGGGGTCATAGAGATAGGCCATGCCGCCGGTCATGCCGGCGCCGAAGTTGGCGCCGATGCTGCCGAGGATCACCGCCACACCACCGGTCATGTATTCACAGCCACAGGCGCCACAGCCCTCGATCACCACCTTGGCGCCCGAGTTGCGCACCGCGAAACGCTCGCCGGCGCGGCCGGCGGCAAAGAGATGCCCGTCGGTGGCGCCGTAAAGCACCGTGTTGCCGATGATGGTGTTCTCGGATGCGGTCAGCGGCGAGGCCATCGGCGGGCGCACCACCACGGTGCCGCCCGAGAGCCCCTTGCCGACATAGTCGTTGGCATCGCCCGAGACCTCGATCTTCAGCCCCGGCGCGGCAAAGGCCCCCAACGACTGCCCGGCCGAGCCGGTGAGCTTCACCGTCAGGTGATCTTCTTGCAGCGCGTTGCGCATGCCAAAGTTGCGCACGATATGCGACGAGGTGCGGGTGCCGACCGTGCGGTGCGTGTTCTGCACCGCATAGCTCAGCTGCATCTTTTCGCCTTCCTCAAGGAAGCGCGCCGCATCGCGAACGATCTCGGCGTCCAGCGTGTCCGGCACCGCGTTGCGGGGCTTGTCACGGTTGTAGACGATCTCCGAGGCGCCATCGACGGTGATCAGCAGCGGGTTGAGGTCGAGATCATCCAGATGCGCGGACCCGCGCGAGACCTGCGCCAAGAGGTCGGCGCGTCCGATCACCTCGTCCAGCGACCGGGCGCCGATCGAGGCGAGAATCTCCCGCACTTCCTGGGCGTAGAAGGTGATGAGGTTCACCACCTTGTCGGCCGAGCCGGTGTATTTGGCGCGCAGTTCCGGATCCTGGGTGCAGACGCCCACCGGGCAGGTGTTCGACTGGCACTGACGCACCATGATACAGCCCATGGCGATCAGCGCGGCGGTGCCGATGCCGTATTCCTCGGC
>NZ_JBFJVE010000003.1:0-42244 GCF_041624275.1 Shimia sp.
AATTCGGCGCGCTGATGCTCCAGCGCCAGCTTCAGCCGGTCGATCCGCAGGTTGCGGTCGTGAAACAGCCCGTTCAGCTCGTCGATCTTGCCCGCCTGCCAGCGCATGCGGGCCTGTTCGGCGCGATGGGCGGTCTGTATCGCATCCACTTCGGCCCGGTGCGCGGTCTGTATCGCGTCCACTTCGGCCCGGTGTGCGGTCTGTATCTCGTCCTGTGCGGCGCGGTGCGCGGCGGCCGCATCCTCCAGGGCGCGGATGTGCGCCCGGCTCTGTTCCCGGGCCTGCTTTCGGGTCTGGTCCAGGGCGGCATTCAGCTCTGCGATCTGCTGATCCTGGCCCTCGCGGCGCTGTTCCAGCGCGGTGATGCGCTGCGCGCCGGCCTCCAGCATCTGACGCTGCGCCTGGGTCTCCTCCGACTGGGCGCGCAGGGCGCCGGCGCCGGCACGGATGGTCGCGGCGCTGGCCTCGGAAAGGTCGCTGAGCGGCAGCTCGGCGGCATCGAAGGCGGCGCCGATGCGGTCCAGCGCCGCCTGCGCCGGCGCCGAGGCCGGCTGCAGCACCAGCCGGTGCAGCGCGTCATGGGCCTCGTGGACCCAGCCGCGCAGCGCCGGGCGGCCGGAAATCTCCTCGTCGCGCTCTTCCTCGTGGCGCAGGTGCGGGCTGAGGAACTCCTCGATGATCGGCGCGCTGCCGGTCAGCGGTTCGGCGAAATCGAACCCGCCCTGGCGGGCGAGGCGCGGCAGTTCCGACTGCCAGTCCTTCATCAGCGCGTCATAGTCGCAGAAGGCGCGCGCCCGCCCCCGTGTCGCCGCCTCGGCCTCGAGCACGTGGCGCAGCCACATCAGGGCGGCCTGCGAGTCGCCCAGCCCCTCGGGCCAGTTCGAGCGCCGCTTGCGCAGCGAGCGCACCACCTCGGCCGGGTTGCGGAAGGCGATGATCGGCACCACCCGGTAGCCGAGCGCGTCCAGCGCCTCGAGATAGAGCGGCGCCAGGCGGCAGATCCGCGGATCCTTCAGCACGATCCGCTTTCGCTCGCCATATTCCCGCCCCAGGAGGTCGACCAGCTGGCGGCGGGCGGTGGTCATCTCCGCCGGGCTCAGCCGGGCCGGCGGCAGGGCCCTGAAATCATGCCATGACGACTGCATCGCCGCGAGCATCCGGTCGTTGAACAGGACCACGTTCTCGGGCTCCCAATGGCCGGCCTCGTTGCCCTCGAGGGCGCCGATCAGCCGCTCGGGCAGCGCATGGCCCAGAAGGTTCAGCACCCGGGTCAGGGCGCTGGTGCCCGAACGGTGCATGCCGAGGATCAGAAGGCAGCTGCGATCGGCGCCGGTTTCGGGGCCGGTGTCGGGGCCGGTGTCGGCGGCGGAAGGGGCGCCGGCGGGGGCAGGATCGGCTTTGGCTGGGGACATCTATCGGCTTTTGAACAAAGGGGGGGAAAGGATCGGTTTGCAATGCGGTGCTGTGACGTCTTTACCCAGCCCGGGCGCCAAAATCCAGCCGGCTTGTGGCGCCGCCGCGGCGCTCAGACCCAGCCGCACAGCACCAGCCCGTAGAGCAGCAGGTTCTCGCGCGGCGTCTGGCGGTGCAGCCCGAGGCGGCGGAAGGCGCGCGCCCGGGCCGGGCCGCCGGGGCCGTCGAGCGCCGCGACGACCGCCGCCAGCAGGGCGCGGTTGTCGGCGGTCAGACAGTCCTGGCGGCGCTGCAGCGCCGCCAGGTTGGCCCGGATCCAGCCCTGGTAGCGGCGCTGGCGCACCAGGGTCAGCCGCGCCCCGGCGGCGGCCAGGCCGCGATGGGCGCCAAGCACGTTCTCGGGGTGCTGGCGATAGAGGATGCCGGGTTCGGGATCGAGGATGACCTCGGCCCCGGCGCCGGTCAGCAGGAGGTAGATCCACCAGTCGTGGAAGGGCGGCGGCGCCTCGGGCGCCGGGCCCCGGCGCAGCAGCGCCAGCGCCGCCGGGGGCAGCAGGATGCAGTTGCCGGGCAGCACGTTCTGCACCAGCGCATTGGCAAAGCCGGGGCCGCGCCGGGGCAGGGGGGCGGCATCGATCGGCGCCAGATCGGCGGTGACGCGCAGGCTGCCACAGCCGTAGACGACCGGCGCCGCGCCGGCGCCTTGCGGCCGGGCGGCGATCTGCGCCAGCCCGCGTGACAGTTTGTGCGGCAGCCAGACATCGTCCTGATCCGACAGCGCCACGGTGGTGGTCGCGGGCAGCTCGGGATGGGCGAGCAGCGACATGAAATTGGCCGCATGGCCGCGGCAGGGCCCGTCGATGAGGCGGATGTCGCGCCCCGGATGGGCGGCGCGGAAACGCCCGAGGATGGCGCGGGTGGCATCCTGCGAGCCGTCGTCGCTGACCCAGAGCGACCAGGCGGCATGCTCTTGGGCGAGGAAGGAGTCGAGCTGTTCCTGCAGATGCGCGGCGCCGTTGTAGGTGCACATCAGGATATGCACATGCGGGGCACCGGAAAGGGCGCCGGACAGGGCACCGGGCGGGGCACCGGACAGGGGGGCGGCAGGCATCGGCATCGCTCAGCGGGTCAACAGGTCGCGGTAGTAGCGGCGCAGGAACAAAAGCCCGATCAGGGCGCCGCAAAGGCCGAAGCCGATGACATAGGCCGGGCTGACGTAATCGCCGCTGTAGCTGATGTAGAAGGATTTGCGCATCTGGCCGATGATGTGGATCAGCGGATTGTACCACAGATAGCCGCGATAGGGCTCGGGGATGGTGGCGAACAGGAAGATGACCCCCGAGACGATCATCAGCGGGCGGGTGATAATCGCCCAGGCGCGCTGCCAGACCGGGAAGCGCAGGAACAGGAAGCAGTTCAGCGTGCCGACCCCGAAACACAGCGCCGCCAGCATCGCATAGGCCAGGGCGATGCCGGGAAAGTCGATCAGGGTGCGGGTCTCGAACAGCAGCAGGATGCCGCTCAGCACCACATAGCCGACCAGCATCTGGGTCAGGAAGTTGAGGAGGAAGCGGCCGAGGATGGCATCCATGAAGGTGACCCGCGGATAGGCCAGCAGCTGGCGCGAATACTGCAGCGCGGCGGCGGTCTTGTTGGCGACCTCGTTGAAGGCGAAGAAGGGCACCACCCCGGTGGCGTAGAAGATCGAGAAATTCTGCCCCAGCGGCGGCGCGTCGAAGGCCAGGGAAAACAGCAGCGCCAGCAGCAGGATGCCGGCGGCGGGTTCGAGGATCGCCCACAGGTAGCCCCCCGGCGAGCGGCCGTAGCTGCTGGCCATCTCGCGCAGCATCATCGCCATGATCGCCCGCAGGCTGGCCAGGCGGCGCGGCTGGGCGATGGATTTCAGAACCCGGTCCGGGCCGGTGGAGGTGTCGGCGCTATGCATTGGGGACCAAATTGACAAACTGGTGTTTTATCGTCCTTTTATGTAGGACTGCCCCCAGTTATTCAATTGTTCCTTTCGAGGCCTGCCCGTGACCACGCCCGCGCCGTCCAAACCGCCCGTGCCGCCCCAGAAGGCCGCCAACCAGGATCCGCCGCGCCCCGCCGCCGCGCCCATCGCGGTGCCGCCGCCGGCCCCCGCTGCCCGGATGCGCCGCCGCCACCACGGCGTCGCGCTCAGTTTCGCGCTGATGGTGCTGCTGCCGGTGCTGCTCAGCGCCTGGTATCTGTGGACCCGGGCCAGCGACCAATATGCCTCCTATGCCGGGTTCTCGGTGCGCACCGAAGAGGCCAGCTCGGCGATGGATCTCTTGGGCGGGCTGGGGGCGCTGTCGGGCTCGAGCTCTTCGGATACCGACATTCTCTACAAGTTCATCCAGAGCCAGGGGCTGGTGGCGACCATCGACGCCCGGCTCGATCTGCGCGCCCTCTGGGCCAAGGCCGACCCCGGCCGCGACCCGGTGTTTGCCTATCACGGGCCGGGCACCATCGAGGATCTGCTGGATTACTGGACCCGCATGGTCAAGGTCTACAATGATTCCGGCACCGGGCTGATCGATCTCGAGGTGCGCGCCTTCACCCCGCAAGATGCGACGCTGATCGCCGAGGCGGTCTATGCCGAGAGCTCGGCGATGATCAACCGGCTGTCGGCGATCGCCCGCGAGGATGCGATCCACTATTCGCGCGAGGAACTGGCCGGCGCGGTGGCGCGGCTGAAAGCCGCCCGCGCCGCCATGACCGCCTTCCGCAACCGCACCCAGATCGTCGATCCGCAGGCCGATATCCAGGGCCAGGTGGGGCTGCTGTCCTCGTTGCAGGCGCAGCTGGCCGAGACCCTGATCGAGCTCGACATCCTCAGCCAGACCACCCATGAGGGCGACCCGCGCGTCACCCAGGCCGAGCGCAAGGTGGCGGTGATCGAGACCCGCATGGAGGCCGAGCGCAGGAAGCTCGGCATCGGCGGCGAGGGCGACGAGGCCGTGGCCTTTGCCACCCTGGTCGGCGAATACGAGAGCCTCTATGTCGACCAGCAGTTCGCCGAACAATCCTATACCGTGGCGCTGGCCGCCTTCGATGCCGCCCAGGCCGAGGCGCGGCGCCAGAGCCGCTATCTGGCGGCCCATATCGCCCCGACCCGGGCCGAGCAGGCCGAATATCCGCAGCGCGGGGTGCTGCTGTTCCTGATCGGGCTGTTCCTGGTGCTGATCTGGGCGATCCTGACCCTGGTTGCCTACAGTCTCAAGGACCGGCGCTAGCGGCGATGATTGTCTTCCGGGATCTGTGCAAGAGCTTTGTCGTCAACGGCGAGCGCAACCCCGTGATCGACCGGGTCAACGCCTGTTTCCCGACCGGGGCCGCGGTCGGGCTGCTGGGGCGCAACGGGGCCGGCAAGTCGACCCTGCTGCAGATGATCGCCGGCACCATCACGCCGACCTCGGGCGAGATCCTCTCGGATGGCAGCATTTCCTTCCCGGTGGGTTTCGCCGGCTCGTTCCACCCCGATCTGACCGGGGCCCAGAACGTGCGTTTCGTGGCCCGCATCTACGGGATCGAAAGCGATGCGCTGCTGGATTTCGTCGCCGATTTCGCCGAGCTGGGCCGCGCCTTCCACCGCCCCTTCCGCAGCTATTCCTCGGGGATGCGCTCGCGGCTGGCCTTCGGGGTCTCGATGGGGATCCCCTTCGACACCTATCTTCTGGACGAGGTGACCTCGGTCGGCGATGCCGCCTTCCGGCGCAAGAGCACCGACTACCTGCGGGCGCGGATGCAGAATGCCGGGGTGGTCTTCGTCAGCCACTCGATCCCCATGGTGCGCGAGATCTGCAGCGCCGCGGCGGTGCTGGAGAACGGCAACCTGCATTATTTCGAGGATGTCGAAGAGGGTATCGCGCTGCATCAGGAGATGCTGCGCGGCGGTTGAACAGGCCGCAGAGGGCTTGCAGAGCCCCCCCCGCGGCCAGCCTGCCGGCAGAGGCTGCCGGGGGGCGATCGGGGGGGAGATCGGGGGCCGGTGCGGCCCCCGCGCCGGGCTCAGGCGAGCACGAAGTCCGACAGCGACAGATCCGAGAAGGACAGGCCGGTCAGGTTGATGGTCTGGGTGCCGAAGATCTGCAGCTCGACATCGCCGTCGCCGTCATGGCTGACCGCGACGTCGCGCTTGCGGATGCGGCCCATGCCCGAGACGTCGATCACATCGACCCCCTGGGTGAAATCGGTGATCTCGTCATAGCCGCCGCCGCTGCTGTCGAAGATGAAAGTGTCGGCGCCGAGACCGCCGGTCAGCACATTGTCGGCCTCGTTGCCGATCAGCGCGTCATTGCCGTCGCCGCCGATGGCGTTCTCGATCGAGACCCCATGGGCGATGGTATAGCCGCCATGGATGCCCTCGGCATAGGAGATCCAGCCGCCGCCGCCCTCTTCCAGCTGCAGCGTCGCGTCGCGCAGGTCGATGACCACATTGTCGCTGCCCACATAGGCCATGGTGTCATTGCCGCCGGCATCCCAGATGCAGCTGTAGAAGGTGCCGGCCGCGTTGGAGCCGGGCAGGTAATAGATGTCATCGCCGGTGGCGTAATCGTCATTGGCGCCGTATTTGTGCTGCAACAGGGCCACATCGACCGCCATCGGCGTGCCGACCCAGCCGTGGTCCGGGGTGGTGCCGGGGTTCAGCGGCCCGTCGGGGTGGGTGGCCCAGCCGTCGACATAGGACATCATCGTGTAGACGCCCTGGTTGAGATCGCCGGTGCCGGTATCGCCGGAATTGGAGACCCCGGGCAGCACCGTCGAGCCGCCGCCGTCATCATGCGGATGCGCCAGGCCGAGGCCGTGGCCGAACTCGTGGATCAGGGTGATGAAGCCGAAGCCGCCCTGTTCCAGCGATCCGTTGGTCGGGTTGCCGAATGCGTCGCCGGCATCCCAGAAATCGGATTCGCCGGCAAAGCCGCCCGAGCCGGCGCCGGGGGTGCCGGGGGGGTTGAAGACGCCGAGGAAGAGGCCGAAGGAATTGACCTTGTTGAGCTTGAACTCGGCATCATCCGGGTTGGCGGTCTCGACGAATTCGACGTCGATGATCGCCTCGAAAGTGTCGAAGGCGATCTCGACCTGCTGTTTCTCGTAGTCGGTCCACTCCATGCGCGGCATGAAACCGCCGAACAGGCCGGTGCCGGGCATGAAGTAATATTCGATGACCATGTCGCCGTCGCCGTTGATCTCGCCGCTGTCGACGCTGGTGCCGCCCCAGTCGATGGCATCCGTGTAATCGGAGGTGCCGCCATCCATGATCGTGCTGAGCGATGCCTTGTTCTTGAGCAATGCCTTGCGCATTTTCCACTCCCCTAAATTCTCATGACTTCGTGAAATGACTTTGGTACCGCGGCCGCACCTGCGGCGCCGGCACCGGCTGCCCCCACTTTGCGCGCCCTGCCGGCAAAGTCAACCATTGCCCCCGGGGGCGGCAGAACGGCTCCTATGGACAAGATTCTGTGTGCCACCTAAAATCCCGGTTCTCATCGGGGGCAAAGCCTGTACATATGGGCCCATTCGGCGCGGTTGCGAAATTTGCAAGGTCGATTTTGAAAATGGTAACCCGTCCCATGTAATTGTCGGAGTGTAATTTCTTGAACAAGCCAGAAGTCAGAAACAAGGAAGACCGCCGCCGGCTGGCCGAGATCGTCGCCGTGGGCCGGGAATCCGGCGCCCCCGCCGCCGAGCAGCTGGTGGTGGAATTCCTGCAGAACAAGCCGAAATCCTCCGAGGCCTTCATCGTCCTCTCACGCATCCTGCTGAAACAGGGCAAGCTGGACGACGCGGTGCGGGCCTGTGAAAAGGCGCGCCAGATCGAACCGATGCAGGTCGAGCCGCTGAACGGGCTGGGGCTGGTCTTCCTGCGCAAGAAGGACCACGCGGCGGCCGAGAAATGCTTTGCCGAGGCGATCGCGCTCGACGCCTCCTCGCGCCGCGCCCATCACGGCATCCTGTCGATCCGCTATGCCGCCGGAGAGTATGACGCGGCGCAGAAGGTCGCCGACCACATCCTGACCCTGAAGCCCGATGACGCGCGGGCCGAGGAGATGAAGCTGCGGATCCACCTCAAGCAGGGCGACCGCGAGGGCGCCATCGCGCTGCTGAAATCGGTGCTGCTGCGCAATGCCAAACATGACACCGCCTGCAAGGCCTTCCTGCGGCTGATGCGCTCGGAAGGGCGCGAGGAAGAGGCCTATCGCTTCGTCGAGCAGGATGCCAAGGACCACCCCGAGGATCTGGCCCGCGCCCGGCGCCTGGCCCGCATCGCCTTCCAGTCCGGCCGCACCGAGGCCGCGGTGGTGCAGTACCGCCATATCATCGAGGAGGGGTCGACCCGCCCCGACGACCGGGTGCTCTATATCTCGGCGCTGATCGCCAACCGCCAGCTGCGCGAGGCCGAGGCGCTGATCGCCACCCTCGGCGACCGCCGCGTCGTCACCCCGGTGGCCGGCAAGCTGCGCGGCGACATCGCGCTCGCCAAGGGCAACCCCGGCGAGGCGGTCGAACAGTATCGCGCCGCCTGCGAGGCGGCCCGGGTCGAGCCGGTCGCGGCCCGCGCCGAGGCCCGCTGCAAGGGCGTCGAGGAGCGCGCCCGGCTGTGGAGCAGCCATGCCCGCAAGATGATCATGGCGCGCCTCAAGGAGCTGCGCCGCAAGCGCCGGACCACGGACTAGCGCCGGCAGGCGCGCCCGCCGCCGGCCCTGTTGCGGCGGCGGGCGTCCCCGGCTCAAAGGCCGCGCCAGAGCCGCGCGGTGTCAACGATCGCTCAATCGGACCCTCAGATGCCCAACAACCTTGTCTATATCGTGATGGACAGCTGCCGCTATGACAGCTACGCGCGCGCCAAAACCCCCAACATGGACCGTCTCGCCATCGGCGAGAGCCGCTGGAGCTATGCCTCCTGGACCGCCCCCTCGCACCATTCGATCTTTCTCGGCCAGGTGGCCCATAAGGCGCCGACCAAGGTGCTGGCCTCGGAGGTCTACAAGCAGGAATATGCGCTCTGGGTCGACCGGCTCGACATTCCCGACCTGTCGTTCACCTCTTTCGTGCCCGAGCTGAGCCTGGCCAAGATGCTGCAGAGCCAAGGCTATCGCACGGTGGGCCGGGTCTCGATGCCGGTGCTCAACCCCTTCACCCCGTTCTCGCGCTTTTTCGACGATTACCAGCTGATGCCGGATCACAATGATTTCGCCGCCATGGTCGATCTGGTCGAGTTTTCCGCCGAGCAGCCCTCCTATTACTTCTTCAACCTCGGCGAGACCCATTACCCCTATATGCTGAAGGACGAGTCGCTGCCGCGCATCTCGGGCGTGCACGGGGTGGTCAAGGGCATGGACGGGGCGGTGCTGCGCAGCTCGGACGACAGCGGCGGCGAGCCCGAGTTCTTCTCGGCCGAGGATATGGCGATGCTGCACGAGCAGCAGGTGCGCTGCGTCGAACATGTGGACGGGCTGATCGCCGAGCTGCTGGCCAAATGCCCGCGCAACACCCATGTCATCATCACCTCGGACCACGGCGAATGTTTCGGCGAGGGCGATTTCTTCGGCCACGGGCCGGTGATGCACGAGAAAGTCTTCGAAGTGCCCTTCCTCGAGGCGCACCGCCCCTGATCGGCCCCTGATCGGCCCCTGATCCGGCCCTGAGCAGACCCTGAGCAGGCCGGACCCGGCCCGGACCCGGACTGCCGCCGGCAAACCACGGAAAGGCTTGCGACAGGGGGCCATTGCGCGCATATTGCTTGCGAAATGCAGAAAGTGCCGGCCCGCCGCGGCCGCGCCCTCTGCGAGCACGGATGCCCGCGCCGGGATTGGTACGCCGGGCAGGGCGCTTTGCGGGCCCGATTGAGTTGAAATGGATCGGCCCCGCGGCGGCGCCGCCGATGGTCCGAATTGCAGAATGGTATGCAAAAAGTGAATAAATCAGACAATTTCAATGAATTGGGCGAAGATTTCGCGGCCCGCGCCGAAACCGTGATCATGCGCGGCCTGCGCGCCACGCCCGAGGGGCTGCTCTGCTGCCTGCAATGGTCCGCTCCGGGCGCCGACCCGGAGGGGGCGCGCCACGGGCTGCGGGTGGTGCTGCGCCGCGCCGATGGCGGCGAAGAGACGGTTTTCGACCATAGCGAAGCGGGGCTGGGCGAAGCGGGGCTGGCGATGGGCAATGCGACCCTGTTCGGCCTCTGCGACCGGGATCTCGGCGCGGTGGTGGTCAACGGGCTCGAGACGACCCGGATCGAGGCCATCGACCCCGGCCTCGCACCGGCGGCCGGGGCGCTGAGCGCGGCCTGCCAGGGCTATGTCTCGGCGCTGGCCGCGCAGGATGGCACCCTTGCGGTGCTGGAGGAATATGTCGCGGACGAGGAACTGTGCCAGCGGCTGAGCTGGGCCGGCGGCGACGGCGCGGTGCGCCGCGCCGACCTGGCGGCGCTGGAGCTGCGCGCCGGGCGGATGATCTCGGGGCTGGTGTTCTGGCAGGGGCGGCTCTGCCTTCTGGTGGCGGATGTGCGCGCCGGGGCCGATGTCGTCGCCCTCGACCTTGCCGAGGCCAGCCCGGCGCCGCAGCCGCTGCTGGCGCGCGGCGCGCATCGCTTTGCCCTCGATGCCGCCTATGCCGCCGCCTGCCCGACCGGCGCGGGGCTGCTGCTGGGCTCGGCGGCGCTGAACGACAGCTCGGTGATGCTTGGCAACTGGGGCGGCGAGATGCTGCTGCTGATGCCCGAGGGCTGGGACCTGCTGGTCGGCCAGCCGCGGTTCTCGCCCGACGGGCTGAAGGTGCCGGCCTCGATGCAGGGGCCGGGTTTCGACGCGGCGGTGAACTGCGCCGTGCAGGCAATCGCGGCGCCGGCGGACGCGGAGGGCGGGCCGGTCTATGCGCTGGTGCAGGATTTCGCCGGCGAGACCATCGACGACCGGGCGGCGATCATTGCCGATTTCCGCGAGTACCGGGGCCGGGCGCGGCTGTTCGTCTCGCGCGATCTCGGCGAATGGAGCGCGGTCGAGATGGCGCTGCCCGTGACCTGCGGCGCGGTCACCAGCCTTGCCGTGACCCCCGAGGGGCTGGCGGTCGGCCACGAGGGGCCGGGCAGGGCGGGCCTGCCGCTGACCCTTGTCGCGGTGGCGGCGTGACGCCGGCCGGATGAGGCCGATCGCGGGGCGCGGCACGTGGCCCGGAAGCAAGCAGATCAGGGAGCCGAGACAATGGCGGTGAAGAAGACGACCAAGACCAGCAAGCGCAAGCCCAGGGCCGCCGCCAAGGCGGCCCCCAAGACGGAAACCGGGGCCGCCGCCAAGGCGGAAACCACGCCGCCGGCCCCGGCCGCGGCGCGGGCCGACCGTTCGGCCGATGCGCGCACCCGGCTGAAGGCGCTGAAGGCGCGGCGCGCGGCGCTGCAGACGATCCCCGACCCGGCCCCGGCGGCCGCCGGCGGTGACGACGGCACGGGCGGCGGCGGCGGCGGGCTGGCGGCCTTTCTCGGCGGCGGCGCGCCCTCCAAGCTGCACGGCAAGATCCTGACCCAGATCTACGGCATCCTGACCCAGAGCGCGGGCAGCGACACCAAGATGGTGCCGGGCACCCAGTTCAGCGAGCAGGGGGTGCAGGACCTGATGCAGAAACTGCATCGCCGCGCCGCCCACCCCGAGCAGAAGGGGGCCAAGGTCGCCAAGATGCTGCTCAGCTTCCTGACCCCCAAGGGCGGCGAAGAGGCGGTGATCGCCGGCGCCAGCCTCGACAAGCTGCGCGTGCTCTCGGGCGCCGCCAACCGTGTCGTCAAGGGCAAGTAGACCGCCGGGACCGCGCCGGCGGCGTTGTTTTCGCCGCCCCGGTCCCTAAATGCATCATCGGGCCCGGATATTGCCCGCGCCCGCCACGCCGCCAGGCTGACCGGATTTTGAACCCCGGAGGATTGAATTGAGTGAGATAGCCATCGCCGATGCCGGCCCCGACATGGCGCGGCCGGTCTTCATCCTGGCGGCGCCGCGGTCGTTCACCTCGCTGGTGGCGGCGATGATCGGCCAGCACCCCGAGCTTTACGGGGTGCCGGAGCTGAACCTGTTCCAATGCGAGACCATTGCCGAGTTCAACTCGGGCCAGGGCGCCGACGGGCGCAAGAAGTCGCCCTATTGGGCGGCGATGCGCCACGGGCTGCTGCGCACCGTGGCCGAGCTGTATTCCGGCGAGCAGACCGTGCAGTCGGTGGCCATGGCCGAGCGCTGGCTGAAGGCGCGCGAGAGCCAGAGCGCGGTCGAGGTGTTCCGCGAGCTCTGCGCCAAGGTGGCGCCGCTGCAGATCGTCGAGAAGAGCCCGGCGGTGCTGCGCAAGCAGGAATACATGCAGCGCATCCTCGAGGCCTGCCCCGGGGCGCGCTTCATCCATCTGGTGCGCAACCCGGTGTCGCAGTGCAAGTCGGTGCTGAATGCCAAGGGCGGGGTCGGGGTGCTGCTGGCGATCAACTCGGTCGATCACCGCGGCGCCAAGGCGGCGCTGGAGCCGCAGATCATGTGGCACGACACCCAGGTCCAGATCCTGCGCTTTCTCGACAGTCTGCCCGATGAGCAGTTCATCACCATCCGCGGCGAGGCGTTTCTCAGCAATCTCGACGACAGCCTGCCGGCGCTGTGCCGCTGGCTGGGCATTTCCGACGCCCCCGAGGCGATCGCCGCCATGCGCCGGCCCGAGGATTCGGCCTATTCCAACATCGGCCCCTCGAACGCGCCCCTGGGCAATGACGTCAATTTCCTCAACGCGCCGGCGCTGCGCGAAGGCAACGTCAAGAGCCCGCCGCTGGACAGCGCCCTGCCGTGGCGCGAGGACCGGGCGCCGCTGCACCCCCGGGTGGTGGCGCTGGCCGAGGCCCTGGGATATTGACCGCGATGGAATTCAAACCGCTCAGAGCCCCCGCCTACCGCGAGTTTGTCGGCCCCGAGTTCGGCGCCGGCGAAATCAGTGACGAAGCCGCCGGTCTCAAGCTGACCGACATCATGGCCCATCCCAAACTGTCCGAACTGGCGGTCTCGGTCTGGGAGGAGCTGCGCGACCAGTTCGCCGCCGAACGCCCCAGCGCCAAGCAGCAGGCCAATGCCGAGGAGCTGGCCTATCGCGAGAAGCTGGAAAAGATGGCCCTGGTGCTCGAGATCCTGCTCGAGGAAACGCTGGACGAGCTGGAACTGCTCAATGGCGGCGACCCCAACCTGTCGCGCGTCATCGTCTGAGCCGGGGGTCCCTGACGATGGTCCCGGCGCAGAAGCAGATCACCCGCCCCGGCCTGGCCCGGGCCGATTTCACCCGTATCGCCCGCAACGGCATCGGCGATGCCTATAATTCCTATCCCCATTCCATGGCCTGGTTCCGCGACCGGCTGATCGTCGGCACCACCCGCTCGAACCTGTGCCTGTTCAAGGTCTCCAAGATCAAGAAACGCATGGACCGCTGGCCGATCGAATGCCCCGATTATGTCTATGACCTCGACATGCGGGCGCAGATCTGGGAATACGACCCGCTGCATCAGGAGGGCACCGGCGAGAACGCCGGCTGGCGGCTGAACTGGCGCTCGCCGCATATCCAGTCCGGCGACGAGACCCTGCCGCGCGAGCTCGGCTATCGCGGCATGTGCGTGTTCCGCGGCGCCTCGGACGAGGACGACTGTCTCTATGTCGCCACCTATGCCCCGGCGCGCGCCCATGGCACCCGCATCCTGCGCTCGCTCGATGGCCGCAGCTTCGAGGAAATCCCGATGCCCGAGGGGTTCGACAAGTCGATCATCACCCTGCGGCTGCTGATCCCCTTCAAGGGCAAGCTGTTCACCAGCCCCACCGGCCGCGCCGGCGGCGATCCCAACCTGTCGGGCAATGCCTCGATCTATGTCAGCGACGACCCGGTCAACGGCAAGTGGCAGATCGCCAACCCGCCGGCCTTCGGCGACCCCAGCAACCTCGGCATCTTCGAGATGATCGGCTTTGGCGATTACATCTATGCCGGCACCGCGACCCTGAACGGCTTCCAGATCTGGCGCTCGCGCGCCGAGGGGCCGCCGCCCTACCACTGGGAGCGGATCATCTTCGACGGCGCCTTCCGCGGCTCGCTCAACCAGGGCGTGGCCTCGTTCTGCGTCCACAACGGGGCGCTTTACGCCGGCGGCGGCATCCAGCATGGCGGCGTCGACATGGTCACCGGCACCGGCCCGGCCGGCCCCGAGCTGATCCGCATCCAGGAGGACGGTTCCTGGGATCTGATCGTCGGCTCGCCGCGCTACACGATGGACGGGATGAAAATGCCGAAATCGGCCTTCCGCCCCGGGTTCGGCAGCATCTTCAACGGCTATTTCTGGCGCATGGCCAGCCATGACGGCTGGCTCTATCTGGGCACGCTCGACTGGTCGACGATGCTGCCCTATTCGGAAATGGGCAACTGGCCCGGCGCCATGCGCCGCGGGCTCGAGCGTTTCGGCCTCGAGGAGTTCATGGCGGTGCAGAGCGGCGCCGAACTGTTCCGCAGCGCCGATGGCGAGAACTGGCTGCCGGTCGACCGCCGGGGCTTTGGCAACAGGTACAATTACGGCATCCGCACCCTGCAATCGACGCCGCACGGGCTGGCGGTGGGCTTCGTCAACCCCTTCGGGCCGCGCATCGGCCTCGGGAGCGGCGAGGATTTCGCCTATCACGACAATCCCGACGGCGGCTGCGAGATCTGGCTCGGGTCGCCGTCGAAACCGGGGGCATGAAGGGGAGCGCTGTGTTGGGAACCCTGGGTCTTGCGTTACTGGTGACGGCGCTGCTGCTGCTGGCCGCCTGGGCCGGCTGGCAGCGGCTGCGGCCGCCGCCCGGGGGCGACCAGCTCACGGTGCATGCGGTGGGCGATGCGCTGCCGCCCTTTCTCGGCGGGCTCAGCCCGCTGGAGAAACAGGCCGCCGGCTTCGGGGTCGAGACCCTGACCCTGCGCTCGGGCGGGCGCAAGCGGCGGTTCCATTTCTACATGCCGCCGGCGGCGAAACGCGGCGGCGCCACCGGGGTGCTGCTGGTGCTGCACGGCGGCGGCGGCAACGCGCTGCAATTCGCCCATGCGGTGGGGGCGGTGCAGATGGCCAATACCCATGGCTTCGTGATCGTCGCCCCGCAGGGCTATGGCGCCTGGTCCTGGCTGACCCGGCGCGGCGGCTGGAACGCCGACAGCGTGACCCGGCTCGGCGCCGCCGAGGTCAGGAAGGTCGATGACCTCGGCTTTCTGGTCGACCTGATCCGCTTTGCCCGGTTCGAATCCGGCGTCGCGCCGGGGCGGGTCTTTGCCATGGGGGTCTCCAAGGGCGGCATGATGGCCTATCGCCTGGCCTGCGCCGCCCCGGACAGCATCGCCGCCATCGCCGTGGTGGCGGGTACGTTTTCGACCGATCTCTGCCCCGAGGGGGCGCCGGTGGCGCTGCTGCACATCCACGGCAGCGACGACGAGAACGTGCCGCTCGAGGGCGGGCGCGGGCTTTATTCGGCCAATGGCGCCGACTGGCCGCCGGTGGCGCGGGGGCTGGAGATCTTCAAACGCGCCAATGGCTGCGACAGCCCCGCCGAGACCACGCGCCCGGCGCCGGACACCACCTGCCAGAGCTTCCGCGACGCCGCCGGCGAGACCCGGGTGCAGTTCTGCCTGGTCGAGGGCGGCGGCCATGCCTGGCCGGGGGTCGCGCGCACCGAGCGCCAGCGCCGGCGCGGCATCTATGTCTCGCGCGATTTCGACGCCAGCCGCCATATCGCGCGGTTCTTCCTCGACCATTAGCCGCCGCCCGGCCTCCGGCACCCCCGGCCCCCTGTGGCGCCGGGGTCAGATCAGCAGCAGGTCATCGGCCAGAAGGGCGGGGCTGTCGACCCCCTCGAGGGTCAGGCTGCTGCCGTCGGCGAAGCTGAGCAGCAGGCCCTCGGCGACCGGGGTCGCCAGCGCGGCGAGATCGCCGGCGCCGCTGTCCGGCGCCAGCCCGAGGGCGGCGCGGTCGAGCACCAGGAGATCGCGGTCGTCCTCGAAATCGGTGATCCGGTCGCTGCCGCCCTGGAAGATGAAGACATCGGCGCCGCGGCCGCCGTCCAGCAGGTCGTCGCCGCTGCCGCCGAGCAGGATGTCGCGCCCGGACTCGCCGGTGAGCCGGTCGCCGCCCGTCCCGCCGAGCAGGATGTCGCGCCCGGTGCCGCCGGTGAGCCGGTCGCCGCCGCCCTGGCCAAGCAGCAGGTCGTCGCCTTCCGCCCCCGACAGGGCATTGGCGTCGCGGCTGCCGACCAGCGCGTCGTCATAGGGCGAACCGATCAGGTTCTCGATCCCGCTCAGGCTGTCGCCGGTGGCCATGCCGGTGCCGGCGCCGCCGTCAAGCCGCGCGGTGACCGCGCCGGGGGCCGTGGCATAGCTTGCCGTGTCGCTGCCGGCGCCGCCCAGCAGCGTGTCGCTGCCGCGCCCGCCCACCAGCGTGTCGTCGCCCTCGCCGCCCTCGAGACGGTCGTCGCCGTCGCCGCCCTCGAGCAGATCCGCGCCGCCGTGGCCATAGAGGATGTCGTCGCCGCTGCCGCCCAGCAGCCGGTCGGGCCCCGGCGTGCCCTGCTGCGGCTGCGGCGGCAGCGTCGGCGCCAGCGGCACCCGGTCCAGCGGCACCAGGCTCCACTCGGCGACCTCGGCCGCCTCGAGGCTGCTGCCGTCGAGGGTGCGGATCTCGAGCAGCTCGTCGGCGAAATAGAGATCGGCGCCGCCGGGCACCGGGATCACCGTCAGCTGATCGGCGTCGTGCAGCAGGGGCAGGGCGGAGAGGTCGAGCCGGTCCTCGGCGGGGTCGAAATCGGTGATCCGGTCGCGCTCCCCGTCATGGGTCATGACGAAGATGTCGGCGCCTTCGCCGCCGCTCAGCAGGTCGCTGCCGGTGCCGTCGATCAGCACGTCGTCGCCGGCGCCGCCCAGCAGCGTGTCGTCGCCGCCGGCACCGTAGAGGATGTCGTGATCGGCGCCGCCCGCCAGCCGCTCGCCGGCATCGCCGCCGCTCAGCGTCAGCCCCACCGGGCCGGGGTCGTAGCTCAGCACCGTCAGCCCCGCCTCGGCGCCGCTGGCGACATAGATCTCCAGCACCCCGTCGTTTTCGCCCATCGCCAGGGCGCTGACCCCGGCGAGCCCCATCTGGTCACTGTCGGCAAGGCTGTCGAGATGCAGCAGCCGCCCGTCGGGCAGGATCTGGAACAGGCTCAGCCCGTCGTCATCGCCCGCCGCCAGCACATAGGCGCGCCCGTCCACCACCAGGCTTTCCAGCTGGCAGGCGCCGGAAAACCGCTGCTCGAGACCGTCGATCACCTGGTCGGTGGCGATCAGCTGCCCCTCGGCGTCGAGCCGCAGCACGGTCAGCGAACTGCTGCCGGCGGCGGCGGTCACCACATAGCCGGTGCCGTCGAGCGTGAGCGCGGTCAGCGCCACCGGGTCGGCGATCGGCAGCCCGGTGGCGGCGCCGGCGCTGCCGGTCTCGACCAGCGCGCCATCGGCGCCGATCGCATAGGCCACCACCCGGTCCTCGGCGCTCATCGCGGCCAGCAGATAGACCGTGCCCGCGACCTCGAGACTGGCGAAATCCGCCGTGCCGATCCCCGCCACCGGCGTCGCCGGCGTGTCGTGGATCAGGGTCAGGCTGCCGTCGCCCGCCAGCTGATAGGCCGAGATCCGGCTGCTGCCGGCCCAGCTGGCATAGAGATAGGTCTCGCCCGCCACCTCGACGGCGAAATACTGCGCCGCCATGCCGTCGAACCCGGGCCCGAGGCCGCCAGCGGCGCCGAAGCCGCCATCGCCGCTCAGCTGCCAGGCCGGCGGGCTGGCCAGGCCGATCCCGCTGACCAGGGCGGTGGTGGCGCCGCCGATCTCCAGCAGTTCGAGATCGCTGCCGGGCACCAGCAGCCCCTGGACCGGCAGCGCCTGCTGGTCGCGCAGCACCAGGCCGCTCCCGGTGATCTCGAAGACCGTCAGCCCGCCGCCGCCGCGGGTGGTGGCATAGAGGAACAGCCCCTCGGGGCCGTGGTAAAGCTCGAGGTCGCAGATCCCGGCCAGGTAGCTGGCGGCGGGATCGTCGACATGGGCCTGCAGTTCCAGTTCCGGCACGGGCACCCCCCGGTTCGCGGTTTCCTCGGTGCCGCTCAGCCTGTCAGCCGGGGTTTAAGACCGGGTCGCCGCAATGTGTCCGAATTGCGGAGCTTGCGGAGAATTCACCGCAAATCGAAAGGCCAATAATCAGTATTATGGTAAGAGGGTGCGGGACAGGCGGTGGCCGGCGCCGCGCCGGGGCTCAGCCGTCGGCCTCGTTCCGGGCCACCGCATGCAGGAAGCGCAGGGTCGGTTGCAGGAACAGCTTGGGCTTGGACACCGGGAAGAAATGCCCGACATCGGGCACCACCTTCAGCGTCGCCTGCGGGCAGATCCGTGCCAGGCCCCGGGCCGAGGCCAGCGTCGTCGAGCGGCCGCCGACCAGGGTCAGCACCGGCTGTTGCAGGCGGCGCAGATCGGCCCTGTCGAAAGGATCGTCACCCTGGATGTCGGCCACCAGCGAGGCGCGCTCGGTCAGTTCGATCCAGCGCCGCGCCGCCTTGGGGGTGCGGAACAGCAGCGAATGGCGGTAAAGCGCCTTGAGCAGCCCGGCGGCCTCTTCGGGGCCGGCCTCGAGCTGGATGCGGGCGACGAAATTCAGGTAGTCCATGCCGTCGTCGGCCCGGGCCAGGGCCTCGAGGTCGAAGCCGAGCGCCTCGAGGCGGCGGGCGACCCCGGGCGGCACCCGGGGCAGCTTGACGTCGACCGTGGCCTGCAGCGGGCGCACCCGGACATCCACCAGCACCAGGCTGCGCACCCGTTCGGGGTGGCGCAGGGCAAAGAGCAGCGTCACCATGCCGCCGAAGGAATGCGCCACCAGGTCGGCGCGCTCGATGCCGCGATCATCCATCAGCGCCTCGAGATCCTGCGCCATGTCGGTGACCGAATAGCCGCTGTCGGGGCGGGCGCTCTTGCCGTGGCCGCGCAGGTCATAGGCCATGCAGGGCCCCAGGAGCGACAGCGCCGGTGCCCCGGCGGCATACCAGAAGGCCGAGGAGGCGGCGAGCCCGTGCACCAGCACGATCGGCAGCCCCGGCTTGCGGCGCCGCGAGCGCTGCGGCATCTCGACCACGTTGAGCCGGACACCGTTGACTGAAACAAAGCTCATTCGGCCCTCACTTCACCAGCGGGCCGCCCTCTCCCGGGGCCATCCCGCGCGGGCCCCGGTCAGCCCGCCCCGGCCCGGTTCCGGGCCCGGCCGGCATGCTGCCACGGATCAGTCCTCAATGTAACCCAGCAGCCTGAGCTGGGCGAGCATCTCTTCCTTCTGGGCCGCCGAGGCCTCCTCGGCCGGGCGCGGTTTCGCCGCCGCCGGCGCGGTCACCGGCTTGGCTTTCTTCACCGGGTTCTCGGCCCGCCAGTCGGGATCATAGAGGGTGGCCGGGATCTTGCCCTCGAACTCGGCCGGCACCTCGAGCCCCATCGAATGGGCCATGATCGCGGTGGTGTCGACGATCGACATCGCGCGGCCACGGGTGGCGGTGACGCCGGGGCCGGACATGATGAAAATCCCGTCCGGGTGGTGGGTGCCGAAGGGCACCGGGCGGGTGACCACCGAGGGTTTGCGGTTGCGCACCGAGACAAAGCCGTGATCGACCAGTTCCAGGGTCAGGTCCGGGGCCTCGCCCATGGCGGCGCCGGGGAAGGCGTCTTCGCGTTTCAGCACATTGGTGATGACACGGGTGCCGGTCTCGGGGTCCTGCAGCTGCAGCAGATCCTCGATCAGCCGGTCGCGGAAGGCCTCGTAGTGATCGGCGGGCACGCCGTTGGGGCATTTCTCCGACTGGCGGCGGATGACGATACCGTTCGACGAGGGCGTCGGGCAGAAGGCCTGGGTGTCGGTCCAGTCGAGATTGGCGAAATTGGCCATGTCGCGGCGCTTGCCGGCGGCGCTGTCATCGGCGGGGCGCCATTTCAGATGGCCCAGCTCTTCGAGATAGGCGTTGATGCGCACCACGAAGCTGGAGCCGGTGAACCCGTGGTCCGAGACGATGATCACATGCGCCTCGGGGCCGGCGGCCTGCGCCAGCCGGGCGATATAGTCGTCGGCGTCGCGGAAATACTGCACCACCACCTCGCGCACCGCCCGCGCCTCGGGGCTGGCGGTCTCGGGGTTCCAGATCTCGGGGTCGAGGATATGCCAGGCCTGGTGCTGGATCTTGTCGGTGCCATCCAGCATCAGCGCCATCAGGTCGGGGTTGTCCGCCTGCATCAGGTGGCTGGCGATATTGTACCACTGGCGGTCGCGCGGCAGGTGGTTCTCGACCCAGCGCAGCAATTCGCCGTCTTCCATCAGCTCGCCGATCTGCCCCTCGCGTTCGAAATCCCACGACAGCTCCTTGGGGTCGAAACCCGGGATCGCGGCGACACGGTCGAAAAGCGTGCTCGGGTACATGTTGCGGCGCAGGTGTTTCCACGACACGAAGCCGGGGATCAGCGTGCCATTGACCGCCGGCGGCGGCGCCATCATCGGGAAGTTCAGCGAGGCCACGGTCGAACCCTGCTGCGAGGCGATCTCCCACAATGTGTCGACGCGGATGTCGCGGGCATCATAGAGGGTGAAATACATGTCGTCGCCCATGTCCTCGAAGCGCACGAAGTCATAGATGCCATGGGCGCCGGGGGTGCGCCCGGTGGCCACCGTGGTCCAGGCCGGCGGGGTCAGCGGATGCGCGGTCGAGGCCAGGGTGGCCGAGAAGCCGTTTTCAACCATGCCGGCGAGGAAGGGCATCACCACGCCCTCGGGGGCGCTGCCGTCGATAAAGGGCGAAAGAACGGTGAAGGTGGCGCCATCGAGGCCGATCAGCACGGTTTTCGTCATGTCAATTTTCCTGCTTAAATCTGGGGCCTGGCCGGGCTCAGGCGGGGATGGTGCCGGTGGCCAGGAAATCGGCGATCGTGCCGACACCGAGATCGTCGACATAGCGCCCGTCGCGGATCAGCAGTTCCTGGAATCCCGGGCTGCGCTTGCCGAACTCGGTCTCGATGGCGACGATCAGCTGAATGATGTCGATCGAGTCGAACTCCAGATCCGCGACCAGGGTGGTGTCGCGGTCGATGTCGATCTCGACCCCCCAGTCGGCGATGAAATCCTGCAGCGTCGCGATCAGACGGTTTTCAATATCTACAGACTGCAACATCGGTTGCTCCATTTCGTTCACTATCCCATATCGGCCCCGCCGGGGCCGAATTCAACCTCGGACACCGCGCCGGCAATGCGGTTTTGCGGCCCGGGCTGCGCGCGTTTCTTGGAAATTTTTACTCATCTATCCAACTATCTCCCGATAGGCAATCGTACAGACCCCGCCCTCGATCCGGGCCAGCTGCGCCGCCACGCGATGGCCCTCGTGGAGCACCGTCGCCCGGCCGCTGCCGGGGTCGAGATCGCCGAGCACGAAGGCCTGCGGGCGGCCCTGAAGCCCGACCCCGATCGCCTTGGCGGCGGCCTCTTTCAGCGACCACAGCGCCACCGCGGTGGCCGCATCCGGGCGCGGCGCCAGGCGGGCGGCCTCCTCGGGCGACAGGATGGTCTCGAGAAAGCCGCGGGCATCGCGGATGCGGTCGCCGCGCTCGTGGTCGAGCCCGATGGCAAAGCCCGGCGCGCAGGCGGCGCCGAGCCCGGTGGCGCGGTGATGCGAGATCGAGATATGCGGCACCGGCCAGCCGGCCTGCGGGGCGATAAAGGGCGCCCCCTCGGGGCCCTTGCAGATGTCGATCTGGCGCTCGGGCGGCCGTGTCCCCAGATGCGGCGTCAGCATCTCGGCGGCGGCGCGCTTGACCGCCAGCCGGCTCAGGCTCCAGCCCTGCCAGCGTTCGGCCCGGCCGCCGGCCAGCCCCTGTGCCTCGGCCTGTTCGGCGGCGCTGAGATAGGGGGCCATGCTGGCCAGGTCGGGCCGGCCGCGCATCAGGTAGGCGCGGAAATCGAAGGGCAGGTCGAAATAGGGCGCCAGGTCGAGCATCTCGATGCGCAGCGCGCCGCCGGCGCTTGGCCCGGACGCCGGCGCGCCGAGGGCGCCGCGCATGATGCGGTCCTGGCCGGCGAGAAACTGTTCCATCAGGCCGATATGGCCGAGCATGGCGCGGCCGCCCTGCGGCGCTGCCCCCGTGATTCCCCCCGTGACCGGGGCCGGTGCCGCGGCGGCGGCCGGGACCGCCGGGGCGGACGCAGACTGAGGCTGAGGCTGAGAGCCGGTGGCCGAGGGGCTGGCGCCCCCCGGGGCCGCACCGTCGAACAGCGCCTCGCGGACCCCGGAGGCGAAGTCCGGCGGCATGTGCCAGAAGGGCAGTTCGCTGGGCAGCGCCGGGGCCGCGAGATGGGCGGCGCTGGCGGCGCGGCGATGCGCCGCGTCGGGATGTTCCGGCGGCCGGGCCAGCTCGGCGGGGCGCAGGTCGCGGCCGGCGACGAAGACCTGGGCCACCAGGTGGCGCAGCTGGGCGGCAAAGCCGCGGCGCTTGTTGTCGGCGGCTTCCGCCAGATAGTCGCCGGGGCCGAGGATGTCGCCGACGAAGGCGGTGAGATTGGCGCCGGGGCCGCATTCGATGAAGATCCGGTGGCCGTCCTCGTAGAGGTTGCGGATCGCCTCGGTGAAACGCACCTTGCTGACATATTGGCTGACCGCGGTCTCGATCATCTCCTCGCGCCCGCTCGGGAAGGGCTGCGCGGTGGCGCAGGACCAGAGCGTGACCGGGCTGTCCTGATGCGGGATGTCGGTGAACAGGGCGCGGAACCGTTCCGCCATCGGGCGCACGAATTCGGTGTGATAGCCCCAGGAGATCGGCAGCCGGGTGCAGATCGCCCCCTCGGCCACCACCTGTTTCTGCAGCGCGTCGATATCGCTGGCGGTGCCGAAGAGAATCGCCTGGTTGGGGCAGTTGTCCATGGTGAAATGGACATCGGGGAACTGGGCGTGGATCTCTTCGAGCCGGTCGCGGCCGAGGGCGGCGACGGTCAGCAGCACCCCGTTGGGCACCGCGCCGTCGGCGGCGATCGCGTCGAAGGCGAGGTTCATGTCGCCGATCAGGCTCAGCACCCCGGCGCGGTCGATGGCCATCTTGCCCGAGGCCACAAGGGCGGCGTTCTCGCCGGTCGAATGGCCAAGCATCGACTCCGGCTCGATGCCGACATGGCGCAGGGTCTCGCAGATCGCCTGATCCGCGGCAAAGACCATTTCCGATCCGTAGTCCACCTGATGCATCAGCCCGTCAAGCATCCGATCCGTCTCGTCCGTCACCATGTTGTCGGGCGGGTAGATGACATCCTGCAGGCGGATGTCCCGCCGCCCTTCCGAGATCGAGGCGATATCCCCGAACCAGCTGCGCATCGCCGGAATGCCCTGGGCGGCCTCTTTCAGCATATCCCGGTACTGGGCCATTTCGCCGGGGAATAGGAAGGCGATTTTCCCCGCCAGCGGCGCCGGCCGGTAATAGATCCCGCCCCGGGTGCGCAGCGGCGCCGCCCCGGGGGTCTCGAGCTTCTGCAGCGCGGTGGCGATCTTCTTCTCCAGATCGCCGGGGGCGCTGGCGACGATGGCCAGCCGCGCCGGACCGCCGCCGGCCTCTGCGAGCGCCTCCCAAAGCGCCGCCGAGGCGGCGGCGAAACCCGCCGCCTGGGGGATCTCGAAAGCCGCCAGCCGCGCCCGCAGCGCCGCCTGGTCGGCGCCGGCAAAGGCAAAGACCTGTTCGCCCGTCTCGGCGCCCGGCGCCGGGCGGAAGAAGGCCGCGGTGGCATCGCGTTCGCGCCCGGCCGGGCTTTCCTCGAGGATCAGATGGGCGTTGATGCCGCCGAAGCCGAAGGCGTTGATCGCGGCCCGGCGCGGCTGGCCGCTGCTCTGGATCCAGGGCCGGGCCTCCTCGGCGACATAGAAGGGGGTGGTCTCGAGCCCCGAGGCGGCGCTGACCTCGCCGGCCAGGGTCGGCGGCAGCACCCGGTTCTGCAGCGCCATCGCCATCTTGATCACCGAGGCCGAGCCGGCGGCGGGGATGCAATGGCCGATCATCGATTTCACCGAGCCGATCGCCACTTTCGGCACCGGACCCTGGCGTTCGCCGAAGACCGCGCGCAGGGCGTCGACCTCGACCTTCTCGCCCAGGGTGATGCCGGTGCCATGGGCCTCGACCAGTCCGATCGTCGCCGGGTCGATGCCCGAGCCCTCATAGGCCCGGCGCACCGCCAGTTCGGCGCCCTCGCGGCGCGGCGCCATCAGCCCGGTGCTCTTGCCGTCCGAGGACTGGCCCGAGCCCTTGACCACCGCATGGATGCGATCGCCGGCGGCCAGCGCGTCCGACAGCCGTTTCAGCACCACGATGCCGGCGCCCTCGCCCAGCACCGTGCCCGAGCCCTCGCGGCCGAAGGGGCGGATCAGCCCGTCGCGGGCCAGGGCGTTGACGCTGCAGAACACCGCGTAGACCAGCGGCGAGGTGGTGGTGTTGACCCCCCCGGCCAGCATCACGTCGGCATTGCCCGAGCGCAATTCGTTCATCGCCAGGTCGATGGTGATCAGCGACGAGGCGCAGGCGGCGTCGATGATGTAGTTCGGCCCCATCAGATCCAGCCGGTTGGCAATGCGCCCGGTGAGGATATTGGGGATCAGCCCCGGCACCGCGTCGGGGGCGATCTTGGGCAGCGCGTTCTGGAACATCTCCACCGCCGCCTCGATGCGCGCCCCGGCAAGTTCGGGGAACAGCCCGGCCAGGATCTCGCGCATCTGCGGCTCGAACCAGAACTGCTGGATGCCGTTGGTATTGGCGCGATGGGCATGCACCGCCATGCCGAGGATCACCCCGGTGCGGCTGCCGTCGAACTTGCCCGGGGTCATGCCGGCATCGACCAGCGCGTCATGGGCCAGTTTCAGGGCCAGGAACTGGTCCGGCTGGGCGCCCTCGACCGACAGCGGCATGGTGCCGAAGGCGCGGGCATCGAACCGCCCCAGGTCGCCGAGAAAGCCGCCCTTGCGGGTATAGATCTTGCTGATGTCGGTGCTTTCGGGATCGTAGATCGCGCCATTGCCCAGCCAGCCCTCGGGGCTGTCGGTGACCGCGTCGACCCTGTTCAGGATATTGGACCAGAACACGTCGATATCGGGCGCCTTGGGGTAGAGCCCCGCCATGCCGACAATGGCAATATCCTCAAGTCCACTCATCATGCACCTACTCTTTGACTCTCGGGGCTGATGCCGCCCTGCCAGCCGCCGGAAAGACGGTTGAGCTGCGGCGAGGACAGGCCCGCGAACTGTTCGAAATGGCAGACCAGCGCGCCGCTGCCGTCATAAAGGCGGAGGTCGCAGAGGATATTGGAATCCTCCGCGCCGCTGAGGATCTGCACCCTGCCGGTATAGGGGCCGGTATCGGGGCCGGTGTCGGGGCCGCCGGCAAAGCGGCGCACCCGGGCAAAGGACAGCGGCAGCGTCGAGGCGCCCTGGAAGCGGCGCGACCAGATCCAGACCAGCTGCAGCAGCCCGTCGATCAGGCTGGGGTCGAAAGCCCAGCTGCCCTCCTCGCCATGGGGCACGAAGGCGGCGCGGGCGGTGGGCCGCAGCCGCGCCTGGATGGCCTGCGCCTCGCAGCCCTCCAGCGCCACCAGCGACTGGAAGCGCGGCCCGTGGCTGAGCCAGCCGGCATAGATCGCGCCCAGGCCGGGCCCGTCCCAGGGGGTGGTCACCGGCTGCAGCGGCTGATCGGCCGGCGCCGGCGCCAGCTCGCCAAGCTGGATCGTGGCGCGATAGGCCACCCGGTCGGGCCGGTGCGCGCTGCGCACGGTGACCCTGCGGCCGCCATCCTCGCCGGCGTCTTCCAGTTCGAAATGCAGGTCCCGGGCGCCATGTTCCAGCGTGATGCCGTTCAGCATCGCCATGTCGCGGATCTCGATCACCGGCTGCGTCAGGCCGAAGATGCGCGGCACCTCGGTCATCATCTGCATCATCGCCGCATAGGGCAGCACCCCGTGACCGTCAAAACGGTGATGGTCGACATAGGGCGCATTGACCGCGTCAAAGCGCCAGATCACCTCGCATTTGCCGTTCTCGCGCTTCACCGCCCGCGACAAGAGCGGCAGGCCGGCGCCGACCCGGGTCTGCTCGGGGCGCTCGGGCAGCGCGCAGACCGCGTCCTCCATGGTTTCGCCATCGGCCACCCAGCCGACGCTTTCCACTTCGCGCGCCGGGGCCCAGAACATCTCCTTGAAGAAGAAATCGGCGCCGGGGCCGGCCTCGACCATGCCGATGCCGCGGGCCAGGAACTGCGCCCGCACATCCGGGGTCACCATGCCGGCGCCGGTGGTGGTCTGGCCCCAGGGGCCCCAGTTGATCGCCTTCACCGTGACATGGTCCCAGCGCCGCCTGAGATCCCAGGCCAGGCGGTTCAGCGTCTCATTGGCCGCCGCATAATCGATCTGGCCGCGGTTGCCGTAGCGCCCCGCGACCGAGGTGAAGAAACAGATGGCCTGCAGGGTCTCGGGGCGCAGGTTCTTCACCAGGTGGAAGGCGGCGTCGACCTTGGTGTCGAAGACCCGGTCGAAGCTTTCCGGGCTCTTCTTCTCCATGAAGCCGTCCTCGATCAGCCCGGCGCCATGCACCAGCATGTCGATGCGGCCATGGCGCGCGTAAAGCCCCTCCATCAGCGCCCCCACGGCCGCGCCGTCGCAGACATCGACCGCGTGGTATTCCACCGATGCGCCAAGCGCCGCCAGATCCGCCAGGTTGCGGCTCATGTCGCGCTGGCCGAGATGGCGGTTGACCCTTGCCTCGATGTCCCTCGGCTTGGGCCTGTCGCCGGCGGCCTTGGCCTCGGCCAGGTAATGCGCCCGCAGCCCCGCCACATCGAGATCGCGCAGCTCGGGCGCCTCGGGCGCCGGCGCCGGCGAGCGGCCCAGAAGCACCAGCCGCGGGTTGTAGGGCGCCAGGGTGCGCAGGCATTCGGCGGTGATGCCGCGGGCGCCGCCGGTGGCCAGCACCACCCAGTCGCCATCGACCATCGGGCGCGGCGCGCGCGCCGGCGCCATCGAGCGCGGCTCGGTGCGGAAGATCATGCGCTGCCCCTCGGGGTAGCCGACCTCGCGCCGCCCGGGCTGGAAACAGAGCTCGCGCACCAGCTGGCCGGCGCGCGCCTCGGGGCTCTGGGTCACGTCGAGATCGACCGCCTTGGACGAGCAGCCCGGCCATTCCAGCGAGAGCACCTTGACGATGCCCACCGTGCCGCCGCCGGCAAAACCCGCCCGCAGGCCCGGATCGGCGGTCTCGTTGCGGCCCATCAGCCCGCCCATCTGGGTGGCGACGACGATCCGCCCGCGGTCCTTGAGGTCCGGCGCCAGCGCCTGGGCCAGGCGGAACAGACCCTTGGAAATGCGCCGGTGCAGCGCCTGCCAGGCCGCGAAATCCACCGCCTGGGCGCTGACATCGTCGCGCGCTTCGAGATAGATCAGCGCCTCCGGCGCCTTCTCTGCCCGCCTCTCGGCCAGCCAGGCGCCGAGCGCCGGCATCGCATCGGCGCCCATCATGTTGCGGGGCAGCAGCACCCCTTCCATCCCGGCCTCGCTCAGGGCCCCGAGGACCGCCAGGTGGAAATCGTCACGGGTTTCCGTCACCAGCACCCGGGCGCCGGGCGCCAGGTCGGGGGTGACGTGATCGGCAGGCTCGGCAAAAGCCTGCTGTACGAACCGGGGAAGCACCACAGGAGCATGGTCGTCCGCCTCCCCGGCCAGGTCAAAAGGGCGCGCTTCTCCCGCCTCTGCCGGCGCCGGGGCTGCGGCGCCGTCACCGCCGGCGGCGACCACGAACTCGATGATGTTGCGGATCGTCGGCAGCTCGCTGATGGTTTCCATCTCGGCCTGCATCGCCTCGGCCTTGGCCTGCGGCAGCACCTTCTGCAGCGCGCCGAGGATTTCCATGCGCTTGATCGAATCGACGCCGAGATCGGCCTCGAGATCCTGATCGGGGTCCAGCGCATCCTCGGGATAGCCGGTCTTTTCCGAAACCAGGGTGATGAAGGCGGCGATCAGCCCCTCTTCCGAGACCTCCGCCGCGGCCGCCGGGGCCGGTGCGGGCGCCGGAGCAGGAGCAGGAGCAGCGGCCGGCGCCGGGGCTGCCACGGCAGCGGGGGCCGGTGCCGGTGCAGGGGCCGGTGCGGCGGCCGGTGCAGGGGCCGGTGCGGGCGCCGGTGCGGGCTGCGGCGTCGGCATGGCAACCGGCGCGGCCACCTGTGCGGCCACCTGTGCGGCGGCCATGGCCTCGGCGGCGGGCTGCGCCGGCAGGGCGGCGCCCTCCTGGCCGAGATAGGCCAGCATGACGTTTTCCTGCACCCGCAGGAAATCACTCATCATCTGGTGGAAATTCGCAAGAACCTCGGGGCTCCCGGCCCCGTGATCGAACTGCGGAAAGTGTTTTGGTCGTATCTCCATAAACTCCAATGTCCTTGCAGTTGAGGGTGACGTGCCCGAGGCAGCGGGCACAGGAAGGGTTTGCTCGGTTCCGGGGGCCAGCCCCGTCAGCCCCGTCAAACCGGTCAGGCCGGTCAGGCCGGTCAGGCGCGCGGGGGCGCTGGCCCTGACGTTGCGCGGCGGCTGGTCGGCGCGGCGCGCATAGCCGCCGTTGAGCAGCCAGAGCTGGCGCGCCGGGGCCGGCAGTTTGCGCGGCTCGGGCGCCGCCATACCCTCGGTGAGGGCGGCGAAATCCACCGGCGCCCCGGCGACAAACAGCGCCAGGAGCCCGTCGAGCAGCCCGGCGGCGCTGCCGCCCGAACGGTCCAGCGCGATATAGCGCGCCGCCTCGGGCCCGAGAATCTCGGAAAGCCGGCTCGAAAGCACCGATTTCGGCCCCACTTCGACAAAGACCGTGGCCCCCTGATCGGCCATGGACCGGGCCATGCCGACGAAATCCACCGGGCTCACCAGATGCGCGCTCATGGTCTCGCGCATCGCCTTCAGGGTCTTGCCATGCACCCCGCCCCGGGTGTTGGAATAGACCGGGATCCGCGGTTTCTGCCAGCTGACGCCGGCCAGCGCCCGGTCGAAATCATCGCGCGCCCCATGCATCAGCGGCGAATGGAAGGCCTGGCTGACCGGCACCCGGCGCACATCGAGCCCGGCCTCGCTCAGCGCCGCCATCGCCGCCTCGACCGCATCCGCGGCGCCGGCGATCACGGTCTGCGAGGGGCTGTTGAAATTGACCGCCGTGACGCCTTCCATGCCCTTGATCGCGGCCTCGGTGGCGGCGCGGTCGGCGGCCACCGCCGCCATGGCGCCGGGACGCGCGGGGTCGCCGTTCGACACCATCGCCCGGCCGCGGGCCTCGGAAAGGCGAATCAGATCCTCATAGCCCAGCACCCCGGCGACATGCAGGGCGACGAACTCGCCATAGCTGTGCCCGGCGACCATGTCCGGCGTCACATTGAGCTTGGCCAGGAGCGCGGTCAGCGCCGATTCCACCGCCCCCAGCGCCGGCTGGGTGATCTGGGTCTCGGTCAGCGCCGCCATCTGCGCCTGTTTCTGCGCCCGCTCGAAAGCCGCGCCCGGATACAGCAGCTGCGCCAGCCGCCTGTCGGCAAAGCTGGGGGTGTCGGCCAGCACCGTCTCGGCGCGGTCGAACCGGTCCAGCATCACCGGATCCAGCAGCGCGCCCTCGCGCATCATGCCGGGATATTGCGAGCCCTGGCCGGGATAGACGAAGGCCAGCTTGCCGCCCGTCAACAGCTCGGGCGCGGCCGAGAAATGCACCCCGCGCGGCAGGGCGGCGCCGGTTGCCAGATGCGCCAGCAGCCCTTCGAGCCTTTCCAGCGCCTGGGCCAGCGTGTCGGCCAGGAAACCGGCCCGCACCGGGGCCACCGGGGCACCGGTGGTCGCGGTGGTCGACATCCCGGCGGCGCGCATCGCCAGCGCCCTGGGGGTCGAGACCTCGCCCGCGGTCAGCGCCGCGATCAGCCGCGCGATCTCGGCCTGCAGGGCCTCTGTGCTCTCGGCGGCCAGCGCCAGCGGCACCGCGGCGCGGCCCAGCTCGACCTTGGCCGGTTCGGCCAGCGGGTCGGCATATTCCTCGAGCGTGACGTGGAAATTGGTGCCGCCAAAACCGAAGGAGCTGACCCCGGCGCGGCGTTTCAGGCCCGGCCGGGCGATCCAGGGCCGCGGCGCCTGGCTGATGAACAGCGGCATGCCCTCGGTGGCAAAGGCCGGGTTCGGGGTCTTGACCAGCGCATGGGGGGGCAGCACCTTGTGATGCAGCCCCAGAGCCACTTTGATCAGACCCGAAACCCCGGCCGAGGCCTTGGTATGGCCGATCAGCGTCTTCACCGAGCCGATGGCGGCCGAGCCGGCGGCGGCGCCCTCTTCGAACAGCACGTCCGACACGGTCTCCAGCTCGGCCCGGTCGCCGGCCACGGTGCCGGTGCCATGGGCCTCGAAGAGATCGACCGTGGTCGGCGCATAGCCGGCCTGGCCATAGGCGCGGCGCAGGGCGCGTTTCTGGCCCTTGGGCAGGGGCGCGGTCAGCCCCTTGGCGCGGCCGTCCGACGAGGCGCCGACACCCTTGATGACGGCATAGATGCGGTCGCCCGCCGCCTCGGCATCGGCCAGCCGCTTGAGGCCGATGGCGGCCAGACCCTCGGAGATCACGATACCGTCGGCATCGACGTCGAAAGTGTTGCACATGCCGCGCGGCGACAGCGCCCCGGTCTTGGCGAAACACATATAGCCAAAGGGCGATTGCTGGGTGTCGATACCGCCCGCCACCACCATGTCGGCGCGGCCGCTCTCGAGCTCCATCACCCCCTGGTAGATCGCCGCCAGCGACGAGGCACAGGCCGCGTCCACGGTGACATTGGTGCCGCCGAAATCAAAGCGGTTGGCGACCCGCCCGGCCGAGACATTGGGCAGGGTGCCGGCGAAACTGTCCTCGGTCCATTCCGGCAGGCGGGCCAGCAGCTCCTCGGGCAGATCGGCGCCCAGCAGCCGCAGCAGCTCGGTGCGCGCCACATAGGCGCCGCCCATCTCGCCGATGCCCCCGGAAAAGCCCAGCATCACCGAGACCCGCGCCCGATCGCCGCTGTCCTCGGCGCCGAGCGAGATATCCTTCATCACATCCGAGACCAGCTCCAGCGACAGCAGCTGCATCGGGTCCACCGAGCCCAGGGTCGAGGGCGGGATGCCATAGGCCAGCGGATCGAATTCCACATCCTCGAGGAAGCCGCCCCAGCGCGAATAGCTGCGGTCCCGCGCATTGCGGTCGGCGTCGAAATAGGCCTCCTGGTCCCAGCGGTCCTCGGGCACTTCGCGGATCGCGCTTTCGCCAGAGAGAATGCGCCGCCAATAGGCCGCCAGCGTGTCCGAGCCGGGCAACAGCGTGCCCATGCCGACAATGGCGATATCCGCCGGCGGCGGTGCCGGTTCGGCGGCCACGGCGGGCAGGGGTCTGGCAAATGCCTGCAAATGCGCCACCGATCCGGCCGAGACCCTGTCGTGCAGCTCACCGATGGTGATCGCCTGGTCATGAAAGGCGGCGACCTGGCCGATCATATACATGCCTTCGCGATAGCGCTGCTCTTGGTCGATCTCGGTGATCGGGCTGCCGGCGCCGAGCCGGGCAATGCCCTTGGAGGCCATGCGCAGACGGCCCAGCGAGATCGCCTCGATGGCATGGCGCACCTCGGTCACCGAGGCGCCACCGGCTTCCATCTCGCGGCGCTTGTGGCGGATCTCCTCGGCGATCGGCGTATGGGCGCAGCGGTTGGCATAGCCCGGCCCTTCCCAGAGCGACTGGGTGCTGTCGCAGTCCAGCGCCACGCTCTGATACTCGGGCAGGATGGCGCCCGAGGCGACGATTTCGCGGGTAAAGAGATAGCCGGTGCCCATCAGAACGCCGATCTTCACCCCCTTCTGCGCCAGCGGCTCGCCAAGGGTGGCCACCATCGCCGCCGAGGCCGCATCATGGATGCCGCCGGCAAAGACGATCTGCACTTTCGAGCCCTGCTTGTCGATCACCGGGTGATCGAGCAGCGCCTCGACGATCGCGCCCCAGAGCACGAAGCTGGTCAGCGGGCCGATATGGCCGCCGCATTCGCGGCCCTCGATGACGAAACGGCGCATGCCGTCGTCGAGGTTGCCGCAGATCAGGCTCACCGTCGAGGCATGGACGAAGGTGCGGATGCCCATATCCTCGAACTTGGCCACCTGATCCGGGCGGCCCCCGGCGATGATGGCGAAATCCGGCCGCACCCGGTCGACGGCGGCGAACTGCGGCTCCAGCACCTCCTTGGGGGCAAAGCCCAGCATGCCCACGCCCCAGGGCATGCCCTGCATCTGATCGCGGGTCCCGGCCAGCAGCGTTTCGACATCCGGCCCCTTCAAGAGCGACAGCGCCGCCATCGGCAGCGCCCCGCCGGCGCCGACATGGCGCGAGAAATCCGAGACTTCCGAGACCCGGGTCATCGGCCCCTGGACGATCGGATAGCGGGTGCCGAACAGCGCGGCCAGCGGGCCGTTCTCGGCCAGCGCCCGGCGGGCGGCGGCGGCCCCCGGCAGATCGGCCACGGCGGCGGCGATGGCGCCCATGACACGGCCCAGGGTGGCATATTTGCGCGCCAGCGGCCCGGCCAGGGCCAGCCCCATGCCGCCGGGCCTGATCTCGGCCGCGGCCTGCCAGGAGAAGGTCTCGGCGATCTCGGCCATCAGCGGCAGGCAGGGGTCCTCCCCGCCCGTCTCACCGCCGCGCGCGCCGGCGCTCTCACCGGCCTCATCCTGCGCCGCGCGCAGCCGCTGCACCAGCGCATCGGCCTGGCGCGCGCCCGGCCCGCCGAGGCCGCGCAGGTAATAATCCCCGCTCGGGTGTTCGACCTGCAGGGTTTCCGAGCCCGACAGGCGCTCGATGCGCTTGCGCAGGCTCGCATCCGCCAGCCCGGTCTCGGCCAGCAGCATGATCTCGTCGCCCAGCACCACGCCCGCCGCGCCGCCGACCCGCGCCGCCGCCGCCGTGGCCGGGGTCACCCCGCCCATCACGTAGAGCGGCAGATCGCTGGCCCGGGCAAAGCCCTGCAACAGCACGAAGGCGGTCTGTTCGCTGACCAGCCCGCCACATTCATGACCCTTCAGCACATAGCCGTCGATCTCGGGCGCCAGCGCCAGGCTGCGGTCGTCGCACTGGAGGGCGACCGCCAGCAGCCTCACCCCCTGCCGGCGCAGTTTCCGGGCCTCGGCGCGGGCCGCATGCAGCACCTCGACCGGGGCCAGCACGGTGGTCATCGCGGTGGTCAGCGCGGTGGTCAGCGCCGGCGATTTCAGCCCGGCAAGGGCCTTCAGATCGGCGGCGGCGGCGGCAAGCACGCCAAGCCGCGACACGCCGACCGCGACCGCCGCCGCGATCTCTGCCCCCATCTCTGCCGCGCCCGTCCCGGCGCCCGGCTGCAGCAGCCCCAGGCCACCGGCGCGCTCGGCGGCGCGCAGCAGGCGGCGGCCGTCCAGCCCCCGCGGCACCAGCACGAGACAGTCCAGAACCGGACAGTCCGAGGCCAAACGGTCGCCGCCGCCGGACGGCGCCCCGGCAATGGCTTGTGGTTGCGAAACACCCATGATTCTCAATACTCCCCGAGACACCCTTCTCCCGGCATCGCGCCACGGGCCGCCCGGCCCGCGGCAGCGCGCGGCCGCTAGCCGCGCTTGCCGCGCACGCTCTTGGCGATGCTCAGATCATAGACCTTGTCGGTGCGCCGGCTCAGGGTCTGCAGCCGCTCGATGCTGACCCCGGCAATCGCCGGATCCTTGTCGTCCTTGGGCTGCAGGTATTTGATCAGCTGCGCCGCCACCTTGCTGCCGCTGCTGTCGGTCTTGCCGGCGCGCTGGTTCAGCAGATCCATCATCCGCACCACGCCGGCCTGGCTGAAGGGGGTGTCGGGCACCATGCCCTGGCTGTCGGCCGGGGTGTTGACCAGCACCGCGCGCAGCTTCAGCGTGAACTGCATCAGCCGGTCCTTCTTGCCCTTGTCGGCATCCGACAGGCGGCCCTTGAGTTTCGACTTGAAATTCGACGACCCTTCGGCCGCATCCCGGTTCTGATCTTTCACTTTTTCCACCATCTTTCACAAAGCTCCACTTTCCTCGACGGGCGCGGCGTTTCCTCCCCTGGCCGACCCCTCTTCACAAATGTCTGGCGACATGAACAGCATAATGAACAGCATATTCGAAAGTTGCAAAATACCTCAAACAACATTCAATCTGCGTCGGAAGGCGTTAACCTCCCGATACATATCGATATTTACAATCTCCAGCCATCGTTCCGCGTCATAGGACACTATACATTCGTTAATAAAAATTGCCACATCATTTGCGCTGGCGACAGCGCCGGTGCAAAGGGTGGTCCTGCCGTATCGTTTGATTTCTATTGGTGACATTTTTCAGGCACAACACGAGAGGGGAAGTTTCCCTGATGGGCGTCAAGAATACCACAGTCGGCCGCGCCGCAAAGGCCGGTCCGCGATGACGCGGCAGGGCGCCAGCCGGCCCTATACCTGGGTCTGGTTCAACCCGACGCGGCTGTTCCGCTTCCTTGCCGACGGCCTGGCGCCGCTGCGCTGGATGGTCTGGCTGATCTGGCCCTGCGCCCTCTTTGCCGGCCTCGCCGCCGCCTTCAGCTGGTACGAGATGCTGGCCCATGTCGAGCGGGTGATGTTCCAGCTGAGCTTCTGGCAGAGCATGGTGGCCAGCATGCTGAGCAGCAACCTGGCCAGCAAGCTGGCCCTCGGCATCGTGCTGGGCCATTTCCGCGGCGATCCGCAGGAATTCGGCGTCACCCTGCGCTTCGGGCTGATCCCGCGCTTTTACGTCGACCGCAGCCCGATCCGCAAACTGCCGCTGGCGCAGCGCCGCAGCTGCTATGCCGCCACCCTGCTGGCCAAGGTGGTGCTGTTTGCCGTCGGCATGCTGGGCTGGGCCATCGTCCGGCGCAGCGGCAGCGGCGCCGCCGAGGTGCTGCTGGCGCTCGGCATCACCGGCTTCGGCTCCTTCGTCTTCGTCGCCAACCCGCTGCTGCCGCTCGACGGCAGCAACTGGCTCTGCGCCCGGCTCGGCCGGCCGACGCTGCACCGCGACAGCTTCCGCCTGACCTACATGCTGGCGACGCGCCGCCCCGCCCCCGACGGGCTGACCCCGCGCCTGAAGCGGGTGATGGTGCTCTATGCGCTGGCCTCGATCGTCTTCACGGCGGTGCTGCTCTATTCGGTCCTGTCGGTGGTGGCGGGCACGCTCGAGGCGCAGTTCCAGGGCGCCGGGGTGCTGATCTTCTGCTTCGTGCTGGCCGCGGCGATCCACTTCCTGGTCAGCCGCAGGAACTGGCGCCAGCCGGCCCGCACCGGCTGAACCGGCGGGCGGGAACACGGGCGGGAACACGGGCGAGGAGACAGGCAAGAAGACGGGCAAGAAGACGGGTAAAAATGCGTCATCGCGGCGAAAGCGCCGCCAGGCGGTTACACCAGGCAGGACAAATGCGATATAGTGGCCCGAAAGCCGTAGAGGCGGCACCGGGCAGTCCGCATCCGGGCGGGTCTTTGCAAGCAGGCTCTTCCCGGCGCGACATCAAGTGAACGAGACAGACATGACTTCAAGCGATCATCGTCGCAGTGCCAAGGCGCAGCCCCCCGGCAGGCGGGGCCGCAAATCCCCCCGCGCGGCCAATGCCGACCCGCTGCGCGAGGCGACGCCGGCGACACCATCGCCAAGCCCCGCCGAACAGGCGGCGGCCGAGAGCGCCGCCGACCAGGCGGCCGAGGACATGCTCGAGGCGCTGCTGGCCCTCGACGCCGAAGACGCGGAGATCGACGACCTCTCCTCGGCGCTCGAGGATCTGCTGGCCCCCGAGGCCCCCGAGAGCGGCCCCGACAGCGGGACAGAGACAGGGACAGAGACCGGGGCAGAGACCGACAGCGGGGCAGAGACCGAAACAGTGACCGGGAAGGCCGCGCCGCCGGACACTACCGGCGACACCGGGGCTGACACCGGGGCCGAAACCGTGGCCGAAACCGGGGCCGACACCGCCGCCGGAACCGGGGATGCGGCCGGAGATGCAGCCGGGGCCGAAACCAAACCCGAGACAGGGGAAGAAACCGGGGCAGCAACCGGGGCAGCAACCGGGGCCGAAAGCAAGGCCGACCGCCCGTCGGGCCGCGCCAAGGGCAGCCCGGCCGGCAGCCCCCCGCCCCCGGCCCTGCGCGCCGAGCCCGCGACACCGGCGCGGCGGCGCAAGAAGAAGAAAGCCGATCTTCCCGACCGGCCGCGGCAGAGCGCCCCCGACCGGGCCCGCGACGATCTCGACCGGGTGCTGCGCGTCGAGGCCCGCAGCGGCGGCGCCCGCGGCTCGTGGTTCCGGCGCCTGTTCTGGCTGGCGGTGCTGGGGCTGCTGATCTTCGCCCTCACCCGCCCCTATGCGATGGAGGTCGGCGGCGAATTCATCATCCAGCCGCTGGACCGGGCCGAGGTGCGCGCCCGCACCGACGGCGAGATCGTCCAGGTCGATGTCGAAGAGGGCGACTGGGTCGAGGCCGGCGCGGTGCTGGCGGTGCTGTCGAACTGGGACGAGAAACGCGACGTCGCGGTGCGCCAGGCCGAGATCACCCGCCTCGAGGTCGAGCTCGACGCCCTGATCGAGGGCCCCAAGCCAAGCGAGATCGCGGTCGCCGAACAGCGGGTCGCCACCGCCAAGATCCAGCTCGAGATCGCCGCCACCGCGCTCGAGCGCCAGGAACAGCTGCTCGAGGCCGGGGTGATCTCGGACTCGCGGGTCGAGGATGCCCGCGCCAACCACCGGCTCGCCGCCGCCAGGGTGGCCGAGCAGGAATCCAGCCTCGCCCTGGTCAGCGAACAGGCGACACCGCAGGAAATTGCCTCGGCCCAGGCCGAGATCGCGCGCAACCTCGAGGACCTGAGGTTCGCCGAGCTGAAGCTGGAACAGACCTATGTGCGGGCCACGGTCAGCGGCCAGGTGGTCAGCACCATGACCGAGGTGCCGATCGGCACCTACCTGCCCGAGGGCGGGCTGTTCGCCGAGCTCGAGGACAACCGCACCGTGATCGCCATGATCGAGGTGCCCGAGACCTCGATCGAGGACGTGCGGGTCGATGCCCGGGTCGAGATGCGGCTGTGGTCGGACACCGGCACCAGTGTCTACGGCAGCGTCAAACGCCTGGCGCCGCGCGCCGAAGAGCGTGATTTCGGCCGCGTGGTGCGGGTCCATGTCGAGGTGCCCAACCCCGATGGCAAGCTGAATGCCAATATGACCGGACAGGCCAAGATCGACGCCGGGGTCTTCCCGGCCTGGGTGGTGTTCACCCGGCTCATCGTGCGTTTCTTCGACGTCGAGGTCTGGTCCTGGGTGCCGTAAAGGCGGCAGGCGGCGGCCTCCGGGCCGCCGCCCGGCGCGTTACAGACCGTTCACCAGATCGTCGAACCAGGGCTCGCCGGTGGCGGTCTCATCGCCGCCGCCTGCCTTGCCGGTCTTGCCGGCGCCGGCCTTGGCACCACCGCCGGCCTGGGCGCGGCCGCGCAGCATGGCGCCCAGCCCCTTGCCCGCGCCCTGCCCGGCCGCGCCTTTGCCACCCTGACCCAGCGCGCCAAGCAGCCGCCGGCGCTTTTCGGGGTCCATGTTCTGCACCACATCCAGCAGTTTCTTGGCCATGTCGTGGCGCGGCGCCGCCGGGTCCTGGGCCTGGGTGCGGATGAACTGCAGCAGCATCTTGGCCTTGCGCTCGTCGATGCCGCCCTCGGGCGTCGAGAGCGCCTTGCGCAGCTTCTGGACGATCGGGTTCTGGGCCCGCCCGCCGGCAGCCGCCGGGGCGGCCGGGGCGGCCTGTGCAGGGGCCGGAGCCTCTGCCGCCGGGGCCGGTTCCGCCGGCTGCTGCCTGGCGTGGCGCGCCTGCATCGCCTTCAGCCGGTCGAGCCGCTTCTTTGCATCATCCGAGCCTTTTTGATCGCTCATCTCTCATTCTCCAGATTTGTGGAACGGGGCCCGCCCCCTGCCGGGGCCGGGCGCGAACTAGCCGAAGGGCCCCAGCGCCGGGGCGCCGTGGGGCGCCGGGTCCTGGCACAGCGAGATCCTGAGCCCGCTGCCCTCGCCCAGATCGACCTCGGCCCCCTGCCGCGCCGCGCGCTGGCGCAGCACCCCGTGGTCGTCGGTGCCGATCACCAGCCCGTGCTCGGTCGGCACCAGCGCCCGGATGCCGACCGCGAAAGGGTCGTCGAACCCGTCGGTGGTGATCGGGGTGAATGTTTCGCCGTCGGTCGAGGCCCAGAGGTGGAAGCCGCCGCGCGGCGCCGCGTCGCTGCCCATCAGGAAACGGTAGATGCCCCAGTGGTGGGTGGCGACGATCAGGGTGCCGTTGAACACCGCCATGCGCCAGATCACCGAATTGGCGGCATCGTCGAACCCCGGCATCATCCCCGACAGCGGCACCTGCAGGCCGCTGTCCGAGAACCGCGGCTCGCCCATCACCACCTCGAAGGACCCGTCCGGCCACAGGCGGACCAGCTCGGCGGCGGCGGGGCCGATGTCATGCGCCCGGTCGCGGCCCAGCCCGGGCAGCCCGGTGCCGATATAGAGCGCGCCGTTGAAGGGCACCATCGAGGCGACGCTGGCATTGAGCGAGAAGCGCCCGGCGCCGCGCGCCAGCACCCGCTCCCATTTGAAGGGCGGCTTGCCCTCGGCGCGGGTGCGCCAGATCTCGAAGCCGCGGGTCGGGTTGCCGGTGCCGGCATAAAGATAATCCCCCAGCGGCGCCAGCTGGAACACCACCCCGTTGCGGCTGTCGCCGAAGCCCGGCGCGCTGGCCCGCTGCCAGCCGCCCCTGGCCGGGTCGTCGCTGGTGAAGATGGTCGGCTCGATGGTGCCGTTGCGATCCAGCTTGCCCTCGGAAATCGAGCCGATCGGGGTGGTGAAGAGCCGCCCCTTGAAGGGCACCAGGGCGCGGAAGGACAGCAGCCGGCTGTCCCCCAGACCGGGCTCGGAGACCACCTCGAAGTTCTCGCCATCGGCGCTGCGCAGGATCAGCCCGCCCCAGTTGGAAATGGTGCTGACATAAAGCGCCGGCGCCGGGTCCGAGGCGCCCTGAAACACGCACATGCCGCGAAAGCCGCGCTCGCGCGGCACCCCTTCGGGGGCCACCACCCGGCGGCCGCCGCCGGGGCGCAGGATATCGGCGGCAAAGGCGCGCTCGTCGGCCGGGCGCAGCGGCGAGCGGTGCACCTCCTGCCAGTCGCCGGCGGCGAAATCATAGCTCAGGATGCGCGCCGCGTCCTCGGGGCCCTCGCCATTGGGGTGGGTGACCCCGAGATAGAGCCGGTCGCGGAAGACGGCGCAGCTGTGGGCGACGCGGCTGCGCGGGTTGCCGATGCCATGATCGCCGATGATTTCAAGTGTGGTCGGATCCAGCATCACGCATACCCCAGCTGGCGCGCGATCTTCAGCGTGCGCGGTTTGAAGGCCCGCCCGTCGACCCCGTCGGCGACCGCTTCGATCTCGATCGGGCGCGGGGTGAAGGCGGGCGATTTGAGGAAATTGGGATCATTGCCATAGCGCGCCGCCTCGGGGCCGAGGCAGGCATAGGGCGAGCGTTCCGGGTGCAGCATGGCCGCCATGGCCTCGGCGTCGCTGCGGATGCCCAGCCATTCGCAGAGCTGCGGCGCATAGCGGTCGAACTGGCCCAGAAAGGCCTCGCCCTGCAGCGTCAGGCATTGGCCCGGGGCGCAGCGCTTGCGGAACTCGAGCACGTTGTTGTTGCATTTCAGCCAGACCTGCTCGGCGTCGACCCGGCGGCTCAGCGACTTGCCGGTCTCGGCGTCGATGGCCGCGTTCAGCCGGTCGATCGAGCGGCAGACCGCCGCCGGCTGGCGCACGACATGCAGGAACTGGGCCTCGGGGCGCATCCGGTACAGGCGCTCCAGCATCGCCGGCGCGCGCACCAGCACCGGGCTCTTGTCGATGATCCGGCGCGGCGCCACCTCGGCCTCGATCCAGTCCAGCATCCGCCGCGTCGACCAGTCGCGCCGGGCCGCGATCCAGGCCTCGGCCTCGGCCACCGTGTCGTCATTGGTGGCGCCGCTCCTGAGCTGGGCCACGCTGCGGATCAGCCCGTGCAGCCCGTGCGGGCGGCGCTGGTAGAAATCCATCATGCCGCCGATATCCTCGGCCACCGCGAGGTTGATCTCGGGCAGGCCGTAGAGCTCGGGGTGTTCGCCCAGCATCGCGCAGATCAGCGAGGAATAGGAGCGCATGGTACAGAGAATGAAAACCGACATCACAGGCTCCGTGTCTGCTGGGAACGGGGGGGCCGCCCCGGGGCGGCGGCATCTCGGGCGGGGGCACGGGGTCTGCTCAGCACGGTGCCGCACCCCGGTGGGGTCGCATGGCACGGGCGATCATGGCCGCTTGTCGACAGGGGTCTTCTCGCAATCTCTTCCAGGCCCAATCCGGGCGCAGGTCCGATGCGACCCGTGAACACCCTGCTTCAATACAATCCCCGGCCACCCTACTCCAATACGCTTGTCATGTTCAATCCGGCTGTGCACAAGAATGCCGGGGCGCGCGGCAGGGGATCGCCGGGGGATTGCCGGGGGATTGCGCGCTTGCCGAAATCCGCCCGCCGGGGCATAGTCCGGTTCGAGATTGACCACCCGAACCGCCGCCGATCACGACAGGCCACAACGGGCCACAACAGGCCAGAATGGGCCAGAATGGGCCCGGTGCCGCGCCCGCCCGCGCCGCCGCACCCCTTTTCAGGAGATTTCATTTGTCCAGCACGCCCCCCCCCATCATCATCCTCGGCACCGGCCGCTCCTTCACCTCGGTGATCTGCTGCATGATCGGCGAACACCCCGACCTGATCGGCCTGCCGGAAACCAATATCTTCCGCGACGACACGCTGGGCGCGATGCTGAAACGCTTCGGCCGCGGCCCCAACCGCCGCCGCCTGGCCGGCCTGCTGCGCAGCATCGCCCATTTCCACGAGGGCGCGCAGACCGACGAGACCATCGCCGCCGCCGAGGAATTCCTCGAGGCCCGCGCCGACTGGTCCTACCGCGAGATCGCCCATTACCTCGCCGAACAGGCAGCGCCGCAGGGCATCGTCGAGAAAAGCATCTCGACCTGCCGCGACACCACCACCCTGAACCGGGTCCGCGAGGCCTGGCCCGATGCCTATTACCTGCATATCACCCGCCAGCCCGAAAGCATCATGAACTCGATGCAGAACCGCATCGACGACGCCCTGGAAAAGGGCAAGGGCAAGAAATACGGCCGGATGATGGAGAAGTTCAGCCTCGACGAATACTACCTGCGCTTCACCAGCACCATCCTCGACTTCATGGAGACCCTGCCCCAGGGCCGCTGCATGAACCTGCATGGCGAAGAGTTCCTCACCGATGCCGCCCCCTACCTGCGGCAGATCTGCGAATGGACCGGTCTCGATGCCGATGACGCGATCATCGAGGGCATGATGCACCCCGAGAACAACCCCTTCGCCCATCGCGGCCCCGACAATGCCCATGGCGGCCTCTCCGGCTCCTTCATCGAGAACCCGAAATATTCCGGCAAGCCGGTGGTGGCCAAGCCGATCTCCTTCGACACCAGCTCGCCGGGCGCCAGCGGCTATCGCGACACCATCGCCCGGCTCGGCTACCAGCTCGGCTACAGGTAACCGAACAGGCGCGCCATCTGCCGGGTCTCATTGTCGAAGCCGGCCGCCTCCCAGCCCCGCGCCGCGGCCTCGGCATCGGCGGTGTCGAACAGCCGCGCCAGCTCCGGGTCGGCGACCAGTTCCGGGTCGACCCCATAGGGGCTCGGCTCGGGGCCCCTGCGGGCAAAATCCGCCGGCCGGCCGGGATCGGTGAGCGCCTCCCCCGCGCCCGCCGCCCCGTCAGGCGCGGCCAGGCCGAGCCACGCCAGCACCCCGTCCAGCAGCGCCCCGGGCGCCGCGGCCAGCGCCTCCTGGCGCAGCCGGATCCAGGCCCCGGCCGGGCGCTCCTGCAGGAAGGCGTGGATCGCGAGATGCGGTTTCAGCCACAGCGCCTCGCTGCGGCTCTGCGCCGCCTCGGGGCCGTCGAAACAGGCGCCGGGATGGCGCAGGAAATGGATATAGCGCGCCTCGGGGTAAAGCGCCGCCAGACGCGCCAGCGCGCCGGCGTCCACCGGGTAGAGAAAGCTCGCGTCGACCAGCCGGCGCGGCGCCGCGGCGGCGCAGAGGGCGGCGAAGATCTCGCCGCTCGGCGCCTGCCGCCGCGCCGCCAGCCAGGCCTGCGCCCGGGCGGCGTTCTCGGGGCTCTCGCCGCCGAAGACCAGCCCGGCCACGGCGCGGATCAGCCCGTGGTCGACAAAGCGCATCCGCCCCTCCCAGCGCGCGCTCAGCGCCGCCGGGCTGTCGGCGCAGAGCAGCTGGGTGGCCGGCAGGTTCTGCAGCTGCGCATGGCGGCCGAGACAGGCGGCAAGATGCCCCCCCAGCCCCAGCGGCGGGGCCAGCACGAAAATCGGCGCCGGGGGCGCGGCGGCGTTCTGTTTACCGGCACTATGCTGGCTCATCTTGGGCTCCCCACCAGACCTGAACGCCGCCGAATTCCGCGCTCTTGCCGCTCGAGGCGGTGCCGAGGAACAGCCCGACCGGCGAGGGCTGCAGGAAGCGCGCGCCGCCGGTCTCGGGATTGGCTTCGAACCCGTCGCCGGTGACCAGCTGCCAGTCGATGCCGTCGCGGCTGCGCCACAGCGGAAAGCCGCCCTCATAG
>NZ_JBFJVE010000004.1:0-40179 GCF_041624275.1 Shimia sp.
GACCGGGGTCAGGGCTCCCCCGGGATATTTTCAGCAAGAGAAAGATGGGGTTGGAGCTGATGGCAGCCTGACCGCTTGGGGAAAAACAGATGAAAACAGCAACGATTGTTGGGGGTGGGGTGATCGGCGGCGGCTGGGCGGCGCGGTTCCTGCTGAATGGCTGGGATGTGCGGGTGTTCGATCCCGATCCCGAGGCCGAACGCAAAATGGGCGAGGTGCTGGACAATGCTCGCCGCGCCATGCCCGGCATGAGCGATACGGCGCTGCCCGAAGAAGGGGCGCTGAGCTTTCACGACAGCCTGTCCGAGGCGGTTGAGGGGGCCGCCTGGATCCAGGAGAGCGTGCCCGAGCGGCTGGAGCTGAAGCAGAAGGTCTATCAGAGCCTGCAGGAGCATTGCGACCCGGCGGCGGTCATCGGCTCGTCGACCTCGGGGTTCAAACCCAGTGAATTGCAGGCCGGCGCCGCACGGCCCGAACAGATCGTGGTCACCCATCCGTTCAACCCGGTCTACCTGTTGCCGCTGATCGAGGTGGTGCCAAGCGACCGCAACACGCCGGAGTTCGTGGGGCGGGTGAAGGAGATCCTGGCCGGGCTCGGCATGTATCCCTTGCATGTCCGCAAGGAGATCGACGCCCATATCGCCGACCGCTTTCTCGAGGCGGTCTGGCGCGAGGCGCTGTGGCTGGTCAAGGACGGCATCGCCACCACCGAAGAGATCGACGAGGCGATCCGCATGGGCTTTGGCATTCGCTGGGCGCAGATGGGGCTGTTCGACACCTATCGCGTCGCCGGCGGCGAGGCCGGCATGAAACATTTCATGGCCCAGTTCGGCCCGGCGCTGCAATGGCCCTGGACCAGGCTGATGGATGTGCCCGAGTTCAATGACGAGCTGGTCGATCTGATCGCCGGGCAGTCGGATGCGCAGTCGGGGCATCTGGACATCCGCGACATGGAGCGCATTCGTGATGACAACCTCGTGGCCATGATGCGGGCGCTGAAGGGGCAGGACTGGGGCGCCGGGGCGCTGATGAACGCCCATGACGCGCGGCTGGCGGCCGGAGCGGGCATGGTGCGGCAGGCCGCCGATATCGCCGATCCCTCCCAGCCCATCGTCACCGTGCGCCGGGCGGTGCCGGTCGACTGGCTGGATTACAACGGTCACATGAACGAAAGCCGCTATCTTCAGGCCTTTTCCGATGCTTCGGACCGGCTGATGGAGATCATCGGCTGCGATCAGGACTATATCGCCACCGGGGGATCCTATTTCACCGCCGAGACCCATATCCGCAATATCGACGAGGCGCGGCTGGGCGCGCGTATCGAGGTGCGCACGCGGGTGCTCGCCGCCGAGGGCAAGAAGATGCATATCTGGCACGAGATGCATTGCGCCGACCGCCTGCTGGCCACCGGCGAACAGGTGCTGATCCATGTCAGCCTCGAGACCCGCCGCCCGTCGCCGCCAAGTGACGCGATCGCGTCCAATCTGGCGATGATCGCGCAGGCGCAATCGGCCCTGCCGATGCCGGAGGGCGTCGGCCGCCACGTCGGCGCACCGCGGTGAACCGCAGGGTTCTGATCACCGCCGGTGCCACGGGCATCGGCCGCGCCATGGGCGAGGCCTTTGATGCGGCCGGCTACGATATCTGGGTCAGCGATCTGGACGCGCGGGCCTTGGGCGGGGTGCCGGCGCATTGGCGGCGCGGCCATGTGGATGTGAGCGACGAGGCGCAGATGGCGGCGATGTTCGCCGAGATCAAAGCCGATTGGGGCGGGCTGGACGTACTCTGTGCCAATGCCGGGGTGGCCGGGCCCACGGCGCGGATCGAGGATGTGGCCCTGGAGGATTGGCGCGCCTGCGTCAGCGTCAATCTCGAGGGGGCCTTTCTGGCGGCGAAATATGCGGTGCCGATGATGAAGGCGGCCGGCTCGGGGTCGATCATCGTGACCTCCTCGACGGCGGGGCAGCACGGCTATCCCAACCGGGCGCCCTATTGCGCGGCGAAATGGGCGGTGATCGGGCTGGCCAAGACGCTGGCGATGGAACTGGGCCCGCATGGGGCGCGCTGCAACGTGATCTGCCCCGGCGCGGTGGAAGGCGAACGCATGGAGGGCGTGTTGCAGCGCGAAGCCGCGGCCAAGGGCATGAGCCGGGATCAGGTCTATGCCGGCTATGCCTCGGGCACCTCGATGGGCCGTTTCGTCGAGGCAAGCGACATTGGTGCCATGGCGGTGTTTCTCGGCTCCGAAGCGGCGCGGCTGGTCTCGGGGCAGGTGATCGCCGTCGATGGCCATACGGTGAACCCGGACCCGAAACCCTGATCGGGGTGCGATCGCGCCGATCGACCGTGCAGACCGCGCGGGAGCCTACCACATGTCGCCAAGGGTATAGCCGGCGGGGAAGGGATCGCCGGGGTCCAGCGACCAGTTGCTGGTGCCGTGGATCCAGGCCTGCCCCGAGAGCGAGGGCACGATGGCGGGGTAGGGGCCGACACGGGTCTCGGCTTCGATCCGGCCGGTGAAGGTGGTGCCCAGGGGGCCCTCGTTGACATAGTCCTGCCCGACCGGCAATTGGCCGCGCGCGTGCAGCACCGCCATCTTGGCGCAGGTGCCGGTGCCGCAGGGCGAACGGTCGAGAATGCCGCTGGCATCCTGCGGGCGCGCCGGGTCGAAGGGGCCGGTCGAAAGGGTGATGGCGCCGCGCCCGTTTGTCCCGGCGCGGGTCGGCGCGCCCCAGAGATTGGTGATCGTCGGGCCGGTGATGGCGGGGTTCTCGGGGTGGGACACCGGCAGCTGCTCGGCGGTGGCATGGCGGATCGCCTCGGACAGCCGCGCGATCTCGCCGCCGTTGCCGGGGGCCAGCGAGATCCCGAGGTCATCGGCATTGGCCAGCACGAAGAACATGCCGCCCCAGGCGACATCGACCCTGACCCTGCCGAGCCCGGCGACATCGACCTCGGCGTCGAGATGCACCGCGAAGGCCGGCACGTTGCGAAAGGTGATCCGGGTGACCTTGCCGTCGCGACAGTCGGCGCGCAGGCGGATCAGCCCGGCCGGCGCCTCGAGCACCAGCTCGGTCACCGGCTCGACCATGGGCACGATGCCGGTCTCCAGCAGCACCGTGGCGACACAGATCGCGTTCGAGCCGCTCATCGGCGGATACTCGGTCTGTTCCATGATGATGAAACCGGCATCGGCCTGCGGGTCAGAGGGCGGCACGATGGCATTGCAGCACAGGGCCGGGTGGCCGCGCGGCTCTTGCAGCATCAGCTGGCGGATCTCGTCGGCATTCTCGCGCATCCAAACCATTTTCTCGAACACGCTGTTGCCGGGCATATGCGGCAGGCCGCCGGTGATGACGCGCCCCGGTTCGCCCTCGGCATGGGCTTCGACGGCGGTGAGCATTCGTGACAGGCGCATGGGGCATCTCTCCGGTGATCTCTGTGAGACCGTAGACCGCGCCCGGCAGCGCGAAAAGGGCCGGCAGCGACCCATGCGTGTCGCGATCCGTCCTGCCGTCGCGTTCGCACCCCTTTGTGACGGCCCTGGCACTGGCATTTGCCGCGCCTATGGTCTATCCCGCCTGCAACACCCTAGCTGAGAGTGAGCTTATGACTTTTGAGACACCGGGGCCGGTCGAGGCCGGCCTGCGCGACGCCATCAGCCCGATCGAGGAGATCATCGACGAGGCGCGCAGGGGCCGCATGTATATCCTGGTCGATCACGAAGACCGCGAGAACGAGGGCGATCTGGTGATCGCGGCGGAATTCGCCGATGCGGCGGCGATCAACTTCATGGCCACCCACGGGCGCGGGCTGATCTGCCTGCCGATGACCTCCGAGCGCATCGACCGCCTCGGCCTGCCGATGATGGCGGTCAACAACTCCTCGCGCCACGAGACCGCCTTTACGGTGTCAATCGAGGCCCGCGAGGGTGTCTCGACCGGGATCTCGGCCGCCGACCGGGCGCTGACCGTGGCCACCGCGATCAACGAACAGAACACCTCGGCGCATATCGCCACGCCGGGCCATGTGTTCCCGCTGCGCGCCCGCAATGGCGGGGTGCTGGTGCGGGCCGGCCATACCGAGGCGGCGGTCGACATTTCGCGGCTGGCGGGTCTGAACCCGGCCGGGGTGATCTGCGAGATCATGAAGGAAGACGGCACCATGGCGCGGCTGCCCGATCTGGTCGAATTCGCCCGCGAACACGACATGAAGATCGGCACCATCAGCGACCTGATCGCCTATCGCACCCAGCATGACAACCTGGTGCGCGAAACCCGCCGCGAGACGGTGACCGCCGAAACCGGCGGCGACTGGGAGATGCGGGTCTTTACCGACGTCATCACCGGCACCGACCATATCGCGCTGATCAAGGGCGACATCTCGACCCCCGAACCGGTCCTGGTGCGCACCCATGCCCTGAACGAGCTCTCCGACGTGCTGGGGCTGGGGCCGAAGCCGTCCGAGGAATTCACCCGGGCGATGAAGATCGTCGCCGAAAAGGGCCGCGGCGCGGTGCTTCTGTTCCGCGAGCCGCATCCCAAGCTCGACTTCGGCGAGGAAGAGGACGACCGCCCGCGCATCATCAAGCAGACCGGGATCGGATCGCAGATCATGTCCACGATGGGGCTTCGCGAGCTGATCCTGCTGACCGATTCCCCCGCCACGCAATATCTGGGTATCGACGCCTTCGGGCTGTCGATCGTCGGCACCCAGCCGATCACCAAGGAGTAGACCATGGCCGGAGCAGAGAAACACTATGTGATGCCGCGCGCCACTTTCGAGGCGCCGGTCAAGCTGGCGATCGTGATCTCGCCCTATTACCGGGACATCGCCGACAACATGCTGGCCGGGGCCACCGCCGAGATCGAGGCCTCGGGCGGCAGCTACGAGGTGGTCGAGGTGCCCGGCGCGCTCGAGATCCCCACCGCCATCGGCATCGCCGAGCGGCTGAGCAATTTCGACGGCTACGTGGCGCTGGGCTGCGTCATTCGCGGCGAGACCACCCATTACGAAACGGTCTGCAACGACTCGAGCCGGGCGCTGCAGATGCTCGGCCTGCAGGGCCTGTGCATCGGCAACGGCATCCTTACCGTGGAAAACCGCAGGCAGGCCGAAGTGCGCGCCGATCCCGCGGATCAGAACAAGGGCGGCGGCGCGGCGGCGGCGGCCTTGCATCTGGTCGCATTGACCCGTAAGTGGGGCAGCCGGCGCAAGGGCGTCGGATTCGTACCGGATGCCGAAGATTACAAGCTTGCCGGTGAACTCAAGGACAACCCGACCGCATGACCCGCTCAGCCGATCAGAAACGCTTGATGAAATCCGCCGCCCGGCTCTACGCCGTGCAGGCGCTCTACCAGATGGAGATGTCGGGCCAGTCGGTGGACAAGGTGCGGCTGGAGTTTCTGGATCACCGGTTCGGCGAGGTTTTCGAAGACCATGAGATGGTCGAGGGCGACAGCAAGCATTTCACCCGCACCATCGAGGATGCGGTGAATCATCAGGCGCTGATCGACCAGATGACCGATCGCGGGCTGGTGGCGAAATGGCCCATCGCCCGCATCGACCCCACCCTGCGCGCCCTGTTCCGCGCCGCCGGCGCCGAGCTGACCCAGACCACGACACCGCCCAAGGTCGTGATCAGCGAATATGTCGGCGTCGCCCTGGCCTTCTTCCCCGAGGGCAAGGAAAGCAAGTTCGTCAACGCGGTCTTGGACCACATGGCCCGCGAGGCGCGCCCCGAGGCGTTTTAATCGCCTCAGCCCTTGCCGAAAGCCGCCTCAGCGACTAGGTAGGCGCGTGGCGGGTGCTGCCCTTCTCGTGATACGGTTGCATTCCGGTGGCCTTAAATACTTCCGAGGGAGCTGGCTCTGTTCTGGTCCTGGCCTGATTACCCGGCGCCCACCTGTGCAAACAGGTCCTCGGGAATGAGATAACCCCACGGCTGCGTTTGCGGGCCCGCCACGCCTTGATCCCGATCCGGCACGTCACGATGCCCTTTACGGTGCCCTTTGCGGTGCCCTTTCAGGCATCGGGCCGACGCCCCACTTGCCCCGATCCGCCCGCTGTTGCAGACTTCCCCGGGAAGGCGGCAGGCCCGCGTCACACCCGGCCCGGCCGGGATGCGGGCCCGCGCCCGTCGTCCTTTGGGAGGAGCCTGCCATGACAGCCGGGACCGAAACACCCAAACCGCCCGAGCCCGCATCGCCCGAGCCCGCGCCACCGGCCGGCCCCCGGGTCAACAGGGTCAGCGCGGCGGATATCGCCGCGGCGCTGAGGGCCGGGGTCGCCGATTTCCGGGCGCGCCCGCTGATGAGCGGCTTTTTCGGCCTGTTCTACGCCGCCTTCGGCCTGATTTTCCTCTGGATCCTGCTCTGGCTCGGCAAGGTCTGGATGATCGTCCCGGTCGCCGTCGGCTTTCCGCTGATCGCCCCTTTCGCCGCCGCCGGCCTGTATGAAATGTCGCGCCGGATGCAGCAGGGCGAGAGCTTCGGCTGGTCCGAGATCCTCGGCGTCATGGCCCGCCAGCGCCAGCGTGAAATGGGCTGGATGGCCTTTGTCACCCTGTTCGTCTTCTGGGTCTGGGTGTACCAGTTCCGCACCGTCCTGGTGATCACCCTGCAGGATTCCTCCTTTTCGGATCTCGACGGCTTCGTGACCGCCGTGTTCTTCACCCCCGCGGGCTGGACCTTTCTCGCCATCGGCACCTGCGTCGGCGCCTTCCTGTCGACGGTGCTGTTCTCGGTGACCGTCATCGCCATGCCGATGCTGCTTGACCGCGACACCGATTTCGTCACCGCCATGCTCACCTCGGTGCGCAGCGTCACCGAAAGCCCGCGGGTGATGCTGGCCTGGGCGGCGATCATCGCGGCCACGCTTCTGCTGTCGATGGCTCTGGCCTTCCTCGGGTTGATCGTCACCCTGCCGGTCCTCGGCCATGCCACCTGGCATCTCTATCAGCGCGCGGTGCCGCCGGCGCAGGGGTGATCTGCGCGGCCGCCCCGGCCGCTCAGCGCCCGTCGGCCGGCCGTGTCACCGGCACTGTCACCGGCCGTGTCACCGGCGCAGGCAGGGGCCGCCGCTGCCGCCGCCCGCCCCCCGGGCCGCCGCCTTCGGCCAGCCCCATGACGGCGATGGCGAACTGCACCCCGGCAAAGACGATGCCGTTGAACACCACCAGCATTACCACCGCCACGCCGCCGCCGCTGGTGCTGCGCACCAGATGCCAGAGGTTGGCGACGTCGAAATACAGCAGCGGGGCAACGAAGATCGCCGACAGGCCGAAGCCGGTGATCACCTGGCGTATGTAAAGCCGGACCAGTGGTGGCATGGCGCATTCCTCCCGGTCCCGAGAATAGGGCGCCGGCGCCGGTGCGCAAGCCCCTGCGCCGATCTGCCCCGCCCGCCGACCCGTGCCGGAGGCATTGCGCCTTGCTTTTTGTTCATGGATTGTTCACGGTGAGCCCATGAGCGACCTTCTGCAACCCGGCCAGCTTCTGGCGCGCGGCGTCAGCCGTCACCTGCGCAGCCTGGGCTTTGTCTCGATCGAGGAATTCGTCCCCGCGCGCGGGCTGCGCGCCGATCTGATGGCGCTGGGCCCCAAGGGCGAATTCTGGATCGTCGAATGCAAGTCCGGCCGCGCCGATTTCCAGAGCGATTCGAAATGGCAGGGCTATCTTGCATGGTGCGACCGCTTCTTCTGGGCCGTCGACACCGCCTTTCCCACCGATCTTCTGCCCGAGGACAGCGGGCTGATCATCGCCGATGCCTATGACGGCGAAATCCTGCGCATGGGGGTCGAAGACCGGCTGCCCCCGGCGCGGCGCAAAAAGATGCTGCAGAAATTCGCCAGCGACGCCGCTGCCCGCCTGCAGCGCCTGCGCGACCCGAAATGGCCCGCCCTGCCGGACCCGGACTGAGCCGCTTCATCGCTTCGTGAAATACTCCGGGGTGAGCCGCGCCTGCGTCGCAGGCCGGGCGAGGGGCAGCGCCCCTGACCGCCGCCGCCCTAGCGGGCCAGCTTGCGTGCCGTGGCCGCCGCGGCGCGGATCTCCTCGGCGATCTCCTCGGCTTCCTCGGGCGAGAAATCCATCGGCACCTCGACGCCGCCGGCCTCGACGAAGAGACGCACGAATCCCTGATCGGTGGGGCCGATCTGCAGGTTGGCTTCGACGTCGCGCTCGGTATTGATGCCCATGATCTCTCTCCTGTGGTGCAGGATCGCCTACCGTGAATCGCGGCTTTTGACAAGATTGCCGCCGTGGCGGGGCAGGAGCGCGGACAGACGGGCCGCGGAGGCGCCGGGGAAAACAAAGCTGCGTTTTTTGCCGCTTAGGTGCTTGCAATCACCGCCAAGGATCGCTAAATCGCCCTTGCGTGCCGCCTTAGCTCAGTTGGTTAGAGCGCCTGATTGTGGATCAGGAGGTCCCCCGTTCGAGCCGGGGAGGTGGTACCACCCCCCTCATATGCATCCGGCACGCTTTCGGCCCCTCGGGGCGCGGGAAAACGCGCGTCGCGCCGTCGAATTGCGCCGCTGCCGAGCCACCCTCCATTACCTGAAGTTTTGCCCGCAACCCCTCTTCATGATTGGAAAAGGCCCGCTGGCTCCCGCGCCGATCGCGGCGCCGCTGCGCGGGCGCTCACTCGATCTCGACCGTCTGGCGCAAGGCGCCGGTCATCTGGTCAAAGATCAGCAACCGCCCGTCGTCGGTCACCACCGCCCACCAGCCCTGGCCGATGGTCAGCGCCGTGGCGCGCACCCCCTCGGGCAGGACGATCTGGTCGGGCATGGTCGGCCCGTCGTCATTGAGACGGATGACAATCAGCGCCACGACCACTACAAGCCCGACAATCATGATGCCTGTCAGACCCGTCACCAGCAGGCGCAGCAACCGCAGATTCGCCGGCTCCACCGGTTCAGGAGTGTCGTCCATGGCCACAGCCCTCATCACCTTCCAGATCGCGGACAACCCGCCGCGACGTCTTGATAAGGCGCTTTCGCGCGATGTGCCAGAACAAGCCGCCCTGTCGCGCACCCGGCTGGCGCGGCTGATGAGCGAGGGCCACGTGCGGCTGAACGGCGCCGAGGCCCGCGACCCCAAGGGCCGGGTGGCGGCGGGCGATCTGGTCGAGATCACGGTGCCGGTCGCCGAAGAGTCGCATATCGGCCCCGAGGCGATCCCGCTGGTGGTGGTGCATGAGGATGACGACCTGATCGTCATCGACAAGCCGGCGGGCATGGTGGTGCACCCGGCGCCCGGCACCCCGACCGGCACGCTGGTCAACGCGCTGCTGCATCATTGCGGCGACGATCTCAGCGGCGTCGGCGGCGTCCAGCGTCCGGGCATCGTCCATCGCATCGACAAGGATACCTCGGGTCTGCTGGTGGTGGCCAAGTCCGACCGCGCCCATCAGGGGCTGGCGGCGCAGTTCGAAAAACACAGCGTCGAACGCTATTACAAGGCCGTGGTCTACGGCGTGCCCGAGGCCAGCGACCCGCGTCTGCGCGGCGTGCGCGGCGTCAGTTTCGAAGCCGGCAACATCATGCGCATCACCACCCTTCTGGCGCGCCACAAGAGCGACCGCCAGCGTCAGGCGGTTTCCTTTGATCAGGGTCGCCACGCGGTCACCCGGGCGCGTATCGTCGAGCGCTTTGGCAGCCCGGCGGTGGCCGCGCTGGTGGAATGCTGGCTGGAAACCGGGCGCACCCACCAGATCCGGGTGCACATGGCCCATGCCGGCCACGGGCTGGTCGGCGATCCGGTCTACGGCGGGCGCCGCAAGCTGGCCGAAAAGGCCGTCGGCGCCGCCGGCCTTGCAGCGGTAGCCGCCTTTCCGCGCCAGGCATTGCACGCGGCGGTGCTGGGCTTCGAGCACCCGGTCAGCGGCGCGCAGATGCGGTTCGAGGCGCCGGTCCCGGCGGATATGGCGGCGTTGGTTGATTCATTGAAAAATCGCTCGCCTTATGGGTAAATTTGGTAAAGAGTAGGAGGCGTTGTTATTATTCTGGATTGGAAGAAAAGTGGTTTCAGCAATTAGACGAATGGTCTTCTCCTCACTGCTGTTGGTGGCTGCATGTAGTGGGACTATGCAGGGGGTCATTCGAGGCCAAGGAACACCGGTAACGATTTCTTACGAGCAGGGAGTAGACCACGATATCTATTCAACAATGATTGATGGGGAGCGATTTGTTGGGAAAGCCGTGCCAGCGAGTTCTCAATCTGCTTGGGGGTGGAACTACAGTACCAATTCATCCCTTCTGTTGACGAGCATGAGCGGTGAGTTCGTAGCCACACTGATTGGAGACAACGGATCCACTATGCGATGCAGAATGAACTACGCGGATAGTACCGGCTTCACTTCTATGGGGGGAGTTGGCGAATGCCGACACAGCAACGGAAAAATCATCGATATAGTTTGGTGAATTCTTGCGCTTATTAGCAGGCGCAAATGCTGCCGGTGAGTTTTTGACATCCATTTCACTTGCGCGTGAGCTTGCACCGATTCTCTGGCAATCCGCCGGTGTCACCTTAATATTTTTGTAAGGAATTCGCCTTAGCGGTTCTTGAAAGGATCTTGGCGCTCTCTTAGATGGATGTTAAGCCCTGTAACATTAAGCGGAGGGGGGCGAATATATGGGTAATTACGCGAATCTGCCGGCACCGACACCCGAAGGCGGTCTCAACCGCTACATGCAGGAAATCCGCAAGTTTCCGCTGTTGGAGCCGGAAGAGGAATACATGCTGGCCAAGGCCTGGGTCGAAAAGGGCGATACCGAGGCGGCGCATAAGATGGTCACCTCGCATCTGCGGCTGGCGGCCAAGATCGCCATGGGCTATCGCGGCTACGGCCTGCCCCAGGCCGAGGTGATCTCCGAGGCCAATGTCGGGCTGATGCAGGCGGTGAAGAAGTTCGATCCGGAAAAGGGTTTTCGCCTCGCGACCTATGCCATGTGGTGGATCCGCGCCAGCATCCAGGAATATGTGCTGCGCTCGTGGTCGATGGTGAAATTGGGCACCACCTCGGCGCAGAAGAAACTGTTCTTCAACCTGCGCAAGGCCAAGGCCCGCATCGGCGCGCTGGAAGAGGGGGATCTGCACCCCGACAACGTCAAGCAGATTGCCCATGATCTCGGCGTGGCCGAAGCCGACGTGATCTCGATGAACCGGCGGATGAGCGGCGGCGACGCCTCGCTCAACGCGCAGGTCGGGTCCGACGGCGAAGGCACCATGGAGTGGCAGGACTGGCTCGAGGATGAAGACGCCGACCAGGCCGCCGACTTCGAGGCCCGGGACGAGCTTGAGGCGCGGCGCGAGCTGCTGGCCGAGGCGATGCAGGTGCTGAACGAACGTGAAAAAGACATCCTGACCCAGCGCCGGCTGAGCGAGACCACGGTGACGCTGGAGGATCTCAGCGGCCAGTATGACGTCAGCCGCGAACGAATCCGCCAGATCGAGGTGCGCGCCTTCGAGAAATTGCAGGAACGCATGCGCGCGCTGGCCGCCGAACGGGGCATGCTGGCGCAGGACTGACGCCGGGCCGCCGTCGGCCGGCAAGAATGAAACCCCGCGCTGGCGACAGGGCGGGGTTTGCTTTGCGAAATCGCGCCGGCGCGCTATTCTCGTGCGGTCCTGACAGCACGATGGGGGGGCGGCATGGCCGGTGGCTGGGCGCGCGACGGCGCGGTGAACGAACAGATCGAGGCCTCGATCAACGACGAGCTGGCGCGGCTCAGGGCGCGGCGGTCGCCGGTGGGCGAAAGCCTGACCCGCTGCGCCGAATGCGACGAGGAAATCCCCGAGGCGCGCCGTGCCGCGCTGCCGGGGGTCAAACTGTGCATCGACTGCATGCAGGAGCGCGATGCCGCCTTCCGGGCGCGCGGCGGAATCAACCGGCGCGGCTCCAAGGACAGCCAGCTGAAATAATCCGGGGCCCGCGCGTCGTCCACGCAAAGATGACCCGGTTTCAAACCCCTCTGCGCACTGCGTCCCTATGCGGGAAACCTGCCCATGGCGTCGATTCTTGGCCCTGCGAGCGGCGCCGCCCTATGGTTGCGATCCCATCGGACGAAGTTGCGGGCTGCGCCGAGGGGAAAAAGTGCAGGGACGGTGCGTCTTTTCATGAAAATTTCATCTGATCGGACCGGTCCAGCGCCGATTTTTCCGGTCGGTCAATTTTATTTAGCATGTAAAATGACAGTTAAACCAATGAAATAATTATATAAAATATGTCGCTTTGACGTATGTCAAATCAATGACCTTGATTTTTTGACTTGGCGCAAATTTTCGCGGCGCGCGGCTTGATAATCTGGGCCTCCTTAATGAACCAAGGACGCGCGAATGTTTGACTTCAACCATACCGATACCCGTGCAGTGCCGCTGCTGGAGCAGCTTTCGCCTGAAGTGCGCCAATGCCTTCTTTCCAAAGCCCGCTGCCGCAGCTTTGCCCGCGGCGAAACTCTGTGCTTGCAGGGAGAGACCGCAGAGACGCTGAAAATCGTGATGGACGGCTGGGTGAAACTCTACCGGGTGTCCGAGAACGGGAGCGAGGCGGTGCTGGCGACCTTGCCGGCGGGGCAGAGTTTCGACGAGCTGGCGGCCCTGCGCCGCGGGCGCAGCTCGGTTTCCGCCGAGGCGATCAGCGAATGCCGGGTGATGTTTCTCGACGTGGCGACGATCTGCGGCTGCGACAATGCCTATCGCGAGATCAACGAGGCGGTGCTGTCAGCGGCAAGCGACCATTTTGATGGCATGGTGCATCAGGTCGAGCAGCTCAAGATCAGCAACGGCGTAGAGCGGCTGACCGATTTCCTGCTCAGCCTGTCCGGCAATGGCCGCGGCGGCTGCGATCTGGTGCTGCCCTTCGAAAAGGTGGTGCTGGCCGGCATGCTGGGCATGAAGCCGGAAAGCCTGTCGCGCGCCTTTGGCAAGCTGAAGGCCTTCGGCGTCAAAAGCCACAACCGGCAGGTGCGGATCGAGAAGATCGAAGAGCTGCGCGCCCTGAGCGGGCAGGGGTCGGCCTTCTGCTGATCCGGGCGGGGGCTGCGAAATCGATTCGCAGCCCGCTCGACGTGATGGTCGCCGGGCGCCGGGCCTAGTCTTCCATCGCCTCCAGCTCGTCGATCATGGCCGAGATCATCGACAGGCCCTTGTCCCAGAACTTCGGGTCGCTGGCGTCAAGGCCGAAGGGCGCCAGCAGCTCCTTGTGGTGCTTGGAGCCCCCGGCCTTCAGCATGTCGAAATACTTGTCCTCGAACCCCTCGCCGCCCTCGGCATAGACCGCGTAAAGCGCGTTCACCAGCCCGTCGCCAAAGGCATAGGCATAGACGTAGAAGGGCGAATGGACGAAATGCGGGATATAGGCCCAGAAGGTCTCGTAACCCTCCATGAAGTCAAAGGCCGGGCCAAGGCTTTCGGCCTGCACCGACATCCACAGCGCGTTGATGTCCTCGGGGGTCAGCTCGCCGCTGCGGCGCGCCTCGTGCAGCTTGCATTCGAAATCGTAGAAGGCGATCTGGCGCACCACGGTGTTGATCATGTCCTCGACCTTGCCGGCCAGCAGGATCTTGCGCTGTTCCCGCGTTTTCGCGGCATCGAGCATCTTGCGGAAGGTCAGCATCTCGCCGAAAACGCTGGCGGTTTCGGCCAGGGTCAGCGGGGTCGACGACAGCATTTCCCCCTGTTCGGCGGCCAGCACCTGATGGACGCCGTGACCCAGTTCATGCGCCAGCGTCATCACGTCGCGCGGCTTGCCCAGGTAGTTCAGCATCACATAGGGGTGGACGTCGGTCACCGTGGGGTGGGCAAAGGCGCCGGGGGCCTTGCCGGGCTTGACCGCAGCGTCGATCCAGCCCCTGTCAAAGAAGGGCTCGGCCAGGGCACCCATGCGCGGATCAAAGGCGGTATAGGCGTCCATCACCAGCCGGCGCGCCTCGTCCCAGGCGACGGTCTTGCTGTCTTCCATCGGCAGCGGCGCGTTGCGGTCCCAGACCTGCATGCGCTCCAGCCCCAGCCACTTGCGCTTCAGCTCGTAATAGCGGTGCGAGAGTTTCGGATAGGCGGCGACGACGGCGTCGCGCAGGGCCTCGACCACCTCGGGTTCGACGTCGTTCGACAGGTGGCGGCCGGTCTGTGCGGTGGGCATCTTGCGCCAGCGGTCGATGACTTCCTTTTCCTTGGCCTGCGTATTGTGGACGCGGGCAAAGATCTTGATGTTCTCGCCGAAGACCCGCGCCAGTTCGCGGGCGGCGGCCTCGCGTTTGCCGCGGTCCTGCTCGGTGAGATAGTTGAGCGTGGCCTCGATGTTGAGGGTCTCGCCCTCCATCTCGAAGCCAAGCCCGGCGATGGTTTCATCGAACAGGCGCTCCCAGGCATCGCCGACCGCGCCGAGGTCGTGCAGGAACTTTTCCATCTCGTCGCTGAGCTGGTGCGGTTTCAGGGCGCGGATGCGGCCAAGCACCGGCTTGTAGCGCGCCAGTTCGGCGTTCTCGGCCAGCAAAGCGGCCAGGTGCTCGTCGTCAAGCCGGTTCAGCTCGAGCGTGAAGAACACCAGCGGGGTCGAGAAATCGGTCAGCTTTTCCTGACAGTTCGACATGAAGCGGGCGCGTTCGGCATCGGTGGTCAGCTGGTAATAGCGCAGGCCGGCAAAGGACATGATGCGGCCCGAGACCTGGCTGATCCTTTCGTTGCGCTGCACGCAGTGCAGCAGCGCCTCGGCGTCGAGCCCGGCCAGCTGGCCCTCGTAATCGGCGGCAAAGGCGGCGCATTCGGTCTCGAGCCAGTCGAGATCGGCCGCGAGTTCCGGCGCCTCCTCGCCTGAATAGAGATCGCTCAGATCCCATTCCGGCAGGTCGCCGAGATCCTTGTCGCCATGGCTGGCATTTGCGTCTCGGACGGGGAAGGGCAGGTCGCGCATCGGTGGGGCCTCGTGTTGGGAATGCTGTGCTCGGCCACAGATAGGCAGAGCCCCGGGGCCGGTGCAAGGGCAGGGCGAAATCTTGTGAAGATTTCGGGCCGTTTTGCGGGGCGCAAGAGGCCTCAGGCGGTCAGGCTGGCGCCGGCGCGCGGCGTCAGATGGGCATCGAACAGGGCCGCGCAGCGGTCGTGGATCGCCTCGCGGATCGCCGGCACCTCCATCAGCACCTCGTGTTCGCCATTGTCGACCATCACCAACTCGCCTCCCGGCCAGCCGGCCATGCGGGCCTTGATCCGGGCCGGATCGACGATCTTCTCCTGATCGCCGAGAAAGGTCACGCAGGGCATCTCGGGGGCCGGTTTCCGCGACAGCTCCAGCGTGTCCTGAAGCGCCTCGTGCAGCCAGTGCAGGCTGGGCCCGCCAAGCGCCAGATCAGGGTGCAGCCGCATCTGTGCCTGCATGTATTCATACATCCCGCGGTCATGGGTCAGGCTGTTGCCCTCGAAGGCTTCGGCCAGAACATAGGTCTCGGCGCGGGTGCCCGGGGTCATCACATGGCCCATGCCCGCCTTCTTGCTCGACCAGCTCATCGCCCAGGCGGTGGGGCGCATCACCGCCGACATCAGGATGCCCCACATCGGGGCGCTGAAGGCGGCGGCATTGACCGGCAGGCCGGACATCAGCGCCCGCAGCCCGATGGCGCCGCCCATCGAATGGGCCAGCAGGAACCAGGGTTTGGGCAGCGCCAGCGCCTCGGCGGCATCGCACATCGCCGCGACATCGTGCTGGTAATCGGTGAACCGGCCGACATGGCCGGTGGCACGTTCGGGCAGCAGCCGGTCGGCCAGCCCCTGTCCGCGCCAGTCCATGGCCAGCATGGCATAGCCGCGCGCGGCAAAGGCGGCGGCGGTGCGGCCGTATTTCTCGATATATTCGGTGCGCCCCGGAAACAGCAGCACGGTGCCCTTTTCGGTGCCTTTCTCGGAACCTTTCTCGGTGCCTGTTTCGGGGCCGTCCTGCGGCGCCACGCGCCAGTGGCCCATGCGAAGGCGCACCCCGTCCGACGTTGTCAGCCAATGCGCCACTCCGGTCTCGGGACCGTCTGCGACCTCGTGGTGAAACGGGGCGGGGTGCAACTGCATCAGGCCAGCACGGCGCCGAGTTTCATCGCCATGCCCATGTCGCCGTCGACCGACAGCCGGCCCGACATGAAGGCGGCGGTCGGGTTCAGCTCGCCGCCGAGAATGGCCTCGAAGGTTTCGCGGTCGGCGGTCATGGTGACGTCGGTCTCTTCGTCCGAGGCGCGCACCCCGTCACCGTCGATCACCACCGCGCCCTCGTCCTCGATCACGAATTTGGCCGATCCGTCGAAACTGTCTCCTCCGAGTTTTTCGGTCAGGGCGGCCACGGCTGCGGTCACGATATCGCTCATTTGTTGTTTCCTTCCTCTGAGGCGCATCTGGTATTCCGGTCTGCGCAGACTAATATCAGAGATGTTATGGGCATCCGGAACGCATTTCTCAAACCTATCGTCGCGGCAAGCGGGCTGGCAACGGCGGTATTCCTTACTTCCGTCACGGCGGTCGCGGCGGCCGAGCTGTCAGAGCTGATGCACGAGCTGCGCCGGGCGGATGCGGCGGCGGCCGCGACACTGGCCGCCGACATCCGCCTGCAATGGGACAAGTCGGGATCGGCCAGCGCCGATCTGCTGCTCAAGCGCGGCCGCGATGCCATGGAGCGCGGCGACGTCGCGGCGGCGATCGGGCATTTCACCGCGCTGGTCGACCATGCGCCCGGCTTCGCCGCCGGGCATCATGCCCGGGCGCGGGCCTATTTCGAGGCCGGTCTTCTGGGGCCGGCGCTGCAGGATCTCGAGGCGGCGCTGGCGCTCAACCCGCAGCATTTCGATTCCATCGCCGGCCTCGCGGCGCTGTTCGAGGCCATCGGCCGCCCGGCCGAAGCCTATGCCGCCTATGCCGAGGTCAAGGCTATACATCCGCACCATCCGGACGTAACAGAGGCCCTGCAACGGCTGGAGCCGCTGGTCAGGGGCCGGGCACTGTAACCACTTTGAACTAGTACGGGCGGCAAGATGTCTTCACAGGGGCGGATCACCGCGGTCTTGGGGCCGACCAATACCGGCAAGACCCACTATGCGATCGAGCGCATGCTGGGCTATCGCAGCGGCGTCATCGGCCTGCCGCTGCGTCTGCTGGCGCGCGAGGTCTATGACCGTATCGTCGCCGCGCGCGGCCCCTCGGTGGTGGCACTGGTCACCGGCGAAGAGCGAATCGTGCCGCCACGGGCGCAGTATTGGGTCTGCACCGTCGAGGCGATGCCCGAGGGCATGGGCTGCGATTTCCTGGCCATCGACGAGATCCAGCTTTGCGCCGACCCCGAGCGCGGCCATGTCTTCACCGACCGGCTGCTGCGCGCGCGCGGCACCCAGGAGACGCTGTTTCTGGGCAGCGACACGATGCGCGGCGCGATCCGCGAACTGGTGCCCGAGGCCGGATTTTTGCAGCGCGAACGCATGTCGACCCTGTCCTATTCCGGCTCGCGCAAGATCAGCCGCATGCAGCCGCGCTCGGCCATCGTCGGCTTCTCGGTCGACAATGTCTATGCCATCGCCGAGCTGATTCGCCGCCAGAAGGGCGGCGCGGCGGTGGTGATGGGGGCGCTGAGCCCGCGCACCCGCAACGCCCAGGTCGACCTCTATCAGAACGGCGACGTCGATTTTCTGGTGGCCACCGATGCCATCGGCATGGGGCTCAATCTCGATATCGACCACGTGGCGTTTTCGTCGCTGACCAAGTTCGACGGCCGGCGCATGCGGGCGCTGGCCCCGAACGAGCTGGCCCAGATCGCCGGCCGCGCCGGGCGCGGCATGAGCCACGGCACCTTCGGCGTCACCGGCGAGGCGCCGCCGCTCGACGATGCGGTGGCCGAGGCGATCATGGCCCATCGTTTCACCCCGCTGCGCAAGCTGAACTGGCGCAATGCGCGGCTTGAATTCGGCTCGGTCGATGCGCTGATCCGCGCGCTCGAGGCACCGACCGACGATCCCTGGCTGACCCGCGCCCGCGACGCCGACGACCTTCTTGCGCTCAGGGCGATGCGGCAGTCGGCCGAGGTCATGGCGCGGGCTTCGGACGCCGCCTCGGTGCGGCTGCTGTGGGACGTCTGCCGGATTCCCGATTTCCGCGGCATCAGCCATGGCGAACACGCCGGGCTGGTCGAAGGCATCTTCGCCGATCTCCACCAGCACGGCCGGGTGCCCGACGACTGGCTGGCGCGGCAGGTCAAACGGCTGGACCGCACCGACGGCGATATCGACACATTGTCGAAACGATTGGCATATATTCGCACGTGGACATATGTCGCGCAGCGAAACGGCTGGGTCGGTGACGAAAACCATTGGCGCGGGGAAACGCGCGCGGTAGAAGACCGGCTATCGGATGCTCTTCACGAGCGTCTTACGCAAAGATTTGTGGACCGGCGCACCAGCGTGTTGCTGCGCCGGCTCAAACAGAAGGAGGCCCTTTTGGCCGAAGTGAATGACAAGGGTGAGGTGACCGTCGAAGGGGAATTCGTCGGTCGTCTCGAGGGGTTCCGTTTCATCGCGGACAAGGAAGCCGCCGGACAGGAGGCCAAGACGCTGAAACAGGCCGGCCTGCAGGCCCTGGCGCCGCAATTTCATCTGCGCGCCGACCGGTTCTACAACGCGCCCGATACCGAGATCGACTTTACCGATCAGGGCGGCCTGATGTGGGGCGAATATGCGGTCGGCAAGCTGGTCGCCGGCGCCGAGCCGATGAAACCCGGGGTCGAGATCTTCGTCGATGACGAGGCCGGCGCCGAGGTGGCGCAGAAGGTCCAGCGCCGCCTGCAGCATTTCATCGACCGCAAGATCGCGGCGCTGTTCGAGCCGCTGCTGGATCTGGGGCGCGACGAGGCGCTGACCGGGCTGGCGCGCGGCTTTGCCTTCCGGCTGACCGAAGGGCTCGGCATCCTGCCGCGCGGCGAGGTGGCGGGCGAGGTCAAGGAACTGGATCAGGAAGCGCGCGGCAGCCTGCGCAAGCACGGCGTCCGCTTTGGCCAGTTCACGATTTTCATGCCGCTGCTGCTGAAGCCGGCCCCGACCCGGCTGCGGATCCTGCTCTGGGCGCTGTCGCAGGGGCTTCAGGATTTCCCCGAGGCGCCGCCGCCGGGGCTGGTGACGGTGCCGGCTGGCAAGGGCGTGCCGCCGGGCTATCACGCCATGTCGGGCTACCGCGCCGCCGGCGAGCGGGCGATTCGCATCGACATGCTGGAACGGCTGGCCGACATGCTGCGCGGCGAAGACAGCCGCAGTGGTTTCGAAGCCAAGCCCGACATGCTGTCGATCACCGGCATGACGCTCGAGCAATTCGCCGACCTGATGCAGGGGCTGGGCTACAAGGCCGAGAAAGGCGAACGCGCCAAGGTCAAACCCGCGCCCGAGGCCAAGCCGGAAGCAACCGAGGCCGAGCCGGAAGTGGTCGAGGCGGAAGTGACCGAGGCGGAAGTGGCCGAGACAAGCGAAGCCGCGGCCGAAACCGCGACCCCGGCGCCCGTTGAACTGGTGGCCGAGCCGGCCGCTGAAACGGTTGCCGAAACGGATGCTGAAATGGTTGCCGACGCGGTGGCCGAGCCCGCTCCCGCCGCGCCGGCCGAGCCCGCCGAGGGTGCCGCCGCCGAAGGTGACGCGGCCCCCGAGACCGAGGTCTTCTTTACCTTCACCTGGTCCGGCAATCGCGGCAACCGGGGCACCGGGCGCGGCCCGCGTCGCGACCGTGGCCAGCCGGGCGGAGGCCGGCGCGAGGCGCAGGCCGACAAGCCGCGTGGCAAGGGCAAGCCGAAGGGCAAGGGCGCTCCGCGTCGCGAGGCCGGCCCCAAGCAGTTCCAGGCGCGGCCGCCGAAAAAGGAAAAGGCGATCGACCCCGACAACCCCTTTGCCGCGGCGCTGATGGGCCTCAAGGACAAGGGGTGAGGCGCAGGCTTCAAGACCCGGTGCCCCGGCAGGGGCGCCGGGCCTCGGCGACGCGAGGGCAGGGCGCTGAGTGACGCGGTTCAAAAGGAACGGCTCGACAAGTGGCTGTTTCACGCCCGGTTCTTCAAGACCCGGACCCTGGCCGCCAGGGTGGTGACCGGCGGCCATGTGCGGGTCAACGGCAGCAGGGTCGCCAAGGCCAGCCACGGCATCGCCGCCGGCGACGTGCTGACCTTTGCCCAGGGTCACGAGATCCGCGTGGTGCGCATCGAGGGGTTTGCCCAGCGGCGCGGCCCGGCGCGCGAGGCGCGGATGCTGTACAGCGATCTGGCCGAGCCCGAAGACACTGTTCCGCCGCTGGCCGAAAGCGGGGGAAACCGGCGCCCGACGAAACGCGAACGGCGCAAACTCGACTTTATCCGTCGCCAAGAGCTTGAATGACGGGCGCGGCTGATTTAGCTAGGGCCGCAACCAAGTTCGAGAGAAGCTCTGCCAATGACCTATGTCGTGACCGAAAACTGCGTCGCCTGCAAATACACCGACTGCGTGGAAGTCTGCCCAGTGGACTGTTTCTACGAGGGCGAGAACTTCCTGGTGATCCACCCCGATGAATGTATCGACTGCGGCGTCTGCGAGCCGGAATGCCCGGCCGACGCGATTCGCCCCGACACCGAGCCGGACATGGAGAAATGGGTCGAGTTCAACCGCAAGTATTCAGAGCTCTGGCCGGTCATCATCACCAAGAAGGATCCGCTGCCAGAGGCCGAAGCCCGCGACGGCGAGGCCGGCAAGATGGAGAAATACTTCTCCGAAGCCCCGGGCGAGGGCGGCTGACACAGAATAGAGGCTGGTTTTTTGCGGAAAAACCGTTAAAAACGGGCCGAGACCGCGCGTTCTGCCGGGAAACATTGGGTTTCCCGTCGCAGCCGCTTTGATTCGGTCGCTTTTCATGCTATAGTCAGGGGCAGAGACGACATAATGCCTGCAAGCCATCCGCGCCGCAACGGGTGGCTTTTTGCACCGGAGCAGCCCCTGCGCAATGCAAGACATGGTTTTCAGTGGCGGGTCGCTATTGGTCAGTCAGGCCGTACCCTTGGAAGGACAATATGAGCAAATCGAAGAAGAATGAGTTCCGCCCCGACGAATACGTGGTCTACCCGGCCCATGGCGTCGGTCAGATCGTGTCGATCGAGGAACAGGAAGTCGCCGGCATGCAGCTCGAGCTGTTCGTGATCTCGTTCGAGAAGGACAAGATGACCCTGCGGGTGCCCACCGACAAGGCCACCGAGATCGGCATGCGCAGCCTGTCCTCGCCGGATGTGATCAACCAGGCGATGACCACGCTGAAGGGCAAGGCCAAGGTGAAACGCGCCATGTGGTCGCGCCGGGCACAGGAATATGAACAGAAGATCAACTCGGGCGACCTGATCGCCATTGCCGAGGTGGTGCGCGATTTGCACCGCACCGACGACCAGCGCGAGCAGAGTTATTCCGAGCGCCAGCTCTACGAGGCCGCGCTCGAGCGGCTGACCCGCGAAGTGGCCGCCGTCGGCGGCGGCGACGAGGCGGCGGCGGCCAAGAAGGTCGACGATGTTCTGGTGTCGCGCGCCGCGGCCTGAGCCCGGCCTGAGCCCGGCCTGATACGACGGTTCCAAGGCCGCGCCCCATCTTCGGGGCGCGGCTTTTTTCATGCCGCCGGCGCGGGGATTTCAGGCCTCCGGCGGGGATATTTCCGGCAAGAGAAAGACACGGAGGGTGTCACCGGACCGGCGGGCGGATCAGCCCGCGGACCACAGGGTCAGGGTGAACAGCAGCGCGATTTCGGCGACCTGCTGGGTGGCGCCGAGGATGTCTCCGGTCTGGCCGCCGATCTTGGCCCGGGCGATCCCGGCGCAGGCGAGGGCGACAAGGGCGGCGACAGCGGCCAGCGCGGCGGCGGCCGCGCCGCTGCACAAGAGCGCGAGGGCGAGGGCGATGGCGGCGGCGACAAGGGCGGTGGTGCGCGACGGGCGGCCCTGGGCGCGGCTGAGCCCGCTGGCGCGGGCATGGGGCAGGGCGGCCATCAGCGCCGGCATGGTGGCGCGCGACAGGGCGCCCACCGCGACCAGCCCCCAGAGCCAGCCGGGCTCGGCCAGCAACAGGCCGAGCGCGGCCCAGCGGGCGGCAAGCGACAGGCAGAGCGCGATCACCCCGTAGCTGCCGATGCGGCTGTCCTTCATGATCTCGAGCCGCCGCGCCGGCTCCCAGCCGCCCCAGAGCCCGTCGGCGCTGTCGGCAAGCCCGTCCTCGTGCATGGCCCCGGTCAGCACCACATGCAGCGCCAGCCAGACCAGCGCCGCCAGCGGCGCCGGCAGGCCCACCGACAGCAGCAGCGCGGTGGGCAGGGCGGCGATCAGGGCCAGCACCGGCCCGGCCAGCGGATAGGCCCAGGCGGCATCGGCGCCGCGTTCGAAGCGGGCGCGGAGCGGCAGCCGGCTGAGCAGCGCCAGCGCGGTGGCGATGTCGCCCGGTCGCAGCAGGGTTTTGTCGTCCATTTGTCTTTCCGCGTCTCTTTTGCTCACTTGTTGCCGGGGCCGCTTCAGGTAAACAGGGCCAAAGTCGAAAACACAACAGGAGCCGTCTCATGACCGCCGAATTTTCCACCCTCGCCGAGTTCCGCGCGCTGCTGGCCGAGGCCCCCGGCGCCGACGCCAGGGCGCTGGGCGAAGCCGAAGACCGCAACGCCCAGCTGACCAAGCCGCCCGGCGCCCTGGGTCGGCTCGAGGAGATGGCGGTCTGGTATGCCGGCTGGCGCGGCACCGCGCGCCCCGAGATCGCGGCGCCGCAGGTGATCGTCTTTGCCGGCAATCACGGGGTCACGGCGCAGGGCGTGTCGGCCTTTCCGGCCGAGGTCACCGAGCAGATGGTGCTGAATTTCCAGCATGGCGGCGCGGCGATCAACCAGCTGTCGAAAGCCGCCGGCGCGCGGCTCGACGTGCATGCGCTGTCGCTCGAGACGCCGACCGCGGATTTCACCACCGCCCCGGCAATGGACGAGGCCGGCGTGGTGGCGGCGCTGGCCACCGGCTGGGCGGCGGTCGATGAAACCAGCGACCTGCTGGTGGTCGGCGAGATGGGCATCGGCAACACCACCTCTGCGGCGGCGATCGCCCATGCGCTGTTCAGCGGCGCGGCCGAGGACTGGGTCGGGCGCGGCACCGGCGTCGATGATGCCGGCCTGGCGCTGAAGGCGCGGGTGGTGCGCGACGGCGTGGCACTGCACGGCGGCGGCGACGGGCTGGCGACCCTTCAGGCGCTCGGCGGACGCGAACTGGCGGCCATGGCCGGCGCCATCGCCCGGGCCCGGGCGCTGCGCATCCCGGTGATCCTTGACGGGTTCATCTGCACCGCCGCGGCGGCGACTCTCGAGGCCGCCCGCCCGGGGGCGCTGGACCACGCCATCGCCGGCCACGTCAGCGCCGAGGGCGCCCATGCGGCGCTGCTGGAAAAGCTCGGCAAGGCGCCGGTGCTGAGCCTCGGTATGCGCCTCGGCGAAGGCTCGGGCGGCACGCTTGCGATCAATATCCTCAAATCCGCCGTCGCCTGCCACTCGGGCATGGCGACCTTTGCCGAGGCCGGCGTCTCCGACGCCTGAGGTCGCAAAGCCCGCAAGGGCGGCGCCCCCGGCTTCATCTCTTGGCAAATACTCTCGCCGAAGGCATCACCTATTGCCTTCGGCGGCGGCGCCAAGGGCCGGCCGCTCAGCCGGTCTCCTCGCCCCCGCTCTCCAGCGCCGCCAGCAGCGACAGTTCAAGCTCCTTCTCGAGCTCCTTGGAGCGGGCGATATAGGCCGGGTTCTTCTCCACCGGCAGATCCGCTTTCCACACCGCGGCCAGTTCCCGGATCGCATAGCGGTCATGTTTGAAAAACGCCTGTTCGGCCCGTGCCGCCTCGTATTCGCTGAGACCGATGTTCTCCAGCACGTAGCGCCCGGCGCGCAGCGAGGAATCGAACAATTCGCGCACGATGTCGTCGGCCCCGGCCTGGTATAGCTGATAGACATGGTGGCGGTCGTGGGCCCGCACCACGATATGCAGGTCCGGGCGTTCGCGGCGGGCATGGCGCACCAGGTTGACCGCCGCCGCAGGGTCGTTGATGGTGATCACCAGCACGCTGGCCTCGGCCAGACCGGCGGCATGCAGCAGCTCGGGGCGGGTCGGATCGCCGAAAAAGCCGCGCACGCCGAAACGCCGCATCAGCTCGATGGCCCGCATGTCATGGTCGAGCACGATGGTCTTGACCCCGACCGAACGCACCAGCCGGTTGACGATCTGGCCGAAACGGCCGATGCCGACGATGATCACCGGCCCCCTTTCGTCGATCTCGTCCGAGGGCGGGCGGTCGCCGTCGCTGTCCTTGATGCGCCGCGACAGCACCTCGTAGAGGATGAACAGCAGCGGCGTGATCAGCATCGACAGGGCGACGATCAGCATCAGCTGTTCGGCCAGTGGCGCGGGCAGCACATGCTGTTGCAGCGAGAAGGAAATCAGCACGAAGCCGAATTCCCCGGCCTGGGCCAGGCCCAGCGTGAACAGCATCTGGTCGCGGCCGCGCAGGCCGAAGACCCAGCCCAGCACGAAGAGGATGGCGCCCTTGGTCAGCATCAGCGCCAGGGTCAGCGACAGGATCGGCACCGGGTCGGCGAAGAACCCGGCAAAGTCGATCTGGGCGCCGACGGTGATGAAGAACAGGCCCAGCAGCAGCCCCTTGAAGGGCTGGATGTCGCTTTCCAGCTCGTGGCGGAACTCGGAGTTGGCCAGCAGCACCCCGGCCAGGAAGGTGCCAAGCGCCGGCGACAGGCCGACCAGCATCATCAGAAAGGCGATGCCGACCACGATCAGCAGCGCAAAAGCGGTATACATCTCGCGCAGCCGGGCGCCATGAATGAAACGGAACACCGGCGGGATCAGGTAGAGACCGGCCAGGATCACCATCCCCACCGCCGAGAGCGTGACCAGCGTCACCCCCCAGCCGGGCAGCCCCTCGACCAGCGACAGGCTGCCGTGGCCGGCCTCCTGCGCGACCTTGCGGATCGAACCGTCGGCGGCGATCTGCATCGTCGGTGCCATCGCCATCAGCGGCAGGATCGCCAGCATCGGGATCACCGCGATGTCCTGGGCCAGCAGCACCGAGAACGAGGCCCGCCCGCCGCCGGTCTGCATCAGTTTCTTCTCGGACAGGGTCTGCAGCACGATCGCGGTCGAGGACAGGGCAAGGATCATCCCCAGCGCCAGCGACATCGCCAGCGGATAGCCGAGATAGAGCGCCCCGACCAGCACCGCGGCGCCGGTCAGCAGGATCTGCATCCCGCCCAGCCCCAGCAGTTTCTTGCGCATCGCCCAGAGCGCGCGCGGATCCAGCTCGAGCCCGATCAGGAACAGCATCATCACCACCCCGAACTCGGCGTAGTGCAGCAGGTCCTCGGGCTGTTCGATCAGCCCCAGCACCGGCCCGATCACCACCCCGGCCAGCAGGTAGCCCAGCACCGAGCCCATGCCGAGCCGGGCCGCGATCGGCACCGCGATCACCGCCGCCAGCAGGAACACGGTCGCCTGAAATAGTACTCCGTCCATGGTCTGGTCCTTCTGGTCAGGTCGGCAGGGGCGCGTCGCGTTTGAACTGGTCCATGACGATCTGGCTCTGCACCCGGCTGACCGCCGGATGCGGCAGCAGGATGTCGTGAATCAGCCGGTTCAGCGCGCTCAGATCGTCACAATAGACGCGCAGCAGGTAATCCGCATCCCCGGTCAGGGTCCAGGCGCAGATCACCTCGGGGCGGGTCGAGACCATGGAGACAAAACCGCGCCCGTGTTCCGGGCCGTGCACCCCCAGCGTGACCTGGATGAAGGCCTGCACCGTCAGCCCCAGCTTGCCGGCATCAAGCCGCGCCGCATAGCCCTGGATATAGCCCTCGGCCTCGAGCCGCTGGCGCCGCCGCCCGGCCTGGCTGGGCGACAGGTTGAGTATGGCCCCCAGTTCCTGCGCCGTCAGGTGGGCATTGCCCTGCAGGGCGGCCAGCAGGCGTTTGTCCATCTCGTCGAGCATGCGAGGTCTCCGCGTCAAAGGCACACAAGCCGCGCGTTTTTCGCGGGCATCGGCTGGATTTCCTTAAAGTTTGCGCAGATTTCCCGGCCGCGGCAAGCTATAATGGGCACAGCGAACAGCCGGACTTCCCGAGTATAGGAGACGCGCCATGGGCCCCTTTCCCCATCAGGCCCCGAAAGCCACCATATCGCCGCAGAACCCCGCCGGCACCGACGGGTTCGAATTCGTCGAATTCGCCCATCCCGATCCGCAGGCGCTGCGCGATCTCTTTGCCCGCATGGGCTTTGCGCTGACCGCCCGCCACAAATCGCAGGCGGTCGAGCTTTGGCAGCAGGGCGATGTGACCTATGTGCTGAACGCTGAGACGGACAGTTTCGCCGCCCGGTTCAGCGCGCAGCACGGCCCCTGTGCCCCCTCCATGGCCTGGCGGGTGGTGGATGCCGAAGCGGCCTTGCGGCATGCGCTGTCCAAAGGCGCCGAGGAATACCGGGGCGATGGCAAATGCCTTGACGTGCCGGCGATCGTCGGCATCGGCGGGGCGCTGCTCTATTTCGTCGATTGCTATGGCGAAGCGGCCGATCCCTATGCGGCTGAATTCGACTATGTCGGCCCGGCCAAACCGGCAGGCGACGGGTTCTACTATCTCGACCACCTCACCCACAATGTGTTCAAGGGCAACATGGACAGGTGGTTCAAGTTCTATTGCGACCTGTTCAACTTTCGCCAGATCCGCTTTTTCGACATCGAGGGCAAGTATACCGGCCTGCTGAGCCGCGCCCTGACCTCGCCCGACGGCCGGATCCGCATCCCGATCAACGAGGATCGCGGCGAGACCGGGCAGATCGTCTCCTACCTGAAGAAATACAAGGGCGAGGGCATCCAGCACATCGCTCTGGGCTGCGACGACATCTATGAGGCCACCGACCGGATCGCCGCCAAGGGGCTCGAATTCATGCCGGGGCCCAATGCCACCTATTACGAGCTCAGCCGCACGCGGGTGCGGGGCCATGACGAACCGCTCGGGAGGATGATGAAACACGGCATCCTGATCGACGGCGAAGGCGTGGTCGATGGCGGCGAGACCCGGATCCTGCTGCAGATCTTCTCGCGCACGGTGATCGGGCCGATCTTTTTCGAGTTCATCCAGCGCAAGGGCGACGACGGTTTCGGCGAGGGCAATTTCAAGGCGCTGTTCGAATCCATCGAACGCGAACAGATCGCCAGCGGCGAGATCAGGGGTGGCGACTAGGCTGGCCGGCCTGCCTCCGGGCGCGCCAGGCTGCTGCGGGGCGGGGGTGTCGGTGCGGTCGCCGGGGCCTCAGCCCTTGGGCATCTTCAGCACCACGTTCTTGCCCGATTTCACATAGCGCAGCTCGGTGTCGCTGATCGCTGCCACCTCGCCGCCGTCGATGCGGTCTCCGACCTGCACCTTCTTGAACCGCCCGTTGGACAGGCGCACCAGCGCGCGCCGGCTCGAGGTGGTGCCATAGACGCCGATCAGGCTGATCTTGTTGAGGCTGATGGCGTTCTGGATCGTCGCCTGCCGCGCCACCGAGGCGCTCGAGGGGATCGACGGGGCCACGGCCACTGCCGCCGCCGCTGCCGGGGTCGCGGTCACCGGGTCGCGGGGGGTCGCGCTGGCGACGGTCTGGGCGAAATCATCGGGCCGTGATCGCGGCCGGGCCGACGTCAGCACCGCGGCCTCGGTCGGGGTGGTTTCCTTCTCTTCCTCGGCCTTGGACAGCGCCGGGCGCGGACGCGGCCTGAGGCTGGCCAGTTCGGTCAGGGTGCGCCCGCCGTAGCTGGCACGCTGGTTGCTCTCGATCAGGCCGTCGGGCCGGGCACGGGGCCGCTTGCGGGCAAACAGGGCGATGGTTTCCGGGGTAAAGCTCAGGCCCGGTGCCGGCTGCCGCTCGGGGAAGCTGCCGGGCAGGGCGGCGGGGCGGCCGAGATAGACCATGACCCCGCTCGGCGCCATCGCGCCCTCGGGCCGGGCCTGCACCAGCCCGTTCGCGTCCAACTCGAATCGCGTGCCCGCCGGCGGCGGGTTGTTGGGCCGCGCCATCGGCTGGTCCTGCCGCGCATGCAGCCGCGTCTCGGTCAGCGCCACTGCGTCGCGGGTCGCCAGCAGGCGGTCGATCGAGGTCACGTAGAGCGTGTCGGTGCTGTCCAGCGGCGGGGTCTCGGACTGGTGCGGTGCGCGCTGCCAGATGCCGGTCACCGCATAGCGCGCCTCGGCCTCGATCTCGGACAGGGCCGAGGGGTGGATGATGTCGGTCTCGGCCTCGATTTCGGCGCTGTCGATCAGCTCTTCGGCGGCCTCTTCCAGCGCCTCGATCTCGGCGCTGTCGGTGACCGAGTCGGCCCCCACCGGGGCCAGCGCGGCGGTCTCCACCGCCTCGGCCTCGATCTGGGTGCTCTCGACCTCGAGCTCGGCGATCTGCGGCACCGGCTCGCGGCGCAGCAGCCCGGCCAGCCCCTCGTCGAGGAACAGCGAGGCCCAGAGCGCCACCCCGGCAAGAAACGCCAGCAGGATCAGGGTCAGCACCAGCCCCAGATGCCGGGGCTTGCCGCGCACCGCGCCGTCGCGGGCGCCGAACATGGTCAGCCGGTGGCGTTCGCTCTGGGGCGGGGCGGCCTCCTTGTGCGTCTCGGCGGCAGCGGTGGCCTCGGGCTTGCCGGCCTTGTCGGCCTTGCCACGGTGGCGGCTGAAAAAGGATTTCGATGCCCGCCCGTTGCCGGCGGTTTCCGCCGCTTCGGGCTCGTCCGGCTCGGGCGAGGATCGCAGCCCCGCAATCACCGAGGCCGGGTCGAAATGCAGCGGCGCCTCGGAATGCGGTGTGCGGGGCAGCGTTGCCGCCGGAAGCCCGGGCGCATTGGTGCCGGCCACGCTGCGTTCGGCAGCGCCGAGGGTGGTGGCTGCGGGCGTGCCGCCGTCGTCGCGGCGGGCGCGGATGCTGGAAAAGGCCGAGACCGGCGCCTCGGTCGCCTCCGCGGCGGCGGTTTCCGGCTGCGGCGCTTCCGGGGCGGCCCCGGGCGCCGTCTCGGGGCTCATTTCCGGCAGCGTCTCTGGCTGGTTCTCTGGCCAGTTCTCTTGCCGGGTCTCGGGCCGGGCCTCGGGAGGCGTTCCCGACGCGGCGCGCCCGTTCTTTGCTGTCGCATCGCAGGCGCTCTCGGCGGCCTTTTGTGCCGTCTCGGGCGCGGCAGTATCTTCGCGGACCTGTGCGGCCGGCGCGGCGCTAGCGGGTTCGGCCGGCGCGGGCCGCGGCTCTTCTGGGGCCGCCTCGAGGTCCAGCTCGGCCTGCGCCGCAAGCGGGCCGCTTCCGGTGATCCGGATCACCGCCGTGTCCTGCTCCAGCGTCGCCCCGTTCAGCAGGGTCTTGGCCGCCTCGGTCAGGCCGAAGACCGGCTCGCCCGGAAACTCGCCCTCGGGCGGAATGGCGACGAAGCACAGCGGGTTGAAGGCATGTTCGACGGCAAAGGCCTCGGCCTCGGCCAGGGTTTCGCGCGCCACCGCCGCGACATGGGTGATGCGCCCCTTGGCGACGATATCATAGGCCAGATCCTGCGCCTGATAGGGGGTGCTCTCTTCCAGCGCCGCCACCGCCGCCGCCTCGCGCCGCGACCGCGACAGGCGCCCGGTGTCCAGCGCAAGATACTTGATCTGGTCGTTGGGCAGCACCAGCTTGCTGCGGAAATCGGCCCCCTCGCTCTGCTCGGCCATGTCCCGCAGGGCTTGCAGATCGGCCGCCAGATCCTCGGCGCCCAGCGGCACCTCGCCGATGAGATGCCAGCCTTCGCGCACACGGCACAAGAGACCTATGCCCTCAAAGGACAGGGACAGAGCAATGGTTGGCTTCATGCTTAGGCTCTAACACTCGTGGATCGAAAATCGAACGCTCTTCTCAATTTGGGGATTTTATAGCAGGTTCCTGCCGAAAGGAAGAAAAACACCAAGCGGTTTTCAATTCTGCCGGGCGGGCGTGATACCCTGCCGTCGATCCCTGATCCATCAATGAGGCAAGCAATGAATTTTCTGAAGCACCTGAGGGCCTTGGCCCTCTGCGCGGGCGCGGCCCTGGCGGCCGGGACGGCAACGGGCGGGCAGATCACGGTCAGCGGCGAAGGCCGGGTCGAGCGGGTGCCCGACATGGCGGTGATCACCCTCGGGGTCGAGCATGAGGCGCCGAGCGCCGGCGCGGCGGTGGCGCGGGTGGCCGCCGGCTCCGAGGCGCTGCTGACGGCGCTGGCCGAGATCGGCGTCGCGCCGCGCGATCTGCGCACCAGCACGCTCAGCCTGTCGCCGCTGCGCAACCATCGCAGCCAGGGCGCCGGCGCCCCCGAGATCATCGGCTTTCAGGCCCGGAACGAGGTCACCGTCAGGCTGCGCGACCTGTCGCGCCTGCCAGAGCTGCTCGGGCGCGTCACCGATGAGGGGGGCAACCGTTTCCGGGGGCTGCATTTCGCACTGCAGGATCCGGCCCCGGCGATCGACGAGGCGCGGCGCCTGGCGGTGGCCGACGGCCGCGCCCGCGCCGCGCTCTACGCCGAGGCCGCCGGTGTCGGGCTCGGCGCCCTGGTCTCGATCAGCGATGCCGCCACCGCCTTGCCGCAGCCGATGCTCATGGCCCGCACCGCCAGCGCCGATATGGCGATGCCGATCGCCGAAGGCGAACTCGGCCTCTCCGCATCGGTGACCATGGTCTTCGAGATCATCGACTAGCGGCCGGACAAATCCCGCCCCCGGCTTGATCTCTTCTCAAATACTCGAAAAAAAACCGCGCCCTGTGGCGCGGTTTTCCTGCTAGCGGCGGGCGATGGTTCAGCCGTGCGCCTTGTTCAGTGCCTGGTCGAGATCCGCCTTGAGATCGGCGGTGTCCTCGATGCCGATCGAGATCCGCACCACCTCGGGGCTGGCGCCGGCGGCCTTCTGCTGCTCGGGGCTGAGCTGGCGGTGGGTGGTCGAGGCCGAGTGGATCACCAGCGAGCGGGTGTCGCCGAGGTTGGCCACATGGCTGAAGATCTCGAGGCTGTCGACGAATTTGACGCAGGCGTCATAGCCGCCCTTCAGCGCCACGGTGAACAGCGCCCCGGCGCCCTTGGGGCAGACGGTTTCGACGCGCCCGTTATAGGGCGACGAGGGCAGGCCGGCATAGGTCACGCCCGCCACATGTTCATGGGTCTCCAGCCAGGCCGCGACATCCATGGCATTGGCCACGTGGCGCTGCATGCGCAGCGACAGGGTCTCGATCCCCATCAGCGTGTAATGCGCCGCCTGCGGGTTCATGGTCATGCCGAGATCGCGCAGCCCGATGGCGATGCCGTGGAAGGTAAAGGCCAGCGGGCCAAAGGTTTCGTGGAACTTGAGCCCGTGATAGGCCGGCTCCGGCGCCGAGAGCGACGGGAACTTGTCGCTGGCCGACCAGTCAAACTTGCCCGAGTCGACGATGCAGCCGCCGGTCACGGTGCCGTTGCCGGTCAGGTATTTGGTGGTCGAATGCACCACCAGCGTCGCGCCCAGCGCGATCGGGTTGCACAGATAGGGCGTGGCCGAGGTGTTGTCGACGATCAGCGGCACGCCGGCCTTGTCGGCAATGGCGGCGATGGCCGGAATGTCGGTGATATAGCCGCCCGGGTTGGCGATCGATTCGCAGAACACGGCGCGGGTGTTGTCGTCGATGGCCTCGGCCACCGCCGCCTCGTCATCGAAATCGACGAATTTCGCCGACCAGCCAAAGCGTTTGATGGTCTGGCTGAACTGGGTGATGGTGCCGCCGTAAAGCCGGGTCGAGGCCACCACATTGGTGCCCGGCCCCATCAGCGGGAACAGCGCCATGATCTGCGCCGCGTGACCCGAGGAACAGCAGACCGCGCCGACACCGCCTTCGAGCGTGGCGATGCGTTCCTGCAGCACCGCGACGGTGGGGTTGGTCAGCCGCGAGTAGATATAGCCGACTTCCTGCAGGTTGAACAAAGCCGCCGCATGTTCAGCGTCGCGGAACACATAGGCCGTGGTCTGGTAGATCGGCGTCTGCCGCGCGCCGGTGGCCGGGTCGGGCCGGGCGCCGGCGTGGATCTGTAGGGTATCAAAGCCAAAGGCGGGGCTGTCGGACATGGTGGGTCTCCCTGAAAATATGCTGGCAAAAGGTTTAGGGCCTGCCCGGGGGCTGCGCAACGCGTTTGGTGGCCAAAGCGGGCGGTTGCGGCCGCGTGGCCCGGCGCAGCCCGGCCCCGGACCCGGCCGCGCGGGGCCTTCAGCGCATCCAGAACCCGTTGCGCTTGATGGTGTTGCGGATCGCCTGTTCCCGGCGCGGCAGGTTGTCGCGGTCGAACAGGGCCCGCACCTTGTGGCCGCGCCCCTGATAGATCATCCGCTTCATCGGCTCGTATTGTTTCAGCACCTTCTTGATCTTGTTCGGGGCCGCGACCTCTTCCAGCACCTCGACGACGCGGTCGCTTTCGCGCGCGGAAAGCAGCGGTAGCAGCCGGTAGTGGCAGGTGATCTCGCCGTCCAGCAGCCCCTCGGGCAGGGCGTCGCGCCGGCCGCCGAAGGAATGGATCACCAGCGGCAGCGCCACCTGGTCGAGCCAGGGATCGAGCGACTGGCAGACCAGCTCGGGCGGCGGATCGCGCAGGATGTCGCCGGCATAGTCACCGTATCGCGCGCCGAATTCATGCGGGCAGCGGTAATAGAAGAACCCGGCATTGAAATAGAGATAGCGGCGCCAGAACTCATCCGGCTGGCCAAGGTCGAGCGAGCTTTCGAAATCCAGCCCGAAACGGTCATAAAGCGCCTTCCAGGTCTGCGTATAGCCGGGGCCGTAAAGCTCGATCTTGGGCCAGGTGCCGGTGACCCGGCGCGAGGCGCTGGGGGTGTCGAAATCGAAGGGCACCGAGGTCAGATCGCCGGTGACCAGCGTGTCGCTGTCAAAGAACACGAAGGGCTCGCCCTCGGGCAGGGCCATCAGCGCCTCGATCTTGTTGCCATGCGGATAGGACTGGCCGAACAGGCGGTTGTCGAAGGGCAGGATCTCGGCGCCCAGCCTCTCCAGCGTCGCCCGCACGTCGTCGGGGCGCATGCGCGGATCCGCGGCCCAGGCCGGCCCCGGTTGCGGCTCGGCGACGAAGAGCCGCCCGGAAAAGCCCGGAGAATGGGCGCGCAGCGAGGCGGCGAACAGGATCGCCTCGTATTGCAGCCGGCCCGACTGGCCGACGATCACGATGTTGAAATCCGGTGTCACCGGCGGTTTCGCCGCTTTGCTTGCCATTTGATGTCCTGCCCTGCACCATGCTCTTGCCGCGACTATAGGCGCAGGGCGTCGCCCGCAAAAGCCGGGAATGACCGCTGATGCGCACGGCGGCCGAGTTATCGACCAAGGAGGAACGCAGATGAACAGAGTGACGACCATGGTCCTTGCGCTGGCGGTGGCCGCCGGGGCAGGGCTGGCCGAAGAGACCCGCGTCGCCGAGGACCAGACCCCCACCGGCAAGTTCCTGACCGCCGGCGAGGTGCGGCCGATTCTCGAGGCCACCAAGGGCAACTGGATCGCGGTGCGCGAATTCAACGGAATGGACCTGTTGTATTTCACCCACCTCCTGGCCTGGCGCTGCGGTCTCTACGAGGTCAGCTTCGCGGTCAACGGCGGCGAGATGCAGCGCTTTGACATGCCCGACTGCGACCCAGCCAACGCCATGGCGGTGCCGCCCGAGGCGACGGTCTATCTGGAATATCCGCTGGGTTCGATCGAAACGGTGGCGGTGGAACTGCTCTATGACGATCTCGCCCGCGCCGGGGAAAGCTTTCAGCGCGCCAATGTCATGACCCCCTGAGGCGCGGCGCAGGGCAGCGGCGCGGGCCTGCGGTGCCGCGAACGCAGTGCGCCATGCCGCAAAGCGGTTTGATTTCGCCGCGCCGCTCGACTAGGAAAAACCCGCCGGGCCCGGGTCCGGCACCACAACTCTTTTCAGGTGCCCCGACCGCCGCCCGGCGCGAGGGGAGAATCGGGAAGGCAGTGAGACTCTGCCACGTGCCCAACGCTGTAAGGGGGACCGGCCGCGCATTTACCACTGGGGGAGACCCCGGGAAGGCGCGCGGCGGGGACGAACCCGAGTCAGAAGACCGGCCTGGAAAGCATAGCCCCCTGTCTGGAAATCAGGGCGGCCGGTTGCCATGAAGGGGAATACCATGGACCAGACTGCGACAGAGATCGCCACCGCGCACCGCTTTGCCGATGCCGAGCGCGAAGCGCTTTACAAGACGATTTTCAACCGCCGCGACGTGCGCGGCCAGTTCCTGCCCGACCCGGTGTCGGAAGCGGCGCTGAGCCGGGTGCTGATGGCGGCGCATTACGCGCCCTCGGTGGGCTTCATGCAGCCTTGGAACTTCGTCGTGGTGCGCGCCGAAGAGACCAAGCAGCAGGTGCATGACCTGTTCCAGACCGCCCATGACGAGGCCGCCAACATGTTCGAAGAGGCGCGCCGCGAGACCTATCGCGGGCTCAAGCTCGAAGGCATCATGGAATCGCCGATCAACATCTGCATCACCTGCGACCGCGACCGCGCCGGCCCGGTGGTGGTCGGGCGCACCCATGCGCCGGTGATGGATGTCTACAGCAGCGTCTGCGCGGTGCAGAACATGTGGCTGGCGGCGCGGGCCGAAGGGCTGGGGCTGGGCTGGGTCAGCATCTTCAATCACAAGCATCTGAAAAAGATCCTCGGCCTGCCGCGCAACGTGGTGCCGGTGGCCTATGTCTGTCTGGGGCATGTGTCGCATTTCAAGGACCGGCCCGAATTGCAGACGGCCGGCTGGCGCCGCCGCCTGCCGCTGGCCGATGTGGTGAATTTCGACGCCTGGGAACAGGGGGCGAGCGACGCCTACGGCGAAAGCCTGCTGGCCCAGGTGGCCCGCGATCAGGAGCGGATCGAGACCGAGGGATATTGCGGCGATTTCGCCACCGGCCAGCCGGCCTGAGGGCGGCCTTGCCGGCCGGGGCCGGCGCCCATGACGCGCCCCGGCCCCCGCAGCTCCGGTTGCGGGGGCCGCTTGCCCGAGGGACCGGGCCTGTTTCGGGGGCTCAGTCGCAGATGCAGCCGCCCTTGACCGTGCCGCCGGCCGAAAGGCAGGCCGCCTTGAAGGCAAAGCTGACATGTCTTTCGTTGCCGCCGTGGCAGGGCTCGAAACCATTGTCTCCCACTTCGACCAGAATCTGGCCATCGTCGCGCATGCAGAAATAGGCGTTGGCAGCCGCGCCCGGATCATGGGTTTCCAGCGCGCGCACCAATCGCCGCAGCCAGTGGCGAAGGATGCCGGAAAGCGAAGCGTCGTGATCCTGCGTGTCGTGATCCTGTGTCATGTCGGGGCCTCCTCATTCCCGCGCGCTCTGCCGCAAACCCGTGGGGCCCAAGACAGGCGAGAGACCCTGTCAATATAGGTGTTCCAAGGCGGAAAAAACAGGATCGACCAAGCGCTCGGCCGGCGCCCGGGCGCCTTTCTGGCGGTCAGTGGCCGGGCAGGGGTTGCCTGTTTTTTGTGCTAATGCGCCCCGGGCCGCCCTAAATGCGGGCGCTTTGCCGGCGCATCCCGCGTTTCTTGACTTAGGTCAACGTCGCAGGCCGGTTTTCCCTGTTTGCTTTCGGCTTAAATCTGCAATCCGTTGCCGAAATCACGGGGAGAAAGAATGCATTCTTTGGAAGGTGTCACACGCGGTGACCAATATCGGGCCCTCGGGCTGAGCACGCTGGCCTTTACGACCTGTTTCGCGGTCTGGACGATCTTTTCCATCATCGGGGTCAAGATCAAGCAGGAGCTGGGCCTGAGCGAAACCCAGTTCGGCCTTCTGGTCGCGACCCCGGTTCTGACCGGCTCGCTCAGCCGGCTGTTCCTCGGGGTCTGGACCGACCAGTTCGGTGGCCGGATCATGCTGCCCCTGCAGATGTTGATTACCGCCGTCTCCGTGTGGCTGCTGGCCTCGGTGCAGACCTACGAGGTGTTCCTGCTGATCGCGCTCGGTCTCGGGCTGGCGGGGGGCTCGTTCATCATCGGCGTCGCCTATGTGTCGCGCTGGTACGAGGCCGACCGTCAGGGCACCGCGCTGGGCATCTTCGGCGCCGGCAACGTCGGGGCCGCGGTCACCAACTTCGCCGCGCCCTTCCTGGTGATCGCCGTCGGCTGGGAAGACACCGCCCGCATCTATGCGGTGGTGCTGGTGGCGATGGCGGTGATCTTCTACGTCTTCGCCAAGCCCGACCCGGTGGTTCAGGAGCAACGCCGCACCGGCGCCAAGCCGGTCTCGGCCGCGCGCCAGCTCGAGCCGCTGAAGGACATCCGGGTGTGGCGTTTCGCGACCTATTACTTCTTCGTCTTCGGGGCCTTCGTCGCCTTTGCCTCCTTCCTGCCGCGCTATTACGTCGGCGCCTACGGCGTGTCGCTGGCCGCTGCCGGCGTCTTCACCGGCCTCTATTCGCTGCCGGGGTCGGTCTTCCGGGCGCTGGGGGGCTGGATGTCGGATGTCTGGGGCGCGCGATTCGTCATGTATCTCACCTTCATCGTCTCGATGGTGGTGCTGTTCATCATGAGCTATCCCGAAACCGCCTACCGCGTGACCGGCATCCCCCATGCCGACGGCACGCCCAACATCATCGAGTTCAGCTTCGGCATCCCGCTTTATTTCTTCGTCTTCCTGTCGGTGGTGCTGGGCTTCGTGATGTCGCTGGGCAAGGCGGCGGTGTTCAAACATATCCCGGTCTATTACCCGCATCACGTCGGTGCGGTCGGTGGTCTGGTGGGCATGATCGGCGGCCTCGGCGGCTTCATCCTGCCGATCGCCTTCGGCATCCTGCTCGACGCCTTCCAGGTCTGGTCGATGGTCTTCATGCTGATGTTCCTGATCGTGGCGCTGAGCACGGTCTGGATGCATGTCGCCATCCGCCGGATGGAGCGCGCCCGGATCCCGGGGCTGGCGGACGAGAAATTCCTGTCCGACGTGCCCGACACGCCGGTCGCCACCCCCGGTCGCGACTGAGCCGAAGCCGCGGGGCCGAAACGACAGACAGGGGGCCGGTCCGCGACCGGCCCCTTTTTTCATCTGCCGGTCAGTACCAGCGGCCGACGGCCTGAAAATGCAGCTCGCGGTCCTGCGATACGGTCGGCGACAGCTTCAGGTGTTGCAGGGAAAACTGGCTTGCCGTGCAGCCGGTCAGCGCCGCCCAGCCGTCGTGGTCGCCGCTGGTGCAGACCACCGACAGGGTCACGCTCGGCGCCGCCGCGAAGACCTGGGGAAAGTTCTCGGTGATCACCGCCGAGCCGAACCCGCCGCCCGCGGCGCTCTGGATGTCCAGCGCGCCATGGGGTTTCACGCCCCAGCAGATCTGGGTGCCGTCGGCCCAGCGCAGATAGGCGCCATCGCCGTTGCTGCCGGTTTCCATCACCGCGCCGCTCGGCATGCCGCCGCTCTGTGCCACGGTGCCGACCAGATTGCCCGGCCCATAGCCGAAATCGGCCCGCATCAGCCGGCCCGGCGTGGTGTCGCCGGCCGTGCTCTGCACCGCCGCGCCGCTGGCCAGCCCGCTGCTGCGGTCGATGACCAGCGCCTCGGTCCAGCTGCTGCCGTCGGCCGAGACCTTGAGCCGCCAGTCGTTGTCGCCGGCCAGCCCCATCTCGGCATGGCCGGTCCAGCCGGATTGAAACAGCAGGCTGGCGGTCTCGCCCGCCGCCGCCTTGTTGATCTTGACCTGATGGCCGCCGCCGTCATGGCTGAGCAGCGTCGCCTCCGAGGCCAGCGTCAGCCGGTTGGTGCTGCTGGCGGCACTGTTGATGCCCAGCTGCGCCACCGGCGGCCGGCTCCAGGCGCCGCCCGTAAAGACCCGCCGTTCGCTTTCGCCGATGCCCCAGGCCTGCCAGCCCTCGCCCGGGGCGATGAACTGCCAGGCGATGCCGTCCCAGGACGCCAGGCTGCCGTCCTGACCGGCCCAGGCGCCGGTGGCGCCGGCCCCCAGCGCATGTCGCTCGCCATTCGCCGGCGCCCCCGGCGGCACCGTGGCGTCAAAGCCCTGCACGGTGATCTGCACCAGCGCATCCAGCTGCTGCAATGCTTCGTTGTGGGTGACGTGTTTCTGCGCCTGCGCGGGTTGCAGATAGGGCATGTTCAGGTTGGGCGAGCGTTCGGACATCCGGCTTTCCTGTGTGATTGGAAATGCCGCCCATGCTCCGGGGCGCGGCTGAACATCTTCTGAAGCGCGCGCACGCCGCGTTAACCACGCCATCGGCCCGCGCCGATGCGCGAGAAATCAACCTGAACTGGGGTGAAAGTGGTGGGCGACCCTGGAATCGAACCAGGCGTGCGTCTCCGCGAGGGAGTTACAGTCCCCTGCCACACCTTGCGGCCTGTCGCCCACTTTCCCTTGGCCTTGCGGCCGTGGTGTGAGGGGGTGATTACTGTGCCTTGTGGAGGGCGTCAACAAGAAAATCTCTTGCAGCTCAACGCGAAGCATCGCATTGATGGACCCCCATCAAAAACAGGATATCGGTGCCATGAAGAAACCCAAATGGGTGGTCGAAAAAGAGCAGGGCAAACGCAAGGCGGCGGCCGAAACCCTGTGGCTTTTCGGGCTGCACGCGGTGCGCGACGCGCTGATGAATCCGGCCCGCGAGAAGCTGCGGCTGGTGGTCACGAAGAACGCCGCCGACAAGCTGGCCGAGGCCATCGCCGCCTCGGGGATGACGCCGGAAATGGCCGATCCGCGAAGGTTCAACGTGCCGATAGACGCCCAGTCGGTGCATCAGGGCGCGGCGCTCGAGGTCAAGCCGCTGAACTGGGGCCGCCTGGCCGAGGTGGCGATCGCCGATGACGAGCGGCCGCAACGGCTGCTGCTGCTCGACCGGGTGACAGACCCGCATAACGTGGGGGCGATTCTGCGCTCGGCCGAGGTCTTCGGCGCGCTGGCGGTGATCGGCACCCGCCATCACAGCGCCCCCGAGACCGGGGCCCTGGCCAAGACCGCCAGCGGGGCACTGGAACGCCAGCCCTACCTGCGGCTGCGCAACCTGTCGGATGCCATCACCGAACTTCAGGCCATGGGCTATCTGGTGCTGGGGCTCGACGGCACCGCCGAGGCGACCATCGAACAGGCGCTCGAGGGGCGTCGGGATCGCCCGGTGGCGCTGGTGCTGGGGGCCGAGGGGCCGGGACTGCGCGAAAAAACCAAGGAAACCTGCGACGCGCTGGTGCGTGTCGATTTCGCCAGCGATTTCGGCTCGCTCAACGTCTCCAATGCCGCGGCTGTGGCGCTTTATGCCTCCTTGCCGCGCTAAGGGTGCGATGGTCGGCGGGAAATTGCTCATCGGGCCGCCGTGCCGGGACGGTATTCGTTCACAGGAATGTCATCAGGTCTTTTTCGGCGGCGGATCGTGCCTATCTGGAGCTTTGAAGAGGCCGAACCGGAACTTTGGTTTCTTTCTTCACTGTCCCTCGTTCCGTAACTTGAGCGCCCAAAATTATTTGGGCGCTTTTTTCTTGCCGCAACTGCGGTTAGCGTGGCCGGCATGAGCTATTCCGACGATTTCCTGCGCAGGGTGCTGCGCCAGTGCAAGACCGTTGCCGTGGTCGGCGTGTCGATGAATCCGGTGCGGCCCAGCTATTACGTGGCCCGCTATCTCGGGCTCAAGGGCTACCGGGTGATCCCGGTCAACCCCGGCCATGCCGGCAAGATGCTGTTCGGCGAAAAAGTGGTTGCCAGCCTGTCCGAGATCGCGGTGCCGGTCGATATGGTCGACATCTTCCGCCGCTCCGAGGCGGTGCCGGCGATCGTCGACGAGGCGCTTGAGGTGCTGCCGGGGCTGAAGGCGGTCTGGATGCAGATCGGCGTCGAACACGCCGAGGCTGCGGCCAAGGCCGAGGCGCGAGGGCTGGACGTGATCCAGAACCGCTGCCCCAAGATCGAATATCAGCGCCTGTTCGGCGAATTGCGCATGGGCGGCTTTGCCACCGGGGTGATCTCGTCCAAGCTCTGAGCCGCGCAGGCGGCTCAGGACGGATCGCGCGCCGCTTTCTCGGCAATACCGCTGGTGCCCTGGCGGCGGGCCAGTTCTGCCAGAACCTCGTCCAGCGCCACCCCGCGCGATTGCAGCATCACCAGAAGGTGAAACAGCACATCGGCGCTTTCCGAGATCAGCC
>NZ_JBFJVE010000005.1:0-36136 GCF_041624275.1 Shimia sp.
CCATTGCCGCGCCAGCCGGTCGCTGACCCCGAGGTCGCGCAGCTTGCCATAGGTCGCGCCGTGGCGCAGCGCCTCGCCGTCGTCGAGATCAAGGATCGCCAGCTGCGGGTTCTCCTTGATCCGAAAGCGGATGTCGGTCACCGCCCGGCCCTGCTTGCGGGTCTCGGGGGTGATCAGGATGTTGCTGGTCTTGTTGACCTCGGCCACCGCCGGCTTGATCACCTTGGCATTGAGATGCTTGTAGCTTTCGTAATAGCTCGACCCTTCCAGCCCCATCAGGCGGCGGAACAGGTCCATCGACCACCAGCCGGTGCTGCCGGTGCGGATGAAGCGATAGCAGTTTTCATAAAGCGCCAGCGCGTGCCCCGAGGTGAACTTGCGCTGGATGTTGAGATTGATGAGGGCAAAGACCTTGGGGTCGTGCAGCTTTTCGGCCAGCGCCGGCGAATAGGCGTATTCGCAGACCCCGCCCTTCAGCTTGGCATAGCTCAAGAGGCTCGACACCCCCCATTCCTGCTGGCCCTTCTCGTCCAGCATGTCCCATTCGGCCACGGTTTCGGCCAGCCCGCGCAGCGACTGTTTCAGCGTCTCCATGTCGTTGGAATTATAGCCGATCATCAGGCACAGCGTGCGCGCGTCGATGCGGTGGGTGCTGTGGCTGGTCAGCGTGTCATAGGCGTTGAGCAGCAGCACGTTCGACAGCTTGCGCTGCAACAGCGTCAGCTTGCCCGAGACATGGATCGCCGCCACATGTTTCTTGACCGCGCCGCGCCTCAGCGACCCCGACAGTTGATCGCGCGGAATCGTGTCCATCGCCTTGCCCCTTTGCTGCGCCTGTTTTGCGGTGGATACTGCCCTGTCGGGCACCCAAAAGCAACGCCATTCTGGGTGCCCAAGAGCCGCCCGGCCCCGGCATGCCCCCTTGGCGGACGGGCCCCGCAAACGGGTACCTTTGCCCCAGACCCCCCGTCCCTGCCGGGTTTCGGGCACCCGTTTACGGGAGAGCCGCCGCCAGATATCGTGGTTGGGCGCGCCATTAAGGCTCCATATTGACTCCGCCCGGACTCTGGTGCCCTTGGCACCGCGAATCGGCACCCCTGGCCCTGCAAACGGGCACCCCTGATCCCGCAAACGGATACCCTTGGTCCTGTATTCCGGTCCCCAGACCAGCTCAAGTGTTTGAATTTCAAAGACAAGCTGGCCGCAAAGATTCTAAAGACTCAAAAGATTCCACAAGCTATATGCCGCTGTTTTTCGTCGATTTACCGGGATTTTCGCCGCGAAACCGTCTGGGCCATGTCTTTGACGCTTGTGATGTGCGATAGTTTGCGCAAAATCACGCAATAAGCAGAACATCGCAGAGGAACCGAGATGGCCGCAGGCAAAGATCCCCTCCCCCCGTATTTCAGCATCGACCCGGCCGCCGCCGCCGCCAAGCTGTCCGACCCTATCGACACCGCGCGATTCGCGAAAGCCGCCGCCTTTGCCGGCAAGGGCCGCGAGGATCTGGCGCGGCGCGGCTATGCCCCGGACGGCAAGAAGAAGCTGCGCCGCTTTTCCACCTGGGAGATCTGCAAGTTCCTGATCCCGGTGGCGCCGGCCCATTTCCGCCGGGTGCTGAAGAAATACCCCGACCTGCCGCAGGGCGTCGGCGAGGGCAATTCCAAGTGGTTCACGCTCGAGGACGCGCTGCGGCTCAGGGCGCATTTCGCCAGCGAGGGCGCGGCGGGCAAGGAATACCAGCCCTGGCGCCCCGAGGGGCTGCCGGCCAAGATCATCGCGGTGTCCAACTTCAAGGGCGGCACCTCGAAGACCACCACCACCGCGCATCTGGCGATGTCGGCGGCGCTCGACGGCTACAAGGTGCTGGTCATCGATCTCGACAGCCAGGGCTCGCTGACCTCGATCATGGGCGGTGAGGTGGCCGACGAATGGTCGACCGCCTTCCCGCTGATGGCCAAGGACTATGCCCAGGCGACCCTGGCCGAGAACAGCGTCCGCGAGGCCGCCGGCCAGCCCGCCCTGCCCTTCGACGAGACCATGACCGAGGCGCTGAACATCTCGGCGCGCGACATCATCCAAAGCACCCACTGGCCCAACATCGACCTGCTCGGCGCCCAGCTCAACCTCTACTGGGCCGAGTTCCAGATCCCGGTCTGGCGCATGGGGCTGCGCAGCTGGCCGCTGTGGGACGCGCTGACCAACGCCCTGACCAACGAGCGCATCGTTGACGATTACGACATCATCCTGCTCGATACTCCGCCGGCGCTTGGCTATCTGACCATCAACGCGCTGGCCGCCGCCGACATCCTTCTGGTGCCGCTCGGCGCCTCCTTTCTGGAGTTCGATTCGACGGGGCGGTTCTTCGACATGCTCTATTCCACCTTTGCCAGCGTCGAAGAGGGCGAGAATGCCGCCCGCCGCCGCGACGGGTTGCCCGAGGTGAAGTTCGAATGGGACGCGGTGCGTGCCCTCATCACCCGTTTCGACGCCGGTCAGCAGACCGATCTCGCCAATGTGATCCAGGCCTATTTCGGCGATTTCATGACCACCTACCGGCAGGATCTGACCGCCATGGTCGGCCAGGCCGGCGAGCAGGTGAACGGCATCTACGAGGCCGATTACCGCGAGTTCAACCGCGACACCTATGTCCGGGGCCGCGAGACTTTCGACCGCACATGGGCCGAGGTGAAGGAAATCATCCTCGGCACCTGGTGGCGCGATCTCGAGGCCGCCAAGGCGGACCGGGCCGGGGCGCAACAGGCCGGCACGAAGCACGATAAGGAGGTCATGACCGATGGCGAAACGCAGGAAGCTTGAAGCCCCGAGCAGCGACGATCTGAGCAAACTCGAAGAGGAGTTTCGTCGCGAAACCCGCCCCGATGCCGCCGGTGCCGGGATCGGCCGGGCAGGGGTGGCGCCGATCGCCCAGGTGGCTGCCGACAGCGCCGCGCTGGCGCAGCCGGCCAGCGTCGCCGACCGCGCCCGTCAGGCGCAGCTCGAGGCCCGCGCCGCCGATCTCGTCGCCGCCGAGCGTGACGGCCGGCTGATGGTCGACCTGGCTTTGGCCGAGATCGACGCCGACGCCATGGTGCGTGACCGCGCCATTCTGGACCGCGACGAGATGACCGAGCTGCGCCTGTCGATCGCCGCCGGCGGGCTGCGGCTGCCGATCGAGGTTTTCGAACTGCCGCCGGCGCTGGTCCGGGACGGGGTGCGCTATGGGCTGCTCTCGGGCTATCGCCGGCTGATGGCGGTGCGCGAATTGCTGGCGCTGACCGAGCAGGACAAATACAGGACCATCCGCGCCATCCTGCGCCCGGCGGCCGAGACCGACGCCGCCTTCGTCGCCATGGTCGAAGAGAACGAGGTGCGCTCCGAGCTCAGCCATTTCGAACGCGGCCGCATCGCGGTGATCTCTTCGCAGCAGGGCGCCTTCGTCAATGTCGAGGAGGCGGTGAACAAGCTTTTCGCCACCGGCTCCAAGGCCAAGCGCTCCAAGGTGCGCAGCTTTGCGCTGATCTTCGAAGAGCTGGGCGACATGCTGGCCTTTCCCGAACTGCTCAGCGAAAAACGCGGCCTGCGGCTGGCGCAGGCGCTGCGTCAGGGCGGTGAAAGCCGGCTGCGCGATGCGCTGGCCGGGGCGGCGCCCGACACCGCCGACGAGGAATGGGCGGCGCTCGAGGCCGAGATCGCCCGCATGGACAGCCCGGCGCCCGACCCCAAGCGCGGCGGGCGGCCAAGGGCGGCCAAGCCGGCGATGGGCTGGCAGAACGCCGACACGCTGGTCACCTCGGGCGGGGTCACGATCCGGCGGATGCACGACGGGGTCGGCCATCTGCTGCGCTTCGAGGGGCGCGCCATGGACAGCGAGCTGATGGACAGTCTGATCGAGGAAATCCGCGCCCTGCTCGAGAAACCCTGAGGGGGGTTTCGCGGCGAAACCGGCGCTGGCCGGGGCAGGTTAGGCTAGGGAAGGGCAGGGGGCGTCGAAGGGCGCCCCCTGTCGCTTTCAGAGACCGGCGGCCTTGGTCAGGTTGACCCGGAAGCGGTCGCGGCGGCGCTGGTAGCGGCGGGTCATCTCGGCCGAGGCATGGCCAAGGTGGCGCTGCACGTGGCGTTCGTCGACCTCGGCCGAACTGGCCAGCCCGGCGCGCAGGGAATGCCCCGAGAACAGCGCCAGCCGCTGGTTCTCGGGCAGGTCGCCGCGCAGCCCGGCATCGCGCACGGTGCGTTTGACAAGACGGGCGACATGGCGGTCCGACAGCCGCGCCCCGAGGGCGCGCCTGCCATCGCGCGAGGTCGCGACAAAGACCGGACCAAAGTCGATCTTGGCGAAGTGCAGCCATTGTTCAAGCGCATGCACCGGGCAGCTCTGCTGCGACGAGCCACGCCCGATCTCGACCTCGCGCCAGCCGCTCTTGGCGTTCAGCGTCAGCACCGCGCCCTGCTCGAGGATCTCGACCCAGCCGCCCGAGTCGGGGGTGTCCTCCTTGCCGAGATCGAGGCCGACGATTTCCGAGCGCCTGAGCCCGCCGGCATAGCCCAGCAGCAGGATCGCCCGGTCGCGCAGGCCGCGCAGGTCAAAGGGCAGGCTGGCCACCATGGCAAGGATGTCCTCGGCCAGCACCGCCTCTTTCTGGCGCGGCGGGCGGGCGTGCCGGCGCTTGATCCCGGCCAGCACGGCGGCGATATGGCGGTCGCGGCGATCAAGGGTGAAGCCGCGCTGCGCATAGCCCCAGCCAAGGCCCGAGAGGCGGCGTTCGATGGTGGCGACCGCAAGCCCCTTGGCGCGGCCCGTGGGGCTCGCCAGGTCGGTCAGGTAAAGGCCGATCATCTCGGGCGAAGGCGGCAGCGGCTCGGTGCCGTTGATCCGGCACCAGCGCGCGAAATGCTTCCAGTCGGCGGCATAGGCCCGGTTGGTGTTCTCGGCGGTCGAGGCCCGGGCATAGTCGCGGGCGCTGTCGACCAGCCGGTCGAGCCGGCCCGAACCGGCGACATGGGCGGGCAGGGCAATCGTCTGCGCATCCGGCAAAGGCGGATCGTCGCGCTCGGGGGGCTGATTTTCCGGTGTATCGTCCATGCGTCCGAGCCTAATGCCATCATGTCCGATAATGCAAGATTATTGGACACGACTGACACGCACAGATGGCGGCGGTTAAAGGGGACAAATCTGCCTGAAGGCGCCGTCGACAAATCCGGCCACCGTCAGCGGGGCCGGGTGGCGGCCATCCTGACGGGCTGCGGAAACCCCGCCGTCGGGCAGGGGGACGAGGCTGCCAGCTTGCAGGGCAACAGGGTGCAGGTATCTGAAATAGAGCGGTTTTCCGGCAGGCCGTTGGCTGGCTTTCGCCCTGCGGGGGCTCAGTCCGGGGCCTGCGGCACGGGTTGCCGAAAGGCCGAGGGCGTGGCGCCGGTCCAGCGCCGGAAGGCGCGGTGAAAATTTGCTGCCGAGGAAAAGCCGAGCTCGGCGGCGATCTGCTCGGTGCTGCGGCCGGCCTCGCGCAGGGCGCGCAGGGCGATGTCGCGGCGCAGGTCGTCCTTGATGCTCTGGAACGAGGCCCCCTCGGCCGCCAGCCGCCGGATCAGCGTCCGGGGCGTGATCCCGAATTCGGTGGCGGTATCGGCCAGGCCGCAGTGGCTCCAGCCGGCGCGGAACAGGTATTCGCGGACCCGCAGCGACGTGGTGTGGGCCCGGTAGCTGGTGAAGATCCAGTCGCGCGGCGCCCGCCGGACGAAGGCGAGCAGATCGGACTTGGAGCGCGGCGGCGGCGGCTCGAAGCGGCGGGTCTCGAAGCGGATCGCCGAGCGGCGGGCGTCGAAACCCACCGGGCAGGGGAACACCACCGAGTAGTCGGCGGCGAAGGCGGGGCGGGCAAAGGCGAATTTCACGCTGTCGACCGGCAGTTCGTAGCCGGCGCGCCAGGACAGCACCCCATGGGCCAGTTTCAGCATCAGCAGATGGCCGAAACGCTGCGGCGCGGCCCGGCCCTGAGGCACCAGCGACAGGTCGAGCAGGCCGCCGTCGCGGGCGAGGGTGAACTGGACGTCGTCGAGGATCAGGTTCCAGAAGGTGGAGAACCGGTAGAGCGCCGCCGGCAGGGTCTCGGCGCTGGCGACGGTGGTCACCAGATGCTGCAGCGCCCGTGGCCGCACCGGGCGCTGCCACAGGCCCATCATCTCGTCGCCGCTTTCGGCCACCGCGAGCTGATAGAGGGTCACCATCTGGTCCAGCGAGACCCGCGCCGCCGCCCCCTTGCCGCTGTCGTCGAGACCGGCGCGGCGCAGCAGCCCCTGCAACTGCCCTTGCGAGCAGCACAGCGCCAGCGCCGCCAGCCAGTCGCCGACAAAGGCCCGCGAGACGGTGATGAGATGTGGCGGATCGGATCGCATGGACATGCCTTGTCTTAGGGCAATCTGTCACTTTATGACAATGAAATGTCCCGATCCGAGATGGTGTGGCGCAAAACCGTCGTCTATCTGTCACCAAAAGACCTAACACTTTTGGAATTCGACCATGCTTTACACCGCCCCGATCGACGACATCATGTTTGACCTTGAACATCTTTCGGGCTGGTCCGAGGTCGGCGCGCTGCCGCGCTATGCCGGGGTCGAGCTGGAGGATATCCGCGCCGCGCTCGAGGCCTGCGGCCGGTTCTGCAGCGAGGTGGTGGCGCCGCTGGGCGTGGCCGGCGACGAGGCGGGCGCGCATCTGGACGCGGGCCGGGTCAGCCTGCCCGAAGGCTATGCGGCGGCCTATGGGCAATTCGTCGAGATGGGCTGGCAGAGCCTTGCCCATGGTCCCGAGCATGGCGGCATGGGGCTGCCGCGCGCCGCCGGGGCGGCGGCGACCGAGATCGTCAACGCGGCCGATACCAGTTTCGGCCTTTGCCCGCTGCTGACCGATGGCGCCATCGACGCGCTGACCAAGAACGGCTCGCCGGCGCAGAAGGCGCTTTATCTTGAAAAGCTGGTCAGCGGCCAGTGGTCGGGGACCATGAACCTGACCGAGCCGCAGGCGGGCAGCGATCTGGGGCGCATCCGCTGCCGTGCCGAGCCGGGCGCCGACGGCAGCTATGCGATCAGCGGCACCAAGATCTTCATCACCTATGGCGAACATGAGCTGAGCGAGAACATCATCCATCTGGTGCTGGCGCGCACCCCCGGCGCGCCCGAGGGGCCCAAGGGGCTGAGCCTGTTCGTGGTGCCGAAATTCCTGCCGGATGCCGCGGGCAACCCGGGCCGGCGCAACGCCGTCACCTGCAGCGGGCTGGAGCACAAGCTGGGGGTGCGGGCGAGCCCGACGGCGGTGCTGAACTTTGAGGGCGCCACCGGCTATCTGGTCGGCGAAGAGATGCGCGGCCTGCCCTATATGTTCGTGATGATGAGCACGGCGCGCTTCGCGGTCGGGGTGCAGGGGGTGGCGGTGGCGGACCGCGCCCACCAGCACGCGCTGGCCTATGCCGAAGAGCGGGTTCAGGGCCGCGCCGTGGACGGCAGCAGCGCCGAGGCGGTGGCGATCGCCCGCCACCCGGATGTGCGCCGCATGCTGCTGCGGATGCGGGCCCTGACCGAGGGCGGGCGGGCGCTGGCGATGGCGACGGCGGGCTGGCTGGATCTGGCCGAACATGGCGCCGAAACCGAGCGCGCCGCGGCCGGCGCCATGGCCGAGTTCCTGGTGCCGCTGGTCAAGGGCTTTGCCTCGGAACGGGCGGTCGAGGTGGCCTCGCTCGGGGTGCAGGTGCATGGCGGCATGGGGTTCATCGAGGAGACCGGGGTTGCGCGTTTCTACCGCGATGCGCGGATCCTGCCGATCTATGAAGGCACCACCGCGATTCAGGCCAACGACCTTCTGGGGCGCAAGGTGCAGCGCGACGGCGGCGCCACGGCGCGGCGCTTTGCGGCGCTGGTGCGCGAGACCGTCGCCGCCCTGCGGGGCGGCGATATGGCGGCGCAGGCGGTGGCCGGCCGGCTGGAGCGCGCGGCGGCCGATTTCGAGGCCAGCCTGGCGCATCTTCTGGAGACCGCGCCAGCCGATGCCAATGCCGCCTATGCCGGCAGCGTGCCCTTCCTGATGCTGACCGGAAATCTCGCCGTCGGCTGGCAGCTGGCGCGGTCGCTGCTGGCGGCTGCGGCGCGGCAGGCGGCGGGCGAGGACAGCGCCTTTCTGCGCCGCAAGATCGCCACCGCGCGATTCTTTGCCGAGCATGTCCTGATCGACAGCGCCGCCGAGCGGCTTCGCATCATCGAAGGTGCGCCGAGCCTGCTTGAGGCCGATCTCTGAGGGCTCTGCCCCGGACCACCCCAACCCAAACCCCGACCCGGAAAGGACGATCTCATGAGCCTGAACGACTTCCTGAAAGACTATCGCAACCTCGATTTCGACGCCCGCGACAACGGTGTCGTGATCGTCACCCTGAACCGCCCGGACAAGCGCAATGCGCTGGATGTGGCGACCATCGACGAGCTGGTCGACTTTTTCGGTGGTGCCCATCGCACCGGGGTGCGGGCGGTGGTGCTGGCCGGGGCCGGGGACCACTTCTGCGCCGGTCTGGATCTGGTCGAGCACTGGAAGGCCGATCGCAGCCCTGACGATTTCATGCATGTCTGTCTGCGCTGGCACGAGGCCTTCAACAAGATGGAATATGGCGGGGTGCCGGTGATCGCGGCGCTGAAGGGCGCGGTGGTCGGCGGCGGGCTGGAACTGGCCAGCGCCGCCCATGTGCGGGTGATGGATCAGAGCACCTATTTCGCCCTGCCCGAGGGTCAGCGCGGCATCTTCACCGGCGGCGGCGCCACGATCCGGGTCAGCGACCTGATCGGCAAGTCGCGGATGATCGACATGATCCTGATGGGGCGCATCTATCAGGGCCAGCAGGCGGTGGATCTGGGGCTGGCGCAATATATCACCGAGGGCTCCAGCCTTGAGATGGCGATCGAGCTGGCCGACAAGGCGGCGGCCAACCTGCCGCTGACCAATTTCGCCATCTGCTCGGCGGTCAGCCATCTCAACAACATGTCGGCGATGGATGCCGCCTATGCCGAGGCGGTGGTGGCCGGTGTGGTCAACACCCAGCCGGCGGCGCGGGCGCGGCTCGAGGCCTTTGCCAACAAGACCGGCAAGCGCATCCGCCCCAACGCGGAATGAGCCCTCGGCGGGGCTGCCGCAGGGCGGCGAACTGAGATGAAAGCGCCGGGGCCATAGGGTCCCGGCGTTTTGCCGTCCGCGGCTTACTTGTAGGAATAGCGGTAGTCGTAGCCGCCGTATTTCTCGCTCTTGGCGCGTTCGAAACCGTTGAAGATGGCGCCGGCGACATGGCCGTTCGAGGCGTCGATCTCGCGCTGCATGGCCTGCATTTCCTTTTCCATGGTGATCCCGTAGTGGACCACGACAAGGGTCATGCTGGCCTGTTTCGAGATCATCACCGGGTCGGTTACCGCCAGCACCGGCGGGCAGTCGACGATGACCAGATCGAAGCGGCTGCACAGGTCGTCGAGCAGGCTGGTGAAGGCCGGCAGCATCAGGAGATCGGCCGGGTTCGGGGGGTATTTGCCGGTCGGGATCAGCGACAGGTTGTCGACCGAGGTCGCTTTCAGCACCTCGTCGAGCGTGTTGTCGGCGGCCAGCAGTTCGGCGAGGCCGGGCTGGTCCTTTTTCAGGCCGAAGAACTTGCGCAGCTGGCCGCGCCGCAGGTCGGCATCGACGAGGCAGATCTTCTGACCGGCCTGGGCCGAGACCGTGGCCAGGTTGACCGAGCAGAAGGATTTGCCGGCGTTGGGGCTGGCACTGGTGATCGCCAGCACCTTGGAGTCCTTGTCGAGCATGCCGAAGTGCAGGCTGGTGCGCAGGCCGCGGAAGGCCTCGACAGCAAGGTCGGTGGGCTCCTCGACCGCCAGCACCGGCCATTTGGCGTCATGGCCGCGCGGCCGCTTGGCGCTTTCCCTGACGTTGTTGATGACCGCGAAGACCGGCAGGCCGAGGGCCTCGATCTCGCTGCTGGACTTGATGCCGCGGGCGGTGAGCTGGCGCAGCAGGACCACGCCGATGCCCAGCATCAGCCCCAGAAGGGTGCCGAGGGCGACGATCATCGACTTGCGCGGCGCCACCGGGATCGAGGCGGTCTGGGCGTGGTCGATGACCCGGACGTTGCCTATGGTGCTGGCCTTGACCACGCGCAGCTCCTGGGCGCGGATCAGCAGCTTGCTGTAGGTCTCGCGGGCCAGTTCCAGCTCTTGCGTCATGTCGAAGATCTCGCGCTGGGTCTCGGGCAGGTCGAGCGACTTGGTCTCGAGCGTCTGGAGGCGGGCTTCGAGCTGCAGTTTCTTGACCAGCAGGGTTTTGTAGGTCGGGTGGTTGACGGTGTATTTGCGCTGCAGCTCTTCCTCTTCGATCAACAGCGCCGCCAGCTCGGCCTCGAGCTGGGTCTGCTGCTGCAAAAGCGCCTGGGTCTCGAAGCTGAGATCCAGCGTGTTGCGGGCGCTTTGCAGGTCCTTGAGGGCGGATTCGGCGCGGTCGACCACGGCGCGCACCTCGGGGATGCGCTCTTCGATGAAGGCGAGGCTGCTTTCGGCCTCGGCCGAATTGCGCGAGATGTTCTGGCGCAGATAGGCGTTGACGATGGCCGACAGGGCGCGGGCGGCGTCTTCGCGGTCGCCGGCCTGGAAGGTGACGTTGAGGACGCCGGACTTGCGGCCCTTTTCGGCGACACCGACCCGGGCGCGGACGCTCTTGATGGCCTTTTCCTCGCTGATCTGCTTGACCAGAAATTCGCGGCCGGGGGCGCCGGCCAGCAGGCCGACCTCGATCGAGACGCCGCTGGCGGCGTCGATCAGCTGTTCGTCGACGCGGCCGCTCAGCAGCCGGCCTCCGGGCAGTTCGAGGTTGAACTCGGTCTCGGAGGTCTTGGTCAGGACCAGGGTTTCGCCCAGCATATGCGGCGGCACCTGGAGAAACTTCAGGGCAATGCGTTCATCGGTCTGGGCATAGGCATCGAGGAAGCCGGGCAGGCCGAGGAACTGCCCGTATTTCGAGACGAAATGGCCGATCAGCGGCATGTAGCGCGGCATCGCGATCCAGTCGAGGTTCTGCTCGGCGATCGCCTGCCCCAGCACCATCCGCGATTTCAGCAGTTCGATCTCGGTCGCGGCCTGGGTTTCCTCGCCGAAGCCTTCGAAGGCATCGAGCAGCGGGTTGGCGCCGCCCTTTTCCTCGAGTTGCAGAAGCGCGTCGGCCTGATAGGTCGGGGCGGTGTTGAGGGCCCAGAACACGCTGAGCGCGCCGACGAGGACCGTGGCCAGCAGCAGCGTCCACTTGCCGTGCCACAGGGTCAGCAGAAGCTGGCCGAGGTCGATTTCGTCGTCATACTGGTCTTTGGTGCTGGAAGAAGAAGAGCTCATGTCAAATCATCGCTATTTTGCGGCAAGCCGCTGTGCCCAGGCATCCATGGCGGAGTCGAGCTGAGTGAAAACAAGTTGGTGAAATTCCTTGGAATGTCGGTAGGGGTCTGCGACGCCCTTGCCGCCGATCCAGTGATCGGCCAGCATCACCCGGCCGCTGACCTGCGGCGCGATCTGGGCGATCGCCGCCTTGTGGCCCGATTCCATCACCAGGATCAGCTCGGCCCCGGTCAGGATCTCGGCGCTGGCCTGGCGGGCGCTGTGGCCGTCAAGCGAGATGCCGTGTTCGGCGGCGACCTGCGAAGCGGTCTCGTCGGCCGGCTTGCCGACCAGCGCGCCGATGCCGGCCGAGCTGACGTTGAGCCCCGGCACCTTGGCCTGCAAAAGACGTTCGCCTAGCGGCGAGCGGCAGATGTTGCCGACGCAGACGACCAGAATATTGTTGAACATGAAGCGCCCCCTGAGACTGCCGCAAGGACCCTACAGATTTCGCTGCAACGATTCCAGCGAGCTGATGGCAGAGACGGTCGGCAACAGCTGGTTGATGGTGTCGTTCCAGTGCTGCAGCGGGCTGCGGGTCAGGAAGACCACGTCCTGCGGTGCCAGCGTGAACTTGGTGCCCAGCAGCCAGCCCTCGGGCGAGGTGGTGTCGAACTGGTAGACGCTCATCTTGCCGCCCTCATAGCGGAACACGAAGATGCCGCGCGAATCCGAGCGCACCTTGCTGGGGCCGCCGGCCTCGTTCACCGCCTCGGTCAGGGTGACCAGTTCGCTGGTGACGTCGATTGACGCGTTGCGGATGGTTTCGCCCATGACGAAGGCTTCCTGGTTCTCGCGTTCGGGCACGTGCACGACGTCGCCGGCCTGAAGCACCGGGTTGTTGCCGGCGATATTGGCCTCGAGGAAGCCGCGCAGGTCGACCGAATGGGCGCGGCCGCCCCGGCGCAGGGTGATATGGCTGATGTCGGCGTTCTCGCTCCAGCCGCCGGCGGCGTTCACCGCCTGCAACAGGGTCAGCGGCACGGTGGTCAGCGACTGGCGGTTGGGCGCGCCGACCTCGCCGCTGACGACGATGCTTTGAGAGTTGAATTCGAGGATCCGCACGTCGACCTGCGGTTCGTTGATATAGGCGCGCAGCTTCTGGGTCACTTCCTGGCGCACCGACTGCACCGAATTGCCGGCGGCGTAGATATCGCCGATATAGGGGAAGTGGAAACTGCCGTCGGCCTGAATCTCGAAGCCGTTCAGCTTGTCGTTGGTGGTATTGGTCTGGTTGAGCGACAGCTCGGGGTGTTCGAACACCAGAACCGAGATCACGTCGCCAACGCCGATCCGGTAGGACCAGTCGCCGGAAAACGGCAGCGAACTGCGGTGATAGCGCCGGAAGGACTTGTTGTAATCGCCGATATTCTGGCTCGAGACGCGGACGATATTGACGTGTTCGGGCAGCGTGGCCTGATCCTCGGCCTTGGTCGGAAAGGTGGTCATGCCCTTGGAACAACCGGCCAGCAACACGGCGCATATCAGCATCAAGCGAATCATATCGACTCCTGGCCAGTGGTAAAAAAAACGGCAGTGCGGCCCGCAGCAGGCCGGAAACAACTGAGACGGACCTAGCACCGACCGGGGATCGTTTCAATTGGTCAATTGCCCGGAAGGGGCGCGGAACCGCGCCCGGCCTGCGGATTGTTTCCCACAGGCAACAAATTGTTGAAACACGCGGGGCGTGTGCGGGGCAAAAAAAGACCCGCGCGACAAAAAGTCTTGCGGGGTCAGTTTGGGTGGTGGTTTCGGGGAATCTGTCGGGGTTGGGCGGCGGCTCAGAACAGCTTTTGCGCCTTGCGGAAGAAAGGGTCGACCTCTTTTTCGACGATCGGCAGCTTGCGGAACAACAAGTGCCCGGGCTTTTCCGGTTTTGCCGCGGCTGGCGCGGTCTTGGTCGGGGCCTTGGCGATGACGGGTCTTTCCGGCCGGGCGGGCGGCGCGATGTCGGCTTGGGCGAGCGAGCGGGTGAAGGCCTGGATGGTTTCCAGCGCCGTGAGGTTGGTCCAGACGCTCTTGCTGGAAATCTGGGCCACCGATGCGATCGGGGCCGGCAGGCCGGCCTTGGCATGGACTGGCCATTGCCGGGCCAGCGCGGTTTCGATGTCGTCCTCGATCTGCTCGAGGTTGGGACGGCTGCGGCCGTATTTGACGCAGAGGAACACCCCCCGCCCGACATAGGAAATCACCGTCTTCTGCCCGGCGAGCGTGTCGGCAAGCAGTTTGGCGATGTTTTTCAGGTAATCGACGAAATAGGGCGCGGCGTGGTTGTCATAGACGTTCTTGGCCGAGACCACGTGGATCGAGTAGATCGACATCGCGTAGCAGGCGCGCATCATCCGCAAGAGCGAGTTTTCCAGTTCGAGATAGTCCTCGACACCGGCAATGCCGGGCAGCGCCACCCGTTCGTGGAACTGGACGCGGGTCATCTCGGTCAGGTCGTCGAGCGTATAGCGGATCTGTTTCTCGCGCCGCATGCTTTCGTTGAGCATGCCGGCGACCTTGACACGGGTGCCCAGTTCGAGTCCGTCGATCGGCTTGTTGACGAAATCGGTGGCGCCGGCGGCAAAGGCCTCTTCCATCAGGTGGCTCTTGCGGCTGGCGGTGATCATGATGATCGGCGTGGTGCGGTAATCGGGCAGCTGGCGCAGGTCGCCGCACAGTTCGACACCGTTCTTTTCCGGCAGGTTGATGTCCAGAAGGAAGGTATCGAAGGGCTCTTCGGCCTCTTCGGCAAGTTGCAGCGCCTGTTCGGCACTGGCGGCATAGGCCGGTTCGTCGAATCCCATGCTGGTCAGCGCCGAAAAGATCAGCTCTTTGAACAGCGGGTCATCGTCCACAACCATGATACGCATTTCGAAAGCTCCTGGTTTCACCGTGTCGGGGGCCGGAAGTCGGCGCAGTCCCGACCGAGTTAGAGCCGGGAAATGGGACGAAATTTGGGCCACTTTGCGGAGAATTTGACAGATTCCGCCTGTGCGGCTTCGGTCACCGGGGCCAAAGGCCCGCCGCGGCCTAGGATTCGCGGTCGCGCAGAACCGAACCTTCGGGCGGCGGGCGGTTGCCGTCGGCCTGCATGTCGAGCACGAAGCTGATGATCTCGGCCACCACCTGCCAGTGCTCGACCGGGACCATCTGGTCGATTTCGACGGTGTCATAGAGCAGCCGCGCCAGCGGCTTGTTCTCGATCACCGGCACCTCGTTGTCATAGGCCAGCTCGCGGATGCGGCGGGCCATGTGGTCGGCACCCTTGGCGACACATTGCGGCGCCAGATCCGAGCCCGGCTCGTATTTCAGCGCCACCGCGAAATGGGTCGGGTTGGTGAGCACGACGCTGGCCTGCGGCACCGCCAGCGCCACCCGTTTCTGCGATTGTTCGCGGCGCAGCCGGGCGCGTTTGGCCTTGAGTTCGGGCGAGCCTTCGGCCTCTTTGAACTCGTCCTGAAGCTCCTTGTGCGACATCATCTGTTTCTTGCGCCACTGGAAGCGTTTCCAGAGGATGTCGACCAGCGCCAGCGGCACCAGGAAGATCGCCATTGCCAGCAGCAGCTTGCGCGCCGCCATCAGCAGGTATTCGGGCAGCCGCTCGGGCAGGAAGCCGGCCCCCTGCATGACCTCGCCGACGACGCTTTGGGTGACCCAGAGCGCCAGCGCACCGGCGACCGAGACCTTGAGCAGGCTCTTGGCGAACTCGATGAAGGCGGTGCCCGAGAACAGCCGCTTGAACCCCTGCTGGGGCGAGATCTTGGACAGTTTCGGGCGGATGCGTTCAAGCGAGGCCACGGTCTCGCCCTGGATCAGCACCCCGATCAGCCCGCCGATCATCAGCGCCACGAAGATCGGCGCCAGCGCGATGACGACCCGCAGGCCGAATTCGAGGATCACCTCGCCCAGCCGGGCGAGGCCGGGGCGGCCGGCGCCGACCGCGACCTGGCCCGAGACCTCGATCATCAGCGCCAGCGCATTGGCCAGCTGGGTCGCCTGCCATGGCAGCACGAAGAGCGTCACCCCCAAGAGCGAGAGCACGATCATCATGTTGCCGGTCTCGCGCGAGGAGGGCACGTCGCCCTTGCGCCGGGCCTCGCGCAGTTTCTTCTCGGTTGGCTCGTGCGGTTTGCTGTCGGTATCGCTGTCCTGCTGGCTCATGGCATCTCAGAGGCTGAAATCGCTGAACCAGTCGATGAAATCGCGGACGAAGAAATCCAGCGCCGGCGGCAGCGCCGCGGCGAGGATGAACAGGCCGACCGCGATCAGGATCGCCGAGGCGACGAAGAACACCGGCAATTGCGGCATCATCCGGTTTGCCAGACCCATGCCAAGATTGAGCACCACACCCATGACAAAGAAGGGTGCCGCAATCATGGTGCCGATGTAAAGGCTGTGATTGCCGACCCGCACGATCTGTTCGGCCAGATCGCCGACAATGATCTGCCCCGGCGGGAACATGGCATAGCTGTCCAACAGCCCCAGAAGGATAACGTGATGGGCGTCGGTGGCAAAGAGCGCCGCCACCGACCCCAGCAGCATCAGCGTCGAGACCAGGGTGGCGCCCTCGAAGGAACCCAGCGAGGGGCCGAAGGCATTGGCCAGCCCCGAGACCTGCCCGACCTGGAAGCCGGCGAACTGCATCGCCACCAGCAGCACCCGCGCCGCGAGGCCGATCCACAGACCGATGGTGACCTCGATGCCGAGCAGGATGGCGATGGCGGTGATCTCGTCGGGGATCACCGCCTCGACCGGGGTGATCGGGTAGAGCGCCGCGCAGAGCACCAGCGCAAAGGACAGGCGGGCGCGCACCGGGTACTGGGTTTCGCCGAAAGTGGGCATGAACATCAGCGCCGAGCCGAGCCGCGCGACGACGACGAAATAGCCGAAGATCTGCGCGGCGACCAGATCGCTGAGCTGCATCGCTCAGGCTCCGACCGAGCCGACCGTGCGCAGCGAGGCTTTGCGGTGCACCTCGTTGTGCGAGATGATCTGGGTCATCGGGCTGACGCGTTCGAAGATCTGGCGCACATAGGGGCGCACCGAGGGCGAGACCAGAAGCGCCGGCCAGTGGTCGCCGTCGGAGAATTTCTGGATCTCCTTGCGCGCGGCGAGCACGAATTCCTGCACCCGCTGCGGCGACATGATGAAGGTTTCTTCGCCGTTGGAGGACGAGATCGCATTGGTCAGCTCGCGTTCCCAGTCGCCGCCGAGCGTGATCACCGGCACATAGCCCTGCGGGTCGACCAGCGCCTGACAGATCTGTTTCGACAGTTTGCCGCGCACATGTTCGACCACCTGGCGGATGTTCTGGGTGGTGGCGCTGGCCTCGGCCACGGCCTCGATGATGCGCGACAGGTTGCGGATCGACACCCGTTCCGAGAGCAGCGCCTGAAGCACGTGCTGCAGCATCACACCGGGCGAGGAGGCGCCGCTGCCGGACAGCAGTTTCTGGTATTCCTTGGTCTGGCCCTCGATCAGCTCCTGGGTCGCCGAATAGGTCAGGATCTCGGGCATATGCTCTTTGATGACCTCGGTCAGATGGGTGGTGACGACGCTTTCGGGGTCGACCACGGTATAGCCCTTGAGCTCGGCCTCGGAGGCGCGGGTGTCGTCGACCCAGACCGCGTTGAGCCCGAAGGTCGGTTCCTTGGTGTGTTCGCCGGGCAGGTCGATCTTGCCGCCCATGGGGTCGATCACCATCATCATCATCGGCCGCACCTCGCCGCGGGCGGTCTCGATCTCGTTGAGGCAGATGGTATAGCTGTTGGGCGGCAGCGAGGCGTCGTCCTTGATCCGCACCGGCGGCAGCACGAAGCCGAAATCCTTGATGAACAGGTTGCGCAGGCTCTTCACCTTGCCGGGCAGGGCGGCGTTCTCCGAGGTGATGAGCGACACCAGCGCGGCGCCGAGGTTGAGCCGCACGTCGTCGACCTGCAAGAGGTCGAAGACGGTTTCTTCCTGCGCCAGGTCCTTGCGCTCGGTCTCGGCGATGGCTTCGGCTTCGGCCTGCGCGGTTTCGCGGGCGTGTTTCTGCATGAAATAGCCCAGCAGGGCCATGGCGCCGGACAGCGGCACGAAGATCATGGCCGGGAAGCCGGGCAGCCAGCCGACGCCAAAGCTGAGCGCCGCCGCCATGTAAAGCGCCTTGGGGAAGCCGCTGAGCTGGGCCAGCACCACTTCGTTGGCGGCGCCCTTGGTGCCGCTCTTGGTGACCAGAAGGCCGGCGGCCAGCGACACCACCAGCGCCGGGATCTGGGTGATGAGCCCGTCGCCGATGGTCAGCACGGTGTAATTGGCCGCCGCCTGTCCGACGCTGAGCGAATGGCTGGTCATGCCGATGAGGATGCCGCCGATGACGTTGATCAGGGTGATGATGATCCCGGCCACCGCATCGCCGCGGACGAATTTCGAGGCCCCGTCCATGGCCCCGAAAAAGGCGCTTTCCTCTTCCAGCACCTTGCGCCGGGCGCGGGCCTCGTTCTCGTCGATGATGCCGGCGCCGAGGTCGGCGTCGATCGCCATCTGCTTGCCGGGCATGGCGTCGAGCGAGAAGCGGGCCGCGACCTCGGCGATGCGGGTCGAGCCCTTGGTGATGACGATGAAGTTGATGGTGACGAGGATGGCGAAGATGACGATGCCGATGACATAGTCGCCGCCGACGATGAAGCCGGCGAAGCCCTCGATCACCTTGCCGGCGGCGCCGGTGCCCTCGTGGCCCTTGCTGAGGATCAGCCGGGTCGAGGAGACGTTGAGCGCCAGCCGCAGCATGGTGACCACCAGCAAGAGCGTCGGGAAGGAGTTGAAATCGAGCGGGGTCTGGATCCACAGCGCCACCATCAGGATCAGCACCGCCAGCGACAGCGAGACCGCGAGGCCGAAGTCCAGCAGCATCGGCGGCAGCGGGATGAACAGCATCGCCAGGATCAGCACCACGCCGATGGCGAAGGCGATGTCGCGATTGCCCAGCCCCTGGCGGAGCCATTGCATCGCGGTGGTCTGGGGCGTCTGGACGTCTCGGGCGCTCATCGGGGTCAGTTCCGCTCTTCGAAGTCGGGGATGATCGGTTGCATCGGGCTGTGCGAATAGATGGTGAAGCCGCCGCGGCCGCTGCCCGAGCTGTCCTTGCCCCAGAACTGCGCCGGCGATTGCGGCGGCGCGACCCCGGCCAGTTCGATCGGCGCGAGGCTGGTCTGGTCGACGATCAGCGCCAGGAACTGGTCGATATTGGCGTTGGCGATCTTCTGGTTGCGCGCCAGCTTGTCGAGATAGACGGTCTTGTAGCGCTCGCTGGCGGAATGGTAGCGCCCGGCGGCACGCCACCAGTCGCCTTCGCTGCGGAAGAGGTCGCGCAGGTAGCGGGCGGCGTAATCGACGTTGCTGCGCGGATCGACCGCCTGTTCCAGCGAGGCAAAGGCCTTGCCGTGCCATTTCTGGTTGACCTGCATGCAGCCGACATCGATCGACTCGACGCCCATGGCCATCTGGTTCCTGACCCAGCGCAACAGGCTGTCGCGGTCGGGGAAGAAGGCGCCGCTGCCTTCGGCATTGGCCGCCCATGGCCAGACGGTGAGGCCGCGCTGGCCGCGTTTTCCGGCCTCCTGGATGCCGATCGACAACAGCAGGTTGTCGGGAATGTCATAGCGGGTCTGGGCCTCGAGGATGGCGGCAAGGCAGACCGCGTCATGGCCGAGCTGGTAGGCGGCGGCCTGATCCTGCGAGACCACCGGCTGGCGCGGCTTGTAGAATCCGGCCCAGAGCTCGGCGCGGGCGCCGCCGCCCGCCGGGGCGGTGACGGCCAGTGCGAGACCGGCCAGGGCGGCCAGAAGGGGGGTGCGGCGCCGGCCCATGGTCAGACGCTGCCGCTGGAGATCAGGTCAAAGACCTGGGCCGACAGCCGGGACAGGGTGCGGAAGATGAAGGGCAGGGTCAGCGCCAGGGTGGCGAAGATCGCCAGGATCTTGGGCACGAAGGTCAGGGTCATCTCTTGAATCTGGGTCAGCGCCTGCACGAAGGCGATCACCAGTCCGACGACCAGTGCCACAACCAGCACCGGCGCCGAGCCGATGAGCACGGTGGTGATGGTGAGCCGGATGATCTCGTATGTGCTGACCGCGTCCATGGGCGCTTCCTGCTGGGGCGGGGCGGATCGTCAGATCTGCATCCGCATGATGTCCTGATAGGCCTCGACGAACTTGTCGCGCACCGCGACCGAGACCCGCACCGTGCTTTCCATCGCCATGGTCGCCTCGACCACCTGCTGGATGCCGGCCTGGCCCGAAAGCCCGGCCAGCGCGGTCTTGTCGCCGGCGCGCACGGTATCGGCCGCCTGGCTGGCGGCATCGGTGACCATCTGGGCAAAGCTGCCCTCGGGGCCGGTCTTGCCCAGATCTGCCGGGCTGGCCGGGCCGTCCTGCAATTTCTGCGACTTGCCATAGGCCGATTGAACCGCCACGGAAGAGCGTATGGCCGCGAAATCAGTCATGTTTCAAGATCACTCCAACAGGTTGAGAAGCTGGGAGCGCATCTCGCGCGCCCGCTCCATCATCGACAGGTTTGCCTCGTAGCCGCGGGCGGCCTCGCGCATGTTGCTCATCTCGATCAGCGGGTTGACGTTGGGCATCTTGACATAGCCGTTGTCGTCGGCCGCCGGGTGCGAGGGGTCGTAGCGCAGCTTGAAATCGCCCATGTCCTTGGCGATCTCGGAAACCTCGACGATGGCCGCGCCGGTGGCCTCGTCGGTGCCGGCGCCGAAAGAGATGGTCTTGCGGCGATAGGGGTCGCCGCCGGCCTGCTCGGCGGTGGTGCTGGCATTGGCGACGTTTTCCGAGACCACGCGCAGGCGCTCGGCCTGGGCCCGCATGCCGCTGGCGGCGGTGGACGAAATCGACTTCAGCGCATCCATGTGCCTATCCTCTCATTCAGTTGCCGGCCGCCGCGAGCAGCAGGTCATGCGCCTTGCGGTAGAGGCTCGAGGCCAGCTTGTACTGGCTCGAGGTGGTGCCGGCCTCCATCAGCTGTTCTTCGAGCACGATGTTGTTGCCCGACAGTTCCTCGCCCCACATCGCCTTGGCCTCGACCACCTCGGCCGAGCCGAAACCGGCGCCGTCGGCGGTGGTGCTGAGATAGCTTTCGAAGCTTTCCACGTCGCGCGCCCGGTAGTCGGCGGTATCGGCATTGGCGATGTTTTCCGAGATCACGGTCTGGCGGTCGGCAAGCCATTGCAGACGCTTTGAGGCAAGGCCAAAAAGACTGACATCTGACAAGTTCATCATGGACTCCCGAGGCTGTTTCAGCAAGTATAGCACTGGGAGAATGAATTAATAAAGGTTAATTCTTGGTTTGACCGCTCTTGAAACCTTACAAAAGGCCGTTTATTCTTTGAATCCTTCAAGAATAGTGGGCCATGTCAGCGCGATCGTCGGCTTGACGCTCAGCGCCTCGGGGCTCGAGCGCGCGGCCGGTATCGGTCAGCGTTGCCGGGTGCACGGGCGGCTGGGTCCTGTCGAATGCGAAGTGGTCGGGGCGCGCGGCGGCGAGGTGCAGATCCTGCCCTATGGCAACTGGGACGGGGTGGCGGTGGGCGACCCGGTCGAGCTGGTCCAGTTCGAGGATCAGATCTGCCCCGACGACAGCTGGATCGGCACCGTGGTCGACGCGCTGGGGCGGCCCCTGTCCTATACGCCGCGACGGCCGCGCAGCGGCAAGAAACTGGCCCGCAAGGCGCATCCCCCCCGCGCTTTCGAACGCCGGCGGGTGGGCGAGAAATTGCAGACCCAGGTCAAATGCCTGGATCTGTTCACGCCGATCTGCCGGGGTCAGCGGATGGGGATCTTTGCCGGCTCGGGGGTCGGCAAGTCGACCCTGATGGCGATGCTGGCGCGCAATACCGACGCCGATGTGGTGGTCTTCGGGCTGGTCGGGGAACGCGGCCGCGAAGTGCGCGAATTCATTCACGAGGATCTGGGCGAAGAGGGCATGGCGCGCTCGGTTCTGGTGGTGGCGACAGGTGACGAGGCGCCGCTGCTGCGCCGGCAGGCGGCCTGGACCGCGACCGCGGTGGCCGAACATTTCCGCGCCCAGGGGCGGCAGGTGCTGCTGCTTTTGGACAGCATCACCCGCTTTGCCACCGCGCAGCGCGAGATCGGGCTGTCGAGCGGCGAGCCGCCGACCACGCGGGGCTATCCGCCGACGGTGTTTTCCGAACTGCCGCATCTGTTGGAACGGGCCGGGCCCGGGCTTGAGGGCGAGGGCGACATCACCGGCATCTACACGGTTCTGGTCGATGGCGACGACATGAACGAGCCGATCGCGGATGCCATCCGCGGCATTGTAGACGGCCATATCGTGCTGGATCGGCGGATCGCCGAACAGAACCGCTTTCCGGCGATCGACGTGCAGCGGTCGATCTCGCGGATGCTGCCGGACTGCCATTCGCCCGAGGAATACGAGGTGATGGCGGCGGCGCGGCGGGCGCTGGCGCGCTATGCGGATATGGAAGACCTGATCCGGGTCGGCGCCTATCGGGTCGGGTCGGACCCCGAGCTGGAGGCGGCCGAGCGGTTCTTCAAAAGCGCAAACATCTTCCTGTCGCAGAAACGCGGCGAGAAGATGCCGCCCGACGAAAGCTTTGCCGAGCTTTATCGGCTGCTGCTGGAATCCGGTGTCGACGACCCGCTGCGGGAATTTTCCCAGCCCGCGGGCTGAAACATTTAGCCGACCGCCGGTTGTGGCGGTCGACAGCACCCATCTGGAGGGGGCGCGGCCAGAACACTCTGGCAGAAAACCGAGGCACTCGCTACTGAAGCAGAAAATCAGGCCCGGCGAGAGAGCCGGGCCCGATCACCTTAGCGGAACAGGCTCAGGATGTTCTGCGGCGCCTGGTTGGCAATCGACAGCGATTGCGTCGCCAGCTGCTGCTGCACCTGATAGGCTTGCAGACGCGCGGCTTCCTCTTCCATGTTCGCATCAACCATCGCACCGATGCCGGCATCCAGCGTGTCGGTCAGGCTGCCCAGGAAGTCCTGCTGGCCTTCGATGGTCTTCTCGGTGACACCCAGCGAGGTGGCGGCCGAGATGGCCGAAGACAGCAGACCTTCGGCGGTCGCCAGGTCGGCGGCCAGGTCGGTCGAGGTGCTGACGTTGATCGCGGCGAAGCCGGTGTTGGCGTTGGTCATGTCACCACGGATCGACGCAAGGTCGACACCGGTGAACGAGATGGTCGTGGTGCTGAACGAACCACCGGCGCGCGACACACCCGACACCGAGGTGACGCTGGCGGTTGCGGCGTTGGCGGTGGCGCCGTCGCTCGATGCGTTGACAAGGTCGTCACCGTTGAAGGTGGCTTGCTTGATCGCCGAATCCATGCGCTTGACCAGTTCGTCGAGTTCCGACTGAACCTCGGCGAGATCGATGCCGTTGCCCTGGGCAAAAGCGACGCGCTCGACGAATTGCTCTGCCAGATCGGCCACGGTTTCGGCGCCCAGACGAGCGGTCGAAATCGAGTTCTTGGTGGAGGTCAGACCTTCGTTGATTGACTTGAACATACCGCTGTCACCTTCCATGGTCTGGGAAATGGCGAAGTAGGCGGCGTTCTCTTTACCGGAACGGATGGCCAGGCCGCTGGAAACCCGGTTCTGGGTTTCGTTGAGGCCGGAGGTCACGCTTTTCAGAGTGGCCAGGGCAACCGTTGCGGAGTTGTTGGTGAGAATGGACGACATTTAATGCTCTCCTCAATTTCTCATTATGTTCAGTCTTCTGACTGAGCCGGTCTTTTTTCGGCAACCGGTATCTCTGCATATTGAGAGGTGGGTTAAAGGAGGGTTAAGGTTTTGGCGGGAAAATTAACCTTTTGGCGCTCAGAATTCGCGGTCGATGCGCAGGTTGGCCTCGTTCGGGCCGCCGAGCTTCTGCCCGGATTTCCCGTAAATTCCGGTCAAGGCATTGCGATTGTTTACTTTTTCAAGTTCGCGCACGACACTTCTGGCGGCGATCGACATTCTGGACAGAAGCGCGCTGTCTTCGGCGACCATGGATTTCAGTTCCTGAAGATATTGCGGGATGTTGTTTTCGCGGGCGCTCGAGTGTGACAAAAATGGCTCAATCAGGGGGGTTTTCAGCTCAAGCCATTTCATCAGGTTCGACTTGCGCTCGAAGAGGTCGCTGACGATGTCGAGGTGGCCGTCATGGATGGCGGCGATCTCGCTGCGCAGGAGTTCGATGGTCTCCTGAAGGGTTTCGGCATAGGCCTCGAGATTGGTCCGGTCCTCGCCGGTGATGCCGATGGCGCTGGACTCGGAGGCCCCGGCGCGGGCCTCGCGGCGCTCTCCGAACCTGAATTTGCGAATGGCGGCCATGGCCCTCTCCTGTACTAGCGTTTCCCGGCAGGGCCGATGCCCTGCTCGTAGGAGGCGATCATCTGCTTGACACTGCCGCCGAAGCCCAGCCCGCCGTTGTCAGAGAGCTGTTCGGCGATGGCTTCGGACATGAACGAGCGCCACATCTCGGCCTGCTGGTCGCCGCCGAAGGCGCTGCTGTCGACGGTTTTCATCATCTGGTCGACCAGCTGGGTGAGAAAGATGGTCTCGAAGCCCTTGGCAACCTCGTCCTGGGCGGCTTCGCCGGTGCCGTTCCGGGCCTGCGCGGATTGGGCGGCCTGTGCGGCGGCGGCAGTGGACAGGGGGTCGATGGCGGTCATCAGATGATCTCCAGATCGGCGTGCAGCGCGCCGGCGGCCTTGATCGCCTGCAGGATGGCGATGGTCTGGCGCGCCCCGAGGCCGATGGCGTTGAGCCCGTCGACCAGTTCCTGAAGGCTGACGTCGCCGGGCAGGATGGTGAACTGGCGTTCGCGTTCCTCGATCTCGATCTCGGTTTCCGGCACCACCACGGTGTTGCCGCCGATCGAGATCGGCGAGCCGGGCACGACGATGGTCGACCCGCCGACGCTGACCGGGCCCGGCTGGCTGACGTTGAAGCGTTCGTTGACCCGCACCGTCAGCCCGCCCTGGGTGATCGCGACCTGGCCGATGCGCACGTTGGCGCCCATCACGATGGTGCCCGATTTCTCGTCGACGACGACGCGGGCGATGCTGTCGGGGCGGATGGTCAGGTTCTCGAGATCGGCGATCAGCTCGGGGATGAACTCGGGATCGCGCCCCTTGCCGGGAAAGGCGACCTCGACGGTGCCGGAGTCGAGAATGGTCGCCAGCCCGTCGCCGAGCGCCTCGGTGATGGCGTCGCGGACCCGGCGGGCGGTGGTGAAATCGGGGTCGCGCAGCGCGATGCGCATGCTGTCCATGTTGATCAGCTCGAAGGGCACCTCGCGTTCGACGATGGCGCCATTCTCGATCTTGGCGATGGTCGGCACGCCTTCGACGACGCTCGAGGCATTGCCCTGGGCGGAAAAGCCCGAGGTCGCCACCGCGCCCTGGGCGACGGCATAGATTTCACCGTCGGCACCGGAAAGCGGGGTCACCAGAAGGGTGCCGCCGCGCAGACTCGAGGCGTCGCCGAGCGACGAGACCGTGACGTCGAGCGGCGCGCCGCGACGGGCGAAGGGCGGCAGCTTGGCGGTCACCATCACGGCGGCGGTATTGGTGGTCTTGAGCGAGCTGCTGTCGAGGTTGGCGACCCCGAGCCGTTCGAGCATGCCCTTGATCGACTCGCGGGTGAAGGGGCTGGAGTTCAGCTTGTCGCCGGTGGCCGAGAGGCCGACCACCAGCCCGTAGCCGATCAGGTGGTTTTCGCGCACGCCCTCGAAGCCGGCAATATCCTTGATCCGCACGTCGGCCGTCGCGACGCCCGCCATCAGCAGCACCGAGAGCCCGGCCGCCAGCGACCGGGTTAGGGTGCGAAATCCTGATCTCAAGAAAAGCAAGGCCGTCCTTTCTTTGTGTGCGACAAGGAAACTTAAGGAAAAGCTATGCTATCCATCGGCGTTAGTCCAGCTATTCTTGAGTGAGCAAGAATAATCTATTGAATTGTTCCAGAGAAAATTTATACTTCGGGACCATGACTGGAAAGATGACACTGAATTGCACCGGAGACGTTCATGCGCGCATTTGTGTTTGAGCCACGGGAAGAACGCCAGGAGCCGCTGGCGGTGCAGCTGGGACAGGCCGGCATCACCTCCATCTTCGTGGGCAGCGACTTCTTCTCGGTCGGCCTCAGTGCGCTGACCCAGCCCGGGCTCGACAGTCAGCCGATTTTGATCGGTGAATCCAAGGACGTGCATCAGAACATTCAGGCGGTGCGCAAGGCGGGCTGTTCCAACCCGATCATCGTGCTGCGCGACTTCCGCAATTTCCGCGATACCTCGGCGCTGCTGGACAATGGCGCGGATGACGTGATCGTCTGTCCGATCAAGGGCAGCGAAGTGCTGTCGCGGATCAATTCCATCGTGCGCCGGTTCCACGGCCATGCCGCCGACAGTGTGGTGCTGGGCGAGATGACCGCCTATTTCGACGGCCGCGACCCGATCGTCTCGGGGAGCCGGATCAAACTGTCGAAACGCGAGCATTCGATCTTTCGCCACCTGGTGCTGAACTCGCACCGGGTGACTTCGAAAAGCGCCATCTATGACGCGGTCTACGGGATGAGCGCCGACCAGCCGTTCGACAAGGTGATCGACGTCTATATCTGCAAGCTGCGCAAGAAGATCGCGGCGGCGGCGGAAAGCGGCTGCCAGTATATCGAGACCGTGCACGGGCGCGACTATAAGCTGACGCCGCCCGAGCATCTGGAAAAGACGCTGACCCAGGCTTCCTGAGGCGTCAGGGCGCGTCAGAGAACACTCAGAATCGACAGGGACGACAGGCGGGCGGCGACTTCGTAGCTGGCCTGCAACTGGGTTTGCAGGTTGGTCATCCGGGTCGCCGCCTCGTAGGGATCGACGCTTTCATAGGCCGCGATCTGGGTGAGATGTACCACCGACAGGTCGCCGAGGCGCTGGATCGAGGTTTCGACCACCTGCTGGTTGAAGCCGATCCGGGTGGAGGCGTCGAGCGCCCCTTCCTGGCCGCTGGAGAGGGCGTCGATGACATGGGACATCCATTCCTGATAGGTGGTCTCGTCCTCGATCGTGCTGACATCGGTGGAGATCAGCATCGACAGGCCCTTGATGATGTCGCGGATGCCGGGATCGTTGGCCTGAACGCCGTATTCCAGTTCCTGACCCGGACTCAGCCGCGCCCGGACGCGGTTGTTGGGGTCGCCGGCGCCGTCGGTGAGCGGGGTGCCGAGGTAATGGGTCTGCTCGTAGTTGCGGTCGGGATTGACGGCGTCCGAAGAGCTGAACACCAGGTCGAACTCGGCCGCCATGCCGGTTGCCGAGGCGGGGTCGGTCAACCCGGCGGCGGCAATGCCGGCGGCGACATCCTCGGGCGACAGGCCGGTCACCGGGTTGGCCTCGTCCCAGCGCATCATCGGCGCGTTGTCGCTCTGGGTGCCGGCGAAGAGATGTTCGCCGTTGTATTTTACATTCAGGGTCGAGATCACGCTTTCCATGGCGGCGCGGGCCTGCGATTGCAGCACGAAGGCGCCGTTGGCCGGGCTCGAGGCGTTGGACAGCGCCACCTCGAGCACGTCCTGCACCTGGTCGCGGATCGCCTCGATCGAGGTCAGCATGGCCGAGAGCTTGTTGCCCAGAAGCTCGTTGGCCATCAGATAGGTCTGGGTCTCGTCTTCGCGGGCGCGCAGCTTCAGCGCCCCGGCGGCGGCCGGCCCGAGATCGGCGAAGATGTCGGCGCGGCGCCCGGTTGCCACCTCTTGCCCGGCCTGTTGCAGGGCGATCGAGGCCTGCGAGATGTTCTGCCGGTTGGTCAGGTTGAACTGAAAGCTTGAAACGCGTCCGACGGACCATGCCATGGTGTCATTCCTCAAACCGCTGCGAGCAGCGTATCCATCATTTCCGAGATCGTCTGCAGCATCTTGGAATTGGCCGCATAGCTTTGTTCGATCAGCAGCAGCTTCTGCATTTCCTCGTCGATATTGACGCCCTCGGCGTTCTGGCGCGCCGAGAGCACGACGGCGGCGGCGGAACTGGCGGCATTGAACTGGCTTTCGGCGCGGGCCCGGGTGGTCGACTGCGCGGTGACGATCTCGGCGCCGAGATCGGCGATCGACACCGTGGCCGGGATGCCGGTGGCGGAATCGACGCCGGCCGGGGCGTCGAGCGCGTCGAGAAAGGCCTGGATCTGGGTCGAGTCCGAGGCCTCGCCCTCGGCGGTGGCGCCGAGCCCGTCGCGCAGCTTCCAGACCTCGCTGCCGATGCCGACCTTGACCGCGTCATTGACCGCGATCCGCGCCGCCAGCCCCTCGGTGTCATTGGGGTCGAGTGCGAAACCGTTGTCGGTGAACAGGCCGGGCTGACCGGCGCTGAGCGAGGCATCGGCGTTCTCGAAGGCTTCGATCAGGCTGCGCGCGTATTCGTCGAGCTGGAGCTGGAACTGCGGCAGGATTTCCTGCGACAGTTCGCTGAGGCCGGCCAGGCTGCCCTGTTCGAGACCGCGGATGCCCGCGCGGTCGGGGGTGATGTCGTTGACGCCGGCCTTCAGCGTGCCGTCGCCGGTGTTGTAGGTGACGTCGTGGACGGTATCGCCCTCGAGCAGCGCCACGCCGCCGGTGGTATAGACGCTGAGCAGCCCGTCGCTGGCGCGCGAGGTGCGGATGTCGGCGATGCCCGAGATCTGGTCGAGCAGGCTGTCGATGTCGTCGTCGAACTGCGCCGCCTCGGCGGTGCCGGGGGCGAAGTTGCGGCGCGAGTTGTTCAGCGCCGCGAGATCGTAGAGTGCCTGGTTGAGCTCGGCGACCTCGTAGCGGATCTCCATCACCACTTCGGCGCGGGTCTCGGTCAGGGTCTCGCTGGCGCCGCGGATCGAGGCGGCGAGATCCTCGGCGGCGAGCACCGCGCCCGACTGGGCGCCGTTGGAAGAGGGCGAGTTGACCAGCGTGGTCAGGCTGTTCTGAAAGGCCGAGAATTTCTCGGCCGGGGAAATCCCGTCGCCGGGCTGACCGAGATAGACGGTATAGCTGGCCAGACCTTCGTGCACCGCCTGCTGGCGGGCCATGCGCGAGGTTTCACGGCGCGACATGCGGACCAGCGCATGGTCGACCTCGCGGCGGATCTCGCGCACCAGCGCACCGCCCTGATCGGGGCCGGCCGAGCTGAGCAGCGCCGAGCGCCGGACATAGCCCGGTGTCGCCGAATTGGCGATATTGTCCGCGGTCACGCTGGACAGGGTCTGGGTCGAGGCCAGGCCCGTGCGTGCCGTGTAAAGTGCCGTCGTGAGGTTGCTCATCTCAGGTTCCGACTTTCAGCCGGGAAAGGGTTAGCGCTTGAGTTGCGTGGTTTCCGCCATCATCTCGTCGACGGTGGTCACAACCTTGGCATTGGTGGAAAAGGCGCGTTGGGCGACGATCAGATCCGTCATCTCCTGCGAAATATCGACGTTCGAGGCCTCGAGCGCGCTCGAGTTGATCGAGCCGACCGAGCCGGTATTGGCCTTCTGGGCGCGGAAGGCGCCGGATTCGCCCGACAGCCCGTAGGCGTTGCCCTTGAGTTCGATCAGCCCGTGCGGGTTGGCGACTTCGGCGACCGGAATCTCGTAGAGGGCGCGGCGCTGGCCGTTGTCGAAAATGCCGTACATGGTGCCGCCGTCGTCGATCTCGATGCGCAGCAACTCGCCGACGCTGGAGCCGTCGCGGTCGAAGGACTGGGTGAAATCGCCGGCGAATTGGGTCACGCCGTCGAAGGAATCCGGCGCCCCGAGGTCGACCTGGATCTCCTGCGGGGTGACGCCGTTGTCGAGCGTGATGGTGGCGATGCCGGTGAGCGGGTCGAGGGTGAAGGCGGCGGGCGCGGTGGCGGTCGAGGTGATGTTGCTATAGCTCGCCGGCGAGCCGGCCAGCGAGCCTGAATCGTTGAAGTCGATGGTGACGCTGCCCAGCGGGTTGCCGTCGTTGTCGGTGATGCTCAGATCCCACTGGTTCTCGGTCGAGGTCGCCTGCCAGGCAAAGGACAGGCTCTCGGATTCACCGAGCCCGGTGTAGTATTCCGACGAGGTGGTATAGGCGGCGCCGGGGGTCGCCAGCCCGGTTTCCTGCGAGGGCAGGTTGCCGCCCAGCGAGATGGTGCTGGTGGCCTCGGCCGAGAGGCCGATATTGCCGATATTGACGGTTTCCATCTGCGCGAAGGAGCTGCGGTCGACATCGCCGAGGCTGCCGTCGAGATCATAGGGGTAGCCGGCCAGGTAATAGCCTGCGGTGTTGACCAGGTTGCCGTCGGCGTCGGGCAGGAAGGAGCCGGCGCGGGTCAGCATGTAGTTGGTTTCGATGGTCTCGTTGGGATTGAGCGAGACCGCGAAGAAGCCGGCACCGCCGATCGCCATGTCGGTCACGGAATTGGTCGAGATCAGGCCGCCGGCGCTGTTGATGTCGAGCCGTTCCACCGAGCGCACCGAAAGCACCCCGGTGCCGGTGCCGCCCGAGGCGGTGGTGGTCACCATCTGCGAGAAGCCGCGCCGGTAACCGACCGTATTGGCGTTGGCGATGTTCTCGGAAATGCCGCCAACCGCGTTGGAATTGGCCTGAAGGCCGCTGACACCTGTCTGGAGCGCGCTCGAAATGCTCATAATGCCTGCCTTTTGTTCTTGTTGGGACTCTTCTTTATAGGAATACCGCTTTGCGATTTAAGGAGAGTTAAAGAATTGGCCGAAAAGGACAAGAACAAGACTCGCGCATGTTCTGGGCGGCAAAGATTAAAATCCTGAATTCTCGATCTTTTTCAAAGTCCGCTCGAGGCTTTCCAGGCGGCTTTGCGCCGCGTCCTGGCGCAGGGGCAGCAGTTCGGCCGGGGTTTCCTGAATCCCCTTGGCAAGGGCGATCCATTCGCTGGACTGGGTCAGGCCGGGGAAGTCGGCCACCACCCGGTTTTCGGTGCTGCGGTCTCCCGAGCGCCGCGCCGCGATCAGCAGATAGGTGGCATCCTCGGCCGAGAAGGCCTCGGGGAACTGGTCTTGCAGCTGGGTGTAGAACTGGATGGTGTTGGACCAGTCCTGGCGCTCGGCCAGGGCCCGGGCCATGTTGCGCAGCTGGCTGGCGTCGGGGCGCGCGACATAGGTGCGCAAAAAGCGGTCCTGATCGCCGATCTCGGCCAGAACCGAGGCCTTGAGCGCGAAAAGCTCTTCGCGGAAGGCCGGGTCTTCGGCGGGGTCGATCTGGTCCAGCGTGTCGCGGGCCAGCGCCAGCTTGCCCATCTTGCGCTGCGCGCGGGCCAGTTTCAGCAGCACCCGGTCCGACTGCTGGCGGTACTGCGCCGCCTCGAACAGGATCTCGTTGTGCTGCATCAGCCTGAGGGCGCGTTCGTATTCGGTCGAGGCAAGGCTCGAGGCGCCCAGCGACAGGGCGCGGTCGGCAAGCTGTTCGACATAGGCCGGGAAATCCTTGTGTTCCTTGAACAGGGGCAGGATTTTCAGATGGATATCCATCCAGGACCCGAGGGGAATTTCGCCGGTGCTGCCGTCGCCATAGACCCGGTCGAGCAGTTCCGAAGCCTTGGCGCGGGCGTCTTCGCTGGCCTCGGAGACCGGGAAGCGGACCGCGATCTTGCCATAGGTCACGAGGCCGGGTTTGGCATCGCCCAGCTTGACATGAACCGCGGCGAGCTTTTCCAGAACCGCCAGCTCATAGCTGTCGCCGCGCCAGGAATCCGCGCCCTGGGCGAGCACGTCGCGCGCCGCCAAGAGGGCGCCGCGCCCCCTGTCGCGCAGCGCCATGTCGGCCAGCGCCAGCCGCGCCCGCGCGGCATAGCGGTCCCAGCCGGCCGCGGCCTCGAAATAGGAATCCAGCGCCGTCTTGTTGTTGCCCTGCAACTCGGCGACCCGGCCGCGCAGGAAATAGCCCGTCGGGCTCAGCGTCAGGTCGGGCAGCTCGTCGATCAGCCGCACCGCCTGGCTGGCCAGCGGTTCCTTCTTCAGCGCCACCGCCGCCTCGATGAACAGCGGCAGCACGACGCGCAGCACCGGCTTGGGCTGGTGGGTCAGGCCGACGAAACCGTCGGTCAGGCTGTCGTTGAGAAGCGCGCCATCGCTGGTGGCAATGGCATGAAGCGACAGCCAGAAGGCGCTGTCGGGGCGGGTCGGATCCATCAGCGGCGACTCGTCCACCGAGCCGACCGGCGATCCGGCCAGCAGCGCCGCCGCCTCGCGCAGCGCCTTGTGGCGGATCTCTTGGGCGAAGTTCTGCGGCCGCACGTCGCTGAGAACCGACTGCGCCTCGTAAAGCATCATCTGGCTCAGGTAGAGCTCGGCGAAATCCAGCAGCACCGAGGGTTTCTCGGGCCCGTGGGCGGAACTCAGGGTGATGATCTGCTGGACAAAGGCGGTCTTGAACCGGTTGGCCGGCCATGTGCGCAGGTCCATGATCGGAAGCCGTTGGTCGAAGGGCAGCAGCTCGAGCGCCCCGGCCGGTTCCTCGGAAGGGTCGTATTCCTCCACGGAGGCCATGGCCGGCTGGCCCGCAAGGAGCGCCAGAGCGGCCGCGAGGCCCAAGGAACAGGGGAAGCTTCTCTTCATTCCTTTTCGCTATACTTGGCTTTTTCCAATAGTGCTTGATTTATTCTTGTAGCAATGGATAGTTATTCATGCAATAAAGGAATTATGGCGCGTTTCTTCCTTGCGCCGGACCATTCATGCGGGTGAGGCACCATGGGCAACACGAGCTATGTTTCGCTGTCTCTGGCATCGGCGCTCGAGCGCAGCCTTGATGCCACGGCGCACAATCTGTCGAACGCCTCGACGGCCGGTTACAAGGCGTTTCGCCCGGTCTTCGAGACCGTGGAGTCCGATGCCGAGTCGGCCAGCGGCAACACGATCAGCTATGTGCGTGACGGCGGCAGCTATGTCGACGCCACCCAGGGGGCGATGATGCCGACCGGCAACCCGCTGGATCTGGCGATCTCGGGCAATGCCTGGTTCGGCTTCGAGGCCGGCGAGGGGCAGACCGCCTATGGCCGCAACGGGCGGCTGGTGGTCGATGTCGAGGGCCGGCTGACGACCACGGCGGGCAATGCGATCCTTGATGCCTCCGGCGCGCCGATCGTGCTGCCGGGCGAGGTCGGGCAGAACATCCAGATCGCCCCCGACGGCACCATCACCAGCGCCGACGGTTCGGTGCTGGGGCGGGTCGGGCTGTTCGACGTCGATTACGAGACCCTGATGCACCCGATCGGGCAGGGGCTGTATATTTCGCCGCTGGGCGCCGAGGCGGCGCTGCCGGCCGAGAACGCCAAGGTCTCGCAGGGGTTCGTCGAGACCAGCAACGTGCAGCCGGTGATCGAGATGACGCGGCTGATCGACATCCAGCGCGCCTATGAGAACTCGCTGAAGCTGCTCGGGGAAGAGGATGACCTGACCCGGCAGGCGGTGCAGCGGCTGGGCCGGGTCGGCTAGGCGCGCGGCTGAAAACAGGAGCGGAGCAGGATGAAAACACTCGGAATCGCGGCCACCGGCATGTTGGCACAGCAGACCAATGTCGACGTGATCGCCAACAATATCGCCAACGCCAACACCACCGGCTTCAAGAGCGGGCGGGCGGCGTTTCAGGATCTGATCTACCAGACCATGCAGCGCGAGGGCGCGCTGACCTCGGAGGATGGCACCGCGCGGCCGGTGGGCACCGACATCGGCCTTGGGGTGCAGGCGGCCGGGGTGGTGCGGCTGAACAGCCAGGGCGGGCTGTTGCAGACCGAGAACCCGCTGCACATGGCGATCGAGGGGCGCGGCTTCTTCGTCCTCAACCGTCCCGACGGCTCGCAGGCCTATACCCGCGACGGCGGCTTCCAGCTCAGCAGCGAGGGCCAGCTGGTGTCGCTGAGCGGCTATGAGGTCGAACCGGCGATCGTGGTGCCGCAGAACACCCGCAACATCGAGATCAACCAGGAAGGCCTGGTGATGGCCTATATCGAGAACGACCCCGATCCGGTCGAGCTGGGCCAGCTGACGCTGGCGACTTTCCTCAACGAGGCCGGCATGAAACCGATCGGCGACAACCTTCTCGAGGCCACCACCGCCTCGGGCGAGGCGACCGAGGTGTCGCCCGGCGATCCCGGTATCGGCGCGGTGCGGCAGGGCTATCTGGAAAACTCCAACGTCAACATCATCCAGCAGATCACCGATCTGATCTCGGCCCAGCGGGCCTATGAGATGAACTCGAAGGCGATCGAGACCGCCGACCAGATGATGTCGACCGTCAATCAGATCAAGTAGTGCCATGGCGGGGCTGATCTCATATCTTATCGGCCGCGCAGGGCCGCTGGCCGCCCTGGTGGCGACGCTGTGGCTTGGCGCCTTGCCGGCGGCGGCGGTGCCGGTGACCGAGCTGGTGGCCGAACGCGCCGGGCAGGAGTTCGGCGCGGCGCTGCCGGCGAGCGGCTATTTCGACGTCCGGCTCAGCGGCGACGGTATCCGCGATGGGCATTACATTCAGGAATTCTGGATCGACGACCGCTCGGGCAAGTTCATCGCCAACGTGGTCACCGAGGCCGGCGACACGCATCGGGTCTGGGGGGTGGCGACGCTGACCGTGCCGGTGCCGATCCCGGTGCTGCGCAAGCTGCCCGAGGAAATCGTCACCGAGGCCGACGTGCAGATCGTCGCCATGCCATGGGCCCGGCTCGGCGCCTTTGCGATCACCGATGCCAAGGACCTGATCGGCATGCAGGTGCGGCGCATGCTGGTGCCCGGCCGCCCGGTGCCGCGGCAGTCGGTGATCCCGCCGATCGTCATCGCGCGCGGCGACCGGGTGACGATCGAGCTGACCTATGGCGCGCTGCGCCTCGAGGCCAAGGGCCGCGCGGTCAATGACGCGCATCTGGGCCAGGAGGTGCGGGTGGTCAACCTGTCGAGCAAGAAAACCATTACGGCCACCGCCAAGGCCAGCGGCCTCGTGGAGGTATATCAATGACCCGCAAACCGACCGATCCGCGCCGCCCGCTGCTGCGCCACCTGACGGCCCTGATCGCGCTGACGGCGCTGCTGGGCGCCTGTGACATCTACGAGGAGAACCGCGACCCGACGATCAGCGATCTGGTGCTGGACGAGGAAACCATGCCCGAGATGAACCGGATCAGCATCCCGATGCCGGAAACCCGCCGCGCCACGCCGCCGCAGCGGGCCGAGACCTCGAGCCTGTGGCAGAGCAACACCACCAGCTTTTTCGGCGACCGCCGGGCGCGCAATATCGGCGATCTGCTGACCGTCACCATCGAGATCGACGACCAGGCCTCGCTGAGCAATGCCTCGGAGCGCTCGCGCAGCGACGCCCAGGGCGTCGAGGACCCGGATTTCATGGGCTACGGCAGTCAGATCGACAAGATCCTGCCCGGGGTCGATCCGGGTGATCTGCCGACCGGCGGCAGCATCATCGATCTGAATTCCTCTTCCTCGGCGCGCGGCGACGGGTCGATCAAGCGCAACGAGCAGATCAGCCTGCGGGTGGCGGCGGTGGTCATCAAGGTGCTGCCCAACGGCAATTTCGTCATTGCCGGCCGCCAGGAGGTCAAGGTCAACCACGAGCTGCGCGAATTGCGCATTGCCGGCATCGTGCGCTCGACCGACATCAGCCTCGACAATTCGATCAGCTACGACAAGATCGCCGAGGCCCGTATCGCCTATGGCGGACGCGGGCAGCTGTCGACGGTGCAACAACCTCGTTACGGACAGGATTTCCTCGAGGTCATCCTGCCTTATTGATGGGCTGACATGCTGAAGAAGGTTCTCGTGCTTGTGCTTGCTGCCGCGGTCTTCGCGGCGGCAGGCTATTTTGCCGAACCGTTCCTGTTCCGCCCGCCGGAACCCGAGGTGACGGCCGAGGACGGGCAGGCGCCCGCGCCGCCGCCGCAGACCCTGTTCAAGATGCCGCTGGGCAAGTTCGTCCTGCAGATGTCGCACAAGAAACGCCGCATGCACCTGCTGTTCGATGTCGATATCTATATCGCCGGGGCGGCCAATTTCGAGAAGATGAACGGCGCCATGGGCCGGGCGCAGCTGCGCGATACCACGATCCGCGAAATCTCGGAAATGGCCGAGGCGGCGCTGTGGATCGATATCGACGATATCGAGAACCTCGACCGCCGCTTTCTGGCCGAACAGCTGGTGCGCCAGCTCTACCTGACCTATCCGATGGTGCGCACGGCGCGGATCAACCAGTTCACCGCCACCATCAGCGTCATGCCCTGAAGGGTTTGGCTCTGCCCTAGAAGGCCTCAGGGGTGGTTTCCTCGGGACGCAGCGCCAGCACCGCATCCGAGGTCAGGATCTCGTCACCGCTGACCGCGTAGAAGATGGCGCCGCCCTCGAACAGCACCTCTTCGACCTCGGCGGTGCGGTAGACATAGACCGGAACGCTGTTGCCGTCGGCATCGGTGGCCTCGAAGCGGATGCCGTATTCGGCATAGTCCACCGGCTGGCCGTTGTCGTCGAGACCATCCCATTCGAAGTCGATTTCCTTGGTGGAATCGCCCGAGAGCCCGGTCACGGTGCGGACCTCGTTGCCGTCGACATCGGTGATATAGGCGGTGACTTCGACGGCGTCGGCGGTGAGCTGGTAGAAGGTGCCGTTGCCGGTCTCGGTATGGTCCAGCAGGTTGGAGCCGAAGACCACGCTCTGGCCGATCATGTTGGTGCCCGAAACCCCGGTCAGCAGCGCGATGTCGG
>NZ_JBFJVE010000006.1:0-35966 GCF_041624275.1 Shimia sp.
ACAAAAACAAGCGGATACTCCCGCTTTGTCATCTCCATGTCATATTCTTCGAGCAGTTGTTCCCAATGTCTCAAGCCGACTTCCTGAAATCCGCCATACCGGCGCCGATCGACCTGCCCGACGTCGACCTGACCGGTCCGGGGCGGTTCTTCAACCGCGAACTGAGCTGGCTCAACTTCAACTGGCGGGTGCTGGAAGAGGCCGAGAACCCGCGCGTGCCGCTGCTCGAGCGGCTGCGGTTCCTGTCGATCTCGGCCACCAATCTCGACGAGTTCTATACCGTGCGGGTCGCCGGCCTGCGCGAATTGCAGCGCGAGGGCCATACCAGCCCGGCCCAGGACGGGCTGAGCCCGGCCGAGCAGCTGCTGCTGATCAACGAGGACGCGCGCGGCCTGATGATGGCGCAGCAGCGCATCTTCGGCGTGCTGCGCGGCGAGATGGAGGCCGAGAACATCGTCCTTCTGGATCACCAGAGCATCGGCAAGGACGACCGGGACTATCTCTCGGATGTGTTCATGAACCAGGTGTTCCCGGTGCTTTCACCGCTGGCCATCGACCCGGCGCACCCGTTCCCCTTCATTCCCAACACCGGCTATTCGCTGGCCCTGCAACTGGAACGCAAGAAGGACCGGCGCGTGCTCAAGGCGCTGCTGCCGATCCCGCAGCAGATCGACCGCTACATCCGCCTGCCCTCAGAGCCCGGAAGCCACCGTTTCCTGCCGCTGGAGAGCCTCTTGCTGCTGCATCTGGACAGTCTCTTTCCCGGCTACAAGGCCAAGGGCCACTGCACCTTCCGGGTGCTGCGCGACAGCGATCTCGAAGTCGAGGAAGAGGCCGAGGATCTGGTGCGCGAATTCGAGGTGGCGCTGAAGCGGCGCCGGCGCGGCGAGGTGGTGCGGCTGAAGATCTCTGCCGATGCGCCCGAGGCGCTGAAATCGACGATCATGCGCGAATTGCATGTCGATCCCGACGAGGTGGTCGAGGTCGAGGGCATGATCGGCGTCGCCGATCTCAGAGAACTGGTGCTGGAAGAGCGCCCCGATCTATTGTGGCCCTCCTTCGCGCCGCGGGTGCCCGAAAGGGTTCAGGACCACGACGGCAACATGTTCGCGGCCATCAAGCAGAAGGACATGCTGCTGCATCACCCCTACGAGACTTTCGACATGGTGGTGCGGTTCCTGAAACAGGCGGCCACCGACCCCAATGTTCTGGCGATCAAGCAGACGCTTTATCGCACGTCCAAGAATTCACCCATCGTCGAGGCGCTCTGCGAGGCGGCCGAAGACGGCAAGTCGGTCACCGCCTTGGTCGAGCTGAAGGCGCGTTTCGACGAGGCCGCCAATATCCGTCAGTCGCGCCGCCTTGAACGTGCCGGCGCGCATGTGGTCTATGGCTTCACCGAATGGAAGACCCACGCCAAGATCTCGACCGTGGTCCGCCGCGAGGGCGACCGGCTGGTGACCTATACCCATTATGGCACCGGCAACTACCACCCGATCACCGCCAAGATCTATACCGACCTCAGCTTCTTCACCTGTGACGAGGCACTGGGGCGCGACGCCACCAAGGTGTTCAATTACCTGTCGGGCTATGTCGAGCCGGAAAAGCTTGAGAACATCGCGATCTCGCCCAGCTCGCTGAAATCCACTCTGATCGAGCGTATCCAGGACGAGATGGAACACGCACGCGAGGGCAGACCGGCCCAGATCTGGGCCAAGATGAATTCGCTGATCGAACCCGAAGTGATCGACGCGCTCTATGCGGCCAGCCAGGCCGGGGTCAAGATCGACCTGGTGGTGCGCGGCATCTGCGGCCTGCGGCCCGGCATCAGGGGGCTGTCCGAGAACATCCGCGTCAAATCCATCGTCGGTCGGTTTCTCGAACATTCGCGCATCGCCTGTTTCGGCAACGGCTTCGGGCTGCCCTCGAAGAAGGCGCGGGTCTACATGTCGTCGGCCGACTGGATGGGGCGCAACCTCAACCGGCGCATCGAAACCCTGGTCGAGATCACCAACGGCACCGTCAAGGCCCAGATCGTCAGCCAGATCATGGCCGCCAACCTGGCCGATGTCGCCCAGAGCTGGGTGATGAAACCGGACGGCAGCTTCGAACGGCTGCCGGTGCCCGAGGGCGCCTTTGCCTTCAATTGCCACAGGTTCTTCATGGAGAACCCCTCCCTGTCCGGGCGGGGCTCGGCCGGGGCCTCGGATGTGCCGAAACTGACCCACACCGAAGATTGACCACCCGCGCCGCTTGGCGCACATTGACCATGAACACGATCCCGGGGGGACTATGGACGGGAACAGTGATGCTTCGACAGAATGGGGGCCGTTCGGACGGCCCCTGTTCGAGGATGCCGCAGCCCGCGCCCTGTCGCGCGTCGGCGTGGTCGACGTGGGCTCGAACTCGGTGCGGCTGGTGGTCTTCGACGGGGCCGCGCGCAGCCCGGCCTATTTCTACAACGAAAAGATCATGTGTGCGCTCGGCGCCGGCCTGTCCGAGACCGGGCGGCTCAACCCCGAGGGCCGCGACCGCGCGCTTGCCGCGATCCGGCGCTTCCAGAGGATCGCCCGCCAGATCTGCCAGGGCGACCTGACCGCCGTGGCCACCGCGGCGGTGCGCGAAGCCAGCGACGGGCCGGATTTCTGCGCCGACGTGCTGCGCGAGACCGGGCTCAAGGTGCATGTCATCGACGGCGAGGAAGAGGCCCGCCTGTCGGCCCAGGGCGTGCTGCTGGGCTGGCCGGGTTCTTACGGGCTGGTCTGCGACATCGGCGGCTCGTCGATGGAACTGGCCGAGATCGAGAACGACCGGGTCGGCAAGCGGGTGACATCGGCGCTGGGGCCGCTCAAGCTGCGCGACCTCAAGGGCGGCAAGAAGGGCCGGCGCGCCTATATCAACGACACGCTGGATCAGCTCAAGGAACAGATGGGCCGCCAGCGCAACCGGCTGTTCCTGGTCGGCGGATCCTGGCGGGCCATCGCGCGCATCGACATGGAGCGGCGCGGCTATCCGCTGCGGGTGCTGCACGAATACCGGATGAGCGCCAAGGCGATCAGCGCGACGGCGAAATACGTCAAGGAAAACGACCCCGAGGAACTGCGCCAGCGCTGCGGCGTCTCGGCCAGCCGCATGGCCCTGGTGCCCTATGCGCTCGAGGTTCTGAAGGGCGTCGTGCGCCGCTTCAAACCGCATGACATCGCGGTCAGCTCCTACGGCATCCGCGAGGGCATGCTTTACGAGCAGATGCCGGGCAAGCTGCGCCGCCGCGACCCGCTGATCGAGGCGTGCCGCTTCGCCGAGGCCAAGGATGCCCGCCTGCCGGGGTTCGGCAAGGCGCTTTATCACTTCATCCTGCCGCTGTTCAACAGCGCCGACGAGGACCGCAAGCGCATCATCCGTGCCGCCTGCCTTTTGCATGACGTGAGTTGGCGGGCGCATCCCGATTACCGCGCCGAAACCTGTTTCGACTATGCCACCCGCGCCAATCTCGGGGGGCTGCGCCATTCCGACCGGGTCTATCTCGGGCTGGCGCTTTTGCACCGCTACCGCAACCGGCGCGAAGGCACCCGGTTTCAGGACCTTTACGCTCTCTTGGACGAGAAGATGGTGCAGCAGGCCGAGGTGCTGGGCAAGGCGATGCGCTTCGGGGCGATGCTGTGGATCGACGGCTCGGACGACATGGGCCGGCTGAAATGGCACCCCAAGAAAAAGCGCCTGCTGCTGACCCTGCCGCGCTCGGCGACGGCGCTCTACGGCGAGGTGGCCGAGGCGCGATTCCTGTCGCTGGCGCAGGCGCTCGGGGCCGAGACCGAAGTCACGATCGCACGGCAGTCCTGAACCGGCCCGTCACAGGTCGGTCACAGGTCGGTTTGCTCCGGGTCGGCGGGTTCGGCCGACAGCGGCCGATCGGCCTTGCGGCGCAGGATGATGTCGCCATTGGGCAGGATCTCGGGCGGGTGATAGGCGCTCCAGTCCTCGACCTCCTGCAACAATTGCCCCAGCGCCGGCCCCATTTCATCGGCAAAGGATCGCAGCGCCGGCCCCAGTTCATCGGTCAGGGCGCCAAGTTCCTCGAGCGCCGGCTCCATTTCTTTCTGAAGCCCCCTGAAGAACAGCTGTACCCCCTGCTCCATCAGGCTCAGGCCCCGGTCGTTCTCTTGCGCGCTCAGCGGGGCGGCGGCGACAAGGCTCAGGGCAAGCGCGGCCGCAATGGCGGGCGCGCGGGCGGAACGGGGGGCAAGGATGCGGCGTGTCATGCCCCGGATATAGGGGGTTCGACGACGGATTTCACCCTCAGATGTCGATATCCAGCACCACCGGGAAATGGTCCGACGCGGTCAACAGCGCGTTGCGCAGTTCCGGCAGCCCGTAGCAGTCAGGATCGTCGAAAGGATGCCAGATATGCCAGTTGGGGGATTTCTCGCGCAGATCGGGCGACACCATGATGTAATCGAGCAGCGCCTGCATGTATTTCTTTTCATGCGCAAGGTAGAACCGCGAAGTCGAGGCCTGCACCCCGAACCGCGACCGCATGGCCTGGCGCGCATGCGGGTCGTAAAGACAGCCGCTGGCGGGCTCTCCCATGATGATTTCCACCGAAGAGCGGCCAAAGAGATCCTCGTATTCGTCCAGCCCCGGACCATCGTTGAGATCGCCGAGCACGATCAGCGGATCGCCCCGCCCGAGATGGTATTCGACCCGCTGGCGCAGCCAGATCGCCTGTGCCAGTTGCTTGCGGCGATTGGCGATCGACATCCGCATGACCTCGTCGCGCCCGCGCGCGCCATGCGGCGCCTTCGACTTGAGATGGGCGCCGATCAGCCGCACCTCGTTGCCCTTCTGCGTGCGCACCGCGACCTCGAGCGGCGGTTTCGAGAACCGCACCATGTCCTCGGTGGCATCCACGTCGAGGTCGATCCGGAACACCCCGTCGAACCGCGGCGCATCGCCGGCCCCCTTCTTGCCGGTCTCATGGCCAAGCGGGTCGTGACGCGCGCTCAGCCTGTCCGGGTCGTAAAGCAGGGCAATCTCCTGCTGCGTGTCGTTGCCGAACCCAAGCAGCGCCCGGCTGGTCCTAAGACCGAAGGCGGCGGCGAAGTTCTCAAGCGCCATCACCGTGGAATGGCGGCCGCTCTGGTCCGGGGCCTCGACGATCATCACCGCATCGGCGTCGATGGCCGTGAACACGATGCCCAGCGCCTCGATCTGCTGCGCCCGGGTCACGTCCTGGCGCCCGGACCAGCCATCGTCCATCAACAGCCGGTCCTGACTGTCGAACAGGTTCGAGAACCATTCGACATTATAGGTGGCGATGCGCATCAGCCCGTTGACCCGTTGATCTCGTCCCAGGCCCGGTTGATGTCGATCATGCGTTTTTCCGCCAGCCGGATCGCCTCTTCCGGCACGCCCCGCGCGAACATGCGGTCTGGGTGGGTGTCGCGCACCAGCCGGCGCCAGACCCTGCGGATCTCGTCGAGCGGCATCTCGGGGCTGACCCCGAGAACCGTATAGGGGTCGCGCTCGGCATCGGGCACAAAGCGCGCCCTCAGGGCCCGGAACTCGATGTCCGACATGCCGAAGATCTCGGCCACCCGGCGCAGGAACAGGTTCTCGTTCTCGTGGTATTCGCCGTCGGCCATCGCGATGTGGAACAGGCCTTCCATCAGGTCGCCATAGCTTTCATGCGCCTCGCCGAACAACCCCTTGATGCGCAGCGCGTATTCCTCGAACCCGGCAACGTCGCGGCGGGCCATGTTGAACACTTTGGCGGCGCCGGCCTCGTCCTCGCGGGCGATCTGGAACACCTCGCGAAAGGCCGTCACCTCGTCGCGCGTCACCAGCCCGTCGGCCTTGGCCATCTTCGCCCCCAGCGCCACCACCGCGATGGCAAAGGCCACCGACCGTTCCGGCGGCGTGCGCAGTTTTTCGAAAACGCTGGCTAGGCTTTCGCCCTTGGCCAGCGCCGCGACGGCATCGCTTATTCGGGTCCAGATCGACATGGGGCCATATTAGGCCCATGTCCGGGCAATGTCAGTGTGGATCAGAGAATTTTCTGCATCAGCACAAGGTCCATCCAGCGCGAGAACTTGCGCCCCGCCTGCGGCAACCGCCCGGTCTCGACGAAGCCCAGCGCCGCGTGAAAGGCGATGCCCTCGCGGTTCTCGCCGCCGATGGCGGCGATCAGGCAATGCACCCGGTCCGACCGCGCCCGCGCCTCCAGCGCCAGCATCAGCTCGCGTCCCAGCCCGCGCCCGCGCGCTGCAGCATCGAGATAGATCGTGTGCTCCATGGTCCGGGCATATCCGACACCGCCGCGAAACGCGCCGAAGGTGGCGAAGCCGGCCACCGCGCCTTCGGTTTCGGCAACCAGAAAGGCCCCCTGCCGCGCGCCGATCAGCGCTTCGATCTCAACAACCTCCTTGGGGACCGAATTGAAGGTGCTGACCCCGCAAAGGATTTCGGCGTTCCAGATCGCCGCCACGGCCCTCGCATCCACCCTACCCGCCGGCCGGATGCTCATCGCAGCACCCGCGTGCCGTTCGGGCCCTCGAAGCGGGCCTCGATGGCGAAATCGCCCGGCACGAAGACCACGCGCGCATCGGCGAAGGACAGGGTGTCGCGCAGCCATCCGGCCTCGGGGTGGGCCAGTTCCAGCCGGGTCAGCCGCAGCCCGGACGAGGCCAGGCTGTGCCCCGGCAGCGCCGTTGTCTGCCACTGGATCAGGGCCGGGAAAGCGCCGTCGCAGGGCAGCCGGCCATCCGCCGGCACCGCCATCTTCCAGCGCAGATCGCCCCGGCTCAGCGCCACCGGCGCCCCGGCCGCCTTCGGCAGCCCCGCCAGCGCCGCCTCGAGGTCAGCAACCCGGCAGATCCAGTTGCACAGCCGGGGCGGGCCGGAAAACCGGTCGAGGTCGAACCAGCGCGCCGCGGTCGGGGCCGGCTGCGCCGGGTCGATGGCGATGGCCTCGAGGTAAAGCCCCTCGTCCAGGCCGATCAGCCGGTTGTGGGTGGCGAAGTGCCGGTGCTGTCCGCCCGGCCCCATGGTCACGCCCAGCGCATCCTCGACATGGGCCACCGCCGCCTCCAGCGTCTGCCCGGCAACGGCCAGATGGTCCAGAATCATGCAAAACTCCCCAGTTCCCGGTATTGTCTGTGGTGCCCGAAACCCCATTTCGTGCATCATGGTCCCTCAACTCAGGAAAAGAAACGATGATCGCCGCCCTTGACCGTTTTTTCAAACACGAAGCCGCCGGGGGCATCATGCTGATGCTGGCGGCCGTCGCAGCGCTGATCGTTGCCAATTCGCCGCTGGCATCGGGGTATAACTTCCTGCTCGAGACCCAGGGCGCGATCACCATGAACGGCAAGGGCATCGAGAAACCGATGGTGCTGTGGATCAACGACGGGCTGATGGCGGTGTTCTTCTTCCTCATCGGGCTCGAGCTGAAACGCGAGTTTCTCGAAGGCAAGCTGAAGAACCCGAGCGACGTGATCCTGCCCGGCGCCGCCGCCATCGGCGGCATGGCGCTGCCGGCGCTGATCTTTGCCTATTTCAACTGGGGCAACCCCGAGACCCTGTCGGGCTGGGCGATTCCGGCGGCCACCGACATTGCCTTTGCGCTTGGCATTCTGGCGCTGGTCGGGGCCCGCGCGCCGACCTCGCTCAAGGTCTTCCTGCTGACCCTCGCCATCCTCGACGACATCGGCGCCATCATCATCATCGCGCTGTTCTACACCGCCAACCTCAAGGTGCATTTCCTGGCCCTGGCCCTGATCCCGCTGGCCGGGCTGCTGCTGTTGAACCTGACGCGGAACCACCGCACCGCCCCCTTCGTGCTGCTGGGCATCGCGATGTGGGTGCTGGTGCTGAAATCCGGCGTCCACGCCACGCTTGCCGGCGTCGTCACCGCCTTTTTCATCCCGCTCTATGATCGCTGGGGCAAGTCGCCGCTGCATTCGATCGAACACGGGCTGACACCCTATGTCTATTTCTTCATCGTGCCGGTCTTTGCCTTTGCCAATGCCGGGGTGGTGCTGTCGGGGCTGAGCCTTGCCGACCTCGCCGACCCGCTGCCGCTGGGCATCATCCTCGGTCTGGTGATCGGCAAGCAGATCGGCGTCTTCGGCGTCACCTGGCTGGTGGTGAAATCCGGCATCGCGCGCCTGCCGCATGGCGCCAACTGGCTGCATGTCTATGGCGTCGCCTGCCTTGCGGGCATCGGTTTCACCATGTCGCTGTTCATCGGCGGTCTGAGTTTCGACAAGCCCGAGCTGATGAACCAGGTGCGGCTCGGGGTGCTGGGCGGATCGCTGGTCTCGGGGCTTCTGGGCTATGCGCTCTTGATGCTGGCCAGCCCGGCGCAAGAGACCGTGGCCGCAGAATAGGCGCGAAACAACCGCAGAGTGACCGATCTGCGGCCCCGCCGAGGGGCCGCAGCCTATCTCGCCGCGGCCAGCACCGCGTCGATGTCCAGATGCGCTTCCATATGCGTTGCCAGCTGGTCCAGGGCCGCCTCGACCGTCGCGTCATAGCCCTGACCGCTGGCCTCGGCGCCCAGTGATTGCAACCAGGCGGCGCGGAAACCATCGTCGCGGAACATGCCGTGCAGATAGCTTCCGGCAACCCGCCCGTCGCTGCTGAGCGCGCCTTCCGGGCGGCCTTCGACATGGGCAAAGGGGCGGGCACGGTCGGCCCCGTCGGTGCGCCCGATATGGATCTCGTAACCCCGAAAGGGCGCCCCCGAAGCGGCGTGCACGGCGCCGGTCTCGGTCAGGCGCTTGTCGGCGGTCATCAGGGTCTCGACCGCCAGAAGACCAAGGCCGGGCGTGTCCCCGGCCGGGCCTTCGATACCCTCGGGGTCGCTGATCCTCTGCCCCAGCATCTGATAGCCGCCGCAGATGCCCAGAACATGCCCGCCGCGCCGCACATGGGCCGCAAGGTCGACATCCCAGCCCTGGGCGCGCAGAAACGCCAGATCGCCGCGCGTCGACTTGCTGCCGGGGATAATCACCAGATCGGTATCGCCGGGAATGGGCTGGCCCGCACACAGCACCGTCAGGCTCACCCCTTCTTCCTGCGCCAGCGGGTCGAGATCGTCGAAATTTGCGATCCGCGACAGGCCAAGGCAGACCACTTTCAGCGCGCCGCTGCCGCGCCCCCCGGCAATGTCCAGCGCGTCCTCGGCGGGCAGTTTCCAAGCCTCGGGGAAATAGGGCAGCACGCCGAAGCCGCGCCAGCCGGTCCGTTCGGAAATCAGCGCATAGCCGTCGTCGAACAGGCTGGGATCGCCGCGGAACTTGTTGATCATGAAGCCGCAGATCAGCGCCGCATCCTCTGGCGAGATGACCGCCTGGGTGCCGACGATCTGGGCGATGACCCCGCCCCGGTCGATATCACCGGCAAGGATCACCGGCACATTGGCCGCCTGCGCAAAACCCATATTGGCAATGTCGCCGGCGCGCAGGTTGACCTCGGCCGGGCTGCCGGCGCCCTCGACGATCACCAGATCATTGCCCGATTTCAGACGCTCAAAGCTTTGCAGCACCTTCTGCATCAGCTGCGGTTTCAGCGCCGCATAGTCGCGCGCCTTGACCGTGGTCAGGCGTTTGCCCTGCACCACCACCTGCGATCCGACATCGGTTTCGGGCTTCAACAGCACCGGGTTCATGTCTGTTGTCAGCGGCTTGCCGCAGGCCATGGCCTGCATCGCCTGGGCGCGGCCGATCTCGCCCCCGTCCGAGGTGACGGCGGCGTTGTTGGACATGTTCTGCGGCTTGAACGGCGCCACCGACAGCCCGCGCCGGGTTGCGGCGCGGCAGAGGCCGGCGACCAGCATCGACTTGCCGACATTCGAGCCGGTGCCCTGGATCATGATTGCGCGGCTCATCGGGTCCACCTTGCGTTCACCGTTGCGGTCTCGGGCCTAACTGACATGAAGCACCCTGCCACCTCAATCGCGAAACCGACATCCGCAGCGCCATTTGCCCCATGGGTCAAGCCGGGTCCGGCAGGCGCGTCAGGGCGACCGGCAAGGGGGCCGGCGCTTGTGCGCCTGTCAGCCCGATCAGAACTCCACCCCCTTCTGCGCCTTGATCCCGTCGCGGAAGGGATGTTTCAGCAGCGTCATCTCGGTGACCAGATCGGCGGCTTCGATCAGCTCGGGCTTGGCGTTGCGCCCGGTCAGCAGCACATGGGTCATCTCGGGTTTTTCGCTCAGCAGGAAATCCACCACCGCATCGATGTCGAGATAATCGTTGCGCAGGGCGATGTTGATCTCGTCCAGCATGACGAACCTGTTGGCCGGATCGCGGATCAGGGTTTTGGCCAGCTCCCATCCTGCCTCGGCCTTGGCAATGTCGCGGGCCCGGTCCTGGGTCTCCCAGGTGAAACCTTCGCCCGAGACGTGGAATTTCACCTCGTCGGGGAAATGCTGCTCAAGGAAATCGCGCTCGCCGGTGGCCATGGCGCCCTTGATGAACTGCACCACCGCGACCGGCATGTCATGGGCGATGCAGCGCATGATCATGCCGAAGCCTGACGAGGACTTGCCCTTGCCGGGGCCGGTATGGACGATGATCAGGCCCTTCTCCTCGGTCTTGCTGGCCATAAGGCGGTCACGTGCCGCCTTGATTTTCTTCATCTTTTCCGCGTGGCGGGTGTTCTGATCGGTGTCGGACATGGGGGCCTCGTGAGCATCGCGTGGGTCGGCGGGCAGCCAATCATAGCGCGACCCGAAGGGCAAGACGGCTGTTTGGGCCGGGTGCGTGGGCGGCGGGGGCGACGCGCAAAGCCTAAGGCGTGCGATTGCCGCTGAACACCGGGCGCGGCACCGGGCCTTTGAGCCGGGGCAGCATCAGCGCCAGATAAAGCAGCCAACCGGCGCACCAGAGGCCGGCGGCAAGGTCAAGTTGCCCCATCAGGCGCAGCGGCACCGAGGTCATCAGCAACAGGAAGGCCGGCACCATGCCGGGGCGGGCGCGCAATCCGCTGGCCGTGCGACGGGCAAAGGCGCGGGCCGACACCGCCATGATAAGCCCGCCCATGGCGCCCATCATCAGCGCATGGCCGGGCGCCGCGGCGGGAACGGCCGCCCCCGCCAGATGCGCCCCAAGCATCAGCAGGCCGATGGGCAGCCACAGAAAGCCCAGCACCAGCAGCGCCAGCAGCGCCTCGCCGCGCGCCGGGCGCAGCGGCCAGCGCAGCATCTCGGCCAGCATGCCGATGCCCGCCGCACCATAGCCGATGGCCGCCCCCTGCGGGTAACCCGCCAGTTGCAGGCCCGTGGACAGCAGCAAGACAGCGATCAGCGCCGGAAAGGTCCAGTTGGCGCCTGTGCGAAAGCTCAGCCCCTGCTTGCTGGCGGCATTTTGCAGAAAGGCGGGCACCATGCGCAGGCTGACAAGGCTCAGCAAGAGGACAAATCCCAGCACCGCCGACACGGCGGCACCGATCCCGACGATGCCGCCGATCCAAAGCGCCGAGATCACCCCGGCGCCAAGGCAGAACCCGATGAAGACAGGACGCCAGCCCTTGCCGGCGCGATAGGCCTCATGCGTCAGCAGCGCCGCGATGCTCCAGAAATAGGCCAGCGACATAGCCGCCACGCCCCATCGCGGCGCGGCATCCGGCCACAGCAACCCAAACCGCACCGCCAGCCAGGCCGCGGCGAGCCCCATCAGCGGCGCGCCCGAGACCGGCGCCCGTCCGGTCCAGCTGCTGCAGGCGGTCAGCAGGTAGCCGGCCACCGCCGCGCCGGCGAAACCAAAGGTCATCTCGTGGATATGCCAGTTCCGCGACAGCGCGAGATTCGGCCACAGCGCCGCCCCCCAGTGCCACAGGGCAATGCACAGCGCCGCCCAGAGCGCGGCCAGCGGAAACATCACCCGGAAAGATGCACCCCAAAGGCCGGTTTTGGGCCAGCACCGGTCGGAACCTGTCATATCGGCGCACATTCGGTGAACAAGGCCCACTCTCCTGCTTGACAAAACCCACCCTGCTGCCTCACTTGGGCGCGCTGGTGCCTGCCTTTGGCAGGTGAATAGGGAATGCGATACGGGGTTTTGACCGGCCCCGCAAGCGCAGCCGCCCCCGCGACCGTGACCGGAAAGGTCGCCCGCTGCCACTGGAGTTCCGGGAAGGCAGGGTGACCGAAAGCGCCAAGAGCGCTGAGATCCGCAAGCCGGGAGACCTGCCAGCAGACGAGTAGACGTGAACCGGACGGGGTGTTTTCGGTGTCGGGCACGCCTGTTGGGCCTCCCCGCATTTCCCTGTCCCGCAAAGGGCGAGAAATCATGACTGACGCAAATGCGCCTGTCGAACTGCTGATCTGCACCACCTGCCGCGCCGGGCAGCCGACCGACGTCGAGGGCCCGCGCCCCGGCGCGCAGCTGTTCGACGCGCTGCAAGGCGCGGAGCTGCCGGCCAATGTGACAGTGACACCGGTCGAGTGCTTTTCCAATTGCGACCACGGCTGTTCGATCACCCTGCGCGGCGGCGACGCCCGCTGGACCTATGTCTACGGCAATTTCACCGGCCCCGAAGACGCCGAACTGGTGCAGGACGGGGTGACCCGCTATGCCGCCACCCAAGATGGCCTGGTGCCCTGGCGCGAGCGTTCGGTGCACTTCCGCAAGAACTGTATCGCCCGCATTCCCCCTCTGGAGATCCCCGAATGAGCAGCCTCGAAAAACTCCCCGTCACCGTCATCACCGGCTTTCTCGGCTCGGGCAAGACCACGCTGATCCGCAACCTGATGCAGAACCCGCAGGGCAAGCGGCTGGCCGTGGTGGTCAATGAATTCGGCGATGTCGGCGTCGATGGCGAAATCCTGAAATCCTGCGCCATCCCCGATTGCCCCGAAGAGAACATCATGGAACTGGCCAACGGCTGCATCTGCTGCACCGTGGCCGATGATTTCATCCCCACCATCGAGGCCTTGATGGCGCTTGAGCCGCGCCCCGAGCATATCGTCATCGAAACCTCGGGGCTGGCGCTGCCGAAACCGCTGCTGAAGGCCTTTGACTGGCCGGACATCCGCTCGAAGATCACCGTCGACGGGGTGATCGCCCTGGCCGACGCCGAGGCCGTGGCCGATGGCCGCTTTGCCGCCAATGTCGCCGCCGTCGACGCCCAGCGCGAGGCCGATGACAGCCTCGACCATGAAACACCGCTGTCCGAGGTCTTCGCCGATCAGGTCTCCTGCGCCGATATCGTGCTGCTGACCAAGCCCGATCTGGCCGGCCCCGAAGGCGTCGCCAGGGCCAAGGAGATCGTGCTCGCCGAGGCGCCGCGCGCGCTGCCGGTGGTGGAAGTGGCCGAAGGCGTGGTTGATCCCCGGGTGATCCTCGGGCTCGAGGCGGCCGCCGAAGACGACATGGACAACCGCCCCAGCCATCACGACGGCCATGACGACCACGAACACGATGATTTCGAAAGCGTCGTCATCGACCTGCCCGAGCAAAGCGACCCGGCCGAACTGGCGGCGCGGATCGAGGCCTTGGCCAAGAGCCAGAACATCCTGCGGGTCAAGGGCTATGCCGCCGTCGCGGGCAAGCCGATGCGGCTGCTGGTGCAGGCCGTGGGCGCCCGGGTGCGGCACCAGTTCGACCGCCCGTGGAAGCCCGAAGAGGGCCGCCGGGGCCGGCTGGTCGTGATTGCCGAACATGATGACGTAAACGAGGAAGCGATCCGCGCCGCGCTGGTCGACTAATCAGCAATGCACGTCCTGTTTCGCGAAAGCCATGGGTTGGAAGAGACCGACACCCCCACCGATCTGGGCCAGAGCCCGGCGGATCTGGTGGTGTTGTCCTTTTCGGATTCCGACCTCGGGGCTTTCGCGGCAGGCTGGCATCGCGGCCGGGACGACCTGCCGAGCCTGCGGCTGGCCAATATCGCGGCGCTGAAACACCCGCTGTCGGTCGACACCTATATCGAGCAGACGCTGGTCGGCGCGCGGGCGATCCTGATCCGGCTGATCGGCGGCATCTCCTATTGGCCCTATGGTATTTCGCAGATCGAGAGCCTGTGCCGCGAACGCGGCATCGCGCTGGCGGTGCTGCCCGCCGACGGGCGCCCGGACGCGCGGCTCGACGCGGTCTCGACCCTGCCGGTCTCGACCCTGCATCAGCTGACCCATCTGTGCGACACCGGCGGCGCCATCGCGGCGCAGGCGGCGCTGGCGCAGCTGGCGCTGGCGGCGGGGCTCTATGCGCGGCCGGTGCCGGGCAAAAAGACCCTGCCCGACTTCGGTGCATGGACACCGGAAACCGGCGTCTGCGCGGGTGCAGACCTGCGCGACCCGGCCCGGCCTCTGATCGCGCTCAGCTTTTACCGCGCCTATCTGACGGCGGCGGACACGGCCCCCATCGAGGCGCTGTTCACGGCGTTCCGCGCCCGCGGCTATGACGTCATCGGGCTGTTTGCGCCCTCGCTGAAGGCCCCCGGCGCTCATGCCTTCGTCGCCGAGACCCTGCGCGCGCTGCAACCGGCGGCGGTGGTCAATGCCACGGCCTTTTCCGGCAAGGGCAAGGACGGCGTATCACCGCTTGATGCCACCGGGGTGCCGGTGTTCCAGGTGGCGCTGGCGACCAGCAGCGAACAGGCCTGGGCCGAGGCCGAACGCGGGCTGTCGCCGGCGGATTTGGCGATGCATGTGGTGCTGCCCGAGGTCGACGGGCGGCTGTTCGCCGGGGTGGCCTCGTTCAAGGAAAGCGGCGCGCGCGATGCGGCGCTGGAATTTGCCCGCACCGCGCATTGCCCGCGCGGCGAACGCATCGCCGCCATCGTCGACCATGTCGATGGCTGGCTGCGGCTGGCCGCGACCGCACCGGCCGACAAGCGCGTGGCCCTGGTGCTCTCGACCTATCCGGGGCGCGACTGGAACATGGCCCATGCCGTCGGCCTCGACCCGCTGGCCAGCGTCGAAGCGATGCTGGAGGACATGGCGGGCGCCGGATACAAAACCGAGGATCGCGCCCGTCCCGAGGGGCGGGTCGGCTGCGATCCGGACCTGCCGGTCCGGGGCGACTTGTCCCAAGCGTTGCTTTCCGAAACCATCGAGTGGTCTTTGGACAACTACCAGGCCGCGCTGGCCACCCTGCCCGGCGCCCTGCGGAGCGATCTGACCAAGGCCTGGGGCGCCCCCGAGAGCGACCCGGCCTGCCGCGATGGCGCCTTTCACTTTGCCGCCACCAAGCGCGGCAATGCGCTGGTCGCCCTGCAACCCGAACGCGGCACGCCCGAGGCGCGCGACGACGAATACCACGACCTTACCCGCACCCCGCGCCACGCCTATGTCGCCTTCTATCTCTGGCTGCGTCAGGGCTTTGCCGCCCATGCCTTGGTGCATGTCGGCGCCCATGGCACGCTCGAGTGGCTGCCGGGCAAATCGGTGGCCCTGTCCGACAGCTGCTGGCCCGAGGCGCTGATCGGCGACCTGCCGCTGATCTACCCTTTCATCGTCAACGACCCCGGCGAAGCGGCGCAGGCCAAACGGCGCATCGGCGCGCTGACCCTCGGCCATGTGCCGCCGCCCCTGAAGGCCAGCGCCACGCCGCAGCGATTTGCGCGGCTGGAAAGCCTGCTCGACGAGTTCTCCAATGCCGACGGGCTCGACCCCAAGCGCCGCGACCGGCTGCAAGCCGACATCGGCGACGAGGCACAGGCGCTGGGGCTGGCCGAAGAGCTGGGACTGGCCGAAGCCACCTCGCTGGCCGAAACCATCACCCGCATCGACACTTTCGTCTGCGACATCAAGGAAAGCCAGTTCGGCGACGGGCTGCATGTCTTCGGCCGCGTGCCCGAAGTGGCGGGCAGCTTTGACGCCGCCCCTTCGGCGCAGGCCGAACGCGACGCCCTGATCGCCGCGCTGGCGGGTCAGCGGATCGAGGCCGGCCCCTCGGGCTCGCCCTATCGCGGACGCAAGGACGTCTTGCCCACGGGGCGCAACCTCTTCACCACCGATCCCCGTTCGGTGCCCTCGCGCGCCGCCTATGCGCAGGGGGTGAAACTGGCCGAGGAACTGGTGCGCAGGCATTTGCAGGACGAAGGTGACTATCCGAAAAACCTGATCGTCGACCTCTGGGGATCGGCGACCATGCGCACCGCCGGCGAGGAATTTGCCATGGCGCTGCATCTGCTGGGGGCCAAGCCGGTCTGGGACGAGGGCAGCGAGCGGGTGTCGGGCGTCGAGATCCTGCCCATCGCCATGCTCGAGCGCCCCCGCATCGACGTCACCCTGCGGGTCTCGGGCCTGTTCCGCGACGTGTTCCCGACCCTGTCGGCGCTTTACACCCAGGCCATCAAGGCGCTGGCGACGCGCGACGAGGCGGCGGATTGGAACCCTTTTGTGGGCCGCGTGAGCGCACCGCGCGTCTATGGCCCCGCGCCGGGCAGCTATGGGCTGGGCATGGGCCACAGCCTTGAAGATTACAGCGACGAAGGGCGCGCGGCGGCAGGCCGGGCCTGGCTCGCGGCGTCTTCGTTTGCGCTGGATGGCGACACGCCCCGGCGCGACGCCGAGGGCATCGCGGCGCGGGTCTTTGAGGCCGACAGTTTCGTGCATCTTCAGGACCTGCCCGAGACCGACCTGTTGCTGGCCAGCGACTATGCCGCGCATGAGGCGGGGTTTGCCGCCGCGCAGAAGATGACGGGCGGCAAGGCGGCAGCGCTTTACCACGTCGACAACACCAACCCCGAAACCCCGCGCGCGCGCAGCCTTGGCGAAGAGATCGCCCGCGTGGTGCATGCCCGCGCCACCAATCCCGACTGGCTGGCGGGAATGATGCGGCACGGGTTCCGGGGCGGCGCCGAGATTGCCGCGACGCTGGATCACATGGCGCAGTTCGCCCATCTTGCGGGCGCGGTACCGCCGCAGCTGTTTGATGCCTATCACGACGCGACCTTGGGCGATGAGGACATTCTGGCCTTTCTCGAGGCCGAGAACCCGCAGGCGCTGGCCGCCATGCGGGCGCGTTTCGCCGCGCTTTACGAGGCCGGCCTCTGGACCACGCGCCGCAATTCGATCCTGTCCGATCTGGAGCGCCTGTCATGAGCCGCCCCGAGGCCAAGGGCTGGTGCCCCGGTGCCCACCGTCCGATGATGTCGGGCGACGGGCTGGTGGTGCGGGTGCGCCCCATGATGGCGCGGCTCGAGCGCAGCCAGATGCTGGGCCTCTGCGATCTGGCGACGCGCTTCGGCTCGGGGCTGATCGACCTCACCAGCCGGGCGAATCTGCAGATCCGGGGCGTGGACGAAAAGGATCACGAGGCGCTGTTGCAGGAACTGGCGGCGCTGGAGCTTTTGCAGGATGACCCCGAGCTGGAAGGCCGCCGCAATATCCTGATGACGCCGCTGTGGCAGGCCGGAGACGACAGTTCTGCGATCGCCGAGCAGCTGGTGCGGCGCCTGCCCGACCTGCCTGCGCTGCCTGCCAAGATGGGCTTTGCGGTGGATGCCGGACCGGCACCGATGCTGCAGGGCAATTCCGCCGATTTCCGCTTCGAACGAGATGCAAGCAGCGGCTTGATCCTGCGCGCGGATGGCGCCGCTTTGGGGCGCCCCGTGAGCCGGGACACCGCCGTGCAGGCGGCTCTGGAGATGGCAGAATGGTTTGTGCAAACCGGCGGCACCGCCAGCCGCCGGATGGCGTTGCACCTGACCAAAGCCACGCTGCCGGCGGATTGGACCAGCACCGCGCCGGCGACCCAGGCAAAAGGTCTGGTGCCGGGCGCGGCGGGCGCACATCACATCTATGGCGCCGCCTTTGGCCAGATCGAGGCCCGCGCCATGCGCCAACTTCTGCAGGATAGCGGCGCCAAGGCGATCCGGGTCACGCCCTGGCGGCTGTTTCTGCTGGAAAAGGCCGCGCCGGTGACATCCTGCGACTTCATCACCGACGCCGATGACCCGCTGCTGCAGATCAACGCCTGTCCCGGCGCGCCCTACTGCACGGCTGCCAGCGTCGACACGCGCGATCTGGCGCGAAAGCTGGCCCGGCGCATTTCCGGCCCGCTGCATGTCTCGGGCTGCGCCAAGGGCTGCGCGCATCCCCGCAAATGCCGCACCACTTTGGTGGGGCGAAACGGCGCTTTTGATCTTGTCCGCAACGGGCTTCCATGGGACGAGCCGCAACTGAGCGGGCTTGCCCCCGACACACTTACCGACCGCATCGGAGACTGTTGATGCCGTATGAATACGAAAAGAATGGCCAGGCGATCTATGACGAGAGCTTTGCCACCATCCGGCGCGAGGCCGAACTGGCCACCTTTGACAAGGACGAAGAGCAGGTCGTGGTGCGCATGATCCATGCCGCCGGCATGGTCGGGCTGGAAAAACATGTGAAATTCACCCCCGGCATGGTCGCCGCCGCCCGCGCCGCCATGGAAGCGGGCGCGCCGATCTTCTGCGATGCGCGCATGGTCTCCGAAGGGGTGACCCGCCCGCGCCTGCCCGCCGACAACGAGGTGATCTGCACCCTGCACGCCGAGGGCATCCACGCGCTGGCGGCCGAAATCGGCAACACCCGCTCGGCGGCGGCGCTGGAACATTGGCGCGACCGCCTTGGCGGCTCCATCGTCGCCATCGGCAACGCACCCACTGCTTTGTTTCACTTGCTGAACATGCTGGAAGACCCCGACTGCCCGCGCCCGGCGGCGATCATCGGCTGCCCGGTCGGCTTTGTCGGCGCGCGCGAAAGCAAGGATGCGCTCTGGGCCGATCAGCCGGTGCCCTGCATGATCGTCGAGGGACGCCTCGGCGGTTCGGCGATGACCGTCGCCGCCATCAACGCCATCGCCAGCCGCAAGGAATGAGCCCCATGAGCATCGGCAAGATTTACGGGCTGGGCCTCGGACCCGGCGATCCCGACCTGATGACCGTCAAGGCGCACCGCCTGCTGACCGGCGCCAGACATGTGGCCTATTTCCGCAAGAAGGGCCGCACCGGGCAGGCGCGCAAGATGGTCGACGGGCTGCTGCCCGAGGGCGCGGTCGAGTTCCCGATGGAATACCCGGTGACCACGGAAATTCCGGTCACCGACCCGCGCTACAACGAATTGCTCTCGGCCTTCTATGCCGAGGTCTCGCATCATCTGCGCTCGCTGGCCGAGGCGGGCGAGGATGTGGTGGTGCTCTGCGAGGGCGATCCGTTCTTTTACGGCTCGTTCATGCATCTCTACACCCGCCTCAACCATCTGGTCGATGTCGAGGTGCTGCCGGCGATCACCGGCATGAGCGGCGCCTGGACCGCCACCGGCGCGCCGATCACCTGGGGCGATGATGTGCTGACGGTGCTGATGGGCACGCTCGAGGAAAAGGATCTCGTGCGCCACATGGACGACACCGACGCGCTGGTGGTGATGAAGATCGGGCGCAATTTCGACAAGGTGGTGCGGGCGCTGAAGGTGGCCGGCAAATACGACGACGCCTGGATCGTGCAGTTCGCCACCATGCCCAACCAGAGCGTCACCAGACTGTCGGAAATGACCGACAAGGTGACGCCCTATTTCTCGATCATCGTGGTCCATGGCCAGGGGCGGCGGCCATGAGCGGCTGGCTTGCCATTGTCGGTCTCGGGCCCGGCGACGACGCGCTGGTCACCCCCGAGGTCGATGGCGTTCTGGCCGAGGCCACGGATGTGGTCGGCTATATCCCCTATGTGGCGCGCATTGCGCCGCGCGACGGGCTGACCCTGCATGCCAGCGACAACCGGGTCGAGATCGACCGCTCGCGCCATGCGCTGGAGATGGCCAGCCAAGGCCGGCGCGTGGTGGTGGTGTCTTCGGGCGATCCGGGGGTGTTTGCCATGGCGGCGGCCGTGCTCGAGGCGGTGGAGCATGGCGATGCGGCCTGGCGTGACCTCGACATTCGCGTGCTGCCCGGCATCACCGCGATGCTGGCGGCGGCGGCGGCCTGCGGCGCGCCGCTGGGCCATGATTTCTGCGCCATCAACCTTTCCGACAACATGAAACCCTGGGCGCTGATCGAAAAGCGCCTGCGTCTGGCGGCCGAGGCCGATTTCGCCATGGCTTTCTACAACCCGCGCTCCAAATCGCGCCCCGAGGGCTTCGGCAAGGCGGTGAAGGCGCTGCAGGAGGCCTGCGGCGACGATCGGCCGATGATCTTTGCCCGCAACGTGTCGCGCCCCGACCAGAGCATCCGCATCGTGCCGCTGAGCCAGGTCACCGAGGACATGGCCGACATGCGCACCGTGGTGCTGCTGGGCTCGTCCCGGACCCGGATCATCGCCCGCGACGGCGCACCGCTGGTCTACACGCCGCGCTCGGTGGATCAATAGATGAGACCGGATCGCCTGCGATCCGGTTCGCGCCTGCACCCGCCCCCCGGGGCCGGGCGTAAACCTGCGTCAATGCTGATCCAGCCAGTCGAACACCGCCGCGACGCTCTCGGCAATATCACGTTGCGGCAGTTGCGGCCGGTCGATCATCACCACCGGCAAGCCAAGGTCGCGCGCGGCGTGCAGCTTGGCCTCGGCGCCGGCGCCGCCGGCATTCTTGCAGACCACCAGTTCCACGCCATGGGCCCGGAACAGCGCCGTGTCATCGGCAACATTGAAGGGGCCGCGCGCCACCACCACCTGATACCTCGGCAACGCCGGCGGGGTTTTCGGCGCATCGACCAGACGCAGCACATAATGATGCTGGGGCTGGGCGGCAAAAGCCTCCATATGCAGGCGCCCCAAGGCCAGCATGACGGTTTTCGGCTCTCCCTCCAAAGCCGCCACGGCAGCCTCGACATCCGGCACATGGCACCAGTCATCACCCTCTGCGGCCTTCCAGGGTGGCCGGGTCAGCGCCACCAGAGGCACGCCGGTATCGCGGCAGGCGTGATGCGCGTTCCAGCTCATCTGCGCGGCAAAAGGGTGCGTGGCATCCACCACATGGCTGATGTTATGCTCGACCAGATAGCGGGCCAGCCCCGCGACCCCTCCGAACCCTCCGACCCGGTGCGGGATCGGCTGCGGGCGCGGGGTCTCGACGCGCCCGGCATAGGAAAACGTCGCCCTGACCCCGCGCGTCGCCAGGGCCCGCGCCAGGGCGCTGGCCTCGGTGGTGCCGCCAAGAACAAGGAGGTTGGCCTGCATGTCTGAAACTCCGTTGCAGGGCCCGCCGGGCGGGCCGTGGCTGACCATCGTCGGTCTCGGCGAAGATGGACCGGATGGGCTGCCGCCCGCAAGCCACGCGGCGCTGAAAGAGGCGGAAATCGTCTTCGGCGCGGCCCGGCATCTGGCGCTGCTGCCGGATCTCACCGCCGAGACCGTGACCTGGCCGGTGCCCTTTGCCGAGGGTATCCCGGCGCTGCTGTCGCATCGTGGCCGGCGGGTGGTGATGCTGGCCTCGGGCGACCCCTTCTGGTTCGGTGCCGGCGCGGTGATGGCGCGCCATCTCGCGCCCGCCGAATGGCGTGCCCTGCCCGCCCCTTCGACCATGTCGCTGGCGGCGGCGGCTCTGGGTTGGCCCTTGGAAAAGACCCCCTGTTTCGGCCTGCACGCGGCGCCCTTTGCACAATTGCGCCCGCATCTCTTCGACAGCGCCCGCCTGCTGGCGACCCTGCGCGACGGCGCGGCGCTGCGCGACCTGGCGGCTTGGCTTCAGGGGGCGGGCTTCGGCGCGAGCCGGCTGCACGTGCTCGAGGCCCTCGGCGGACCGCGCGAAAGACGGCGCAGCTTTGCCGCCTGTGACCCCCTCCCCGAAGACATCGCGCATCCGGTCTCGGTCGGCATCGACGTCGCCGGCGATGGGCCCGTGATCCCGCTGGCCTCGGGGCGGCCCGACGCTCTTTTCGACAATGACGGCCAGATCACCAAACGCCCGGTGCGCGCGCTGACCCTCTCGGCGCTGGCGCCACGGCCCGGCGAACACCTCTGGGACATCGGCGGCGGCTCGGGCTCGATCGCCATCGAGTGGCTCTGGGCCCATCCCGAGAACAGCGCCAGCACGGTCGAAATCAACCCCGAGCGCGCGACACGTATTCGCGCCAATGCGGCAGACCTTGGAGTGCCGCGATTGAACGTGGTCACCGGGGCCGCGCCCGATGCGCTGGACGGGCTGCGCGCGCCCGACGCGGTGTTCATCGGCGGCGGCATCAGCGCCGAAATGCTGGAGGTGGTCTGGCAGGCGATGCCCGAGGGCGCGCGGCTGGTGGCCAATGCGGTGACGCTCGAGGCCGAGGTGCTGCTGGCCAATTGGCAGGCCGACAAGGGCGGCGAGATGCTGCGCATCGAACTGGCGCAGTCCAAGCCGCTGGGGCGCAAGCGCGGCTGGAAATCGGCCTATCCCATCGTGCAGTGGAGCGTGGTCAGGTGATCGTCGCCGGTTTCGGATTTCGCGGCGCGGCCACCAAAGCCTCGTTGCAGGCCGCCTTTCAGGCCACAGGGGTCGCCGATGTCGATGCCCTGGCAACCCCGGAAGACAAGGCACAGGCACAGGCGTTCCGCGCCCTTGCCAAGGAATTGGCCCTGCCGGTGATCACAATCGCCGCAACCGCGCTTGAAAACGCCGAAACCCTGACCCGATCCGAGGTCAGCCAGACCCATCGCGGCACCGGAAGCGTGGCCGAGGCTTGCGCTCTGGCCGCAGCTGGGCCACAAGCCGAACTGGTCACGCACAGGATGGTTTCGCCCGACCGGATGGCGACCTGTGCCATTGCAAAAGGACATGGCAGATGACCGTGCATTTCATCGGTGCCGGCCCCGGCGCCGCCGACCTCATCACCCTGCGCGGGCGCGACCTGATCGCGGCCTGCAAGGTCTGCCTCTATGCCGGCTCGCTGGTGCCCGAGGCGCTCTTGTCGCATTGCCCCGAGGGCGCCCGCATCGTCAACACCGCGCCGCTCGATCTCGACGCGATCATCGCCGAATGCAAGGCGGCCGAGGCGGCGGGACAGGACGTGGCGCGGCTGCATTCCGGCGATCTCTCGGTGTGGTCGGCAATGGGCGAGCAGATCCGCCGCCTGCGCGCCGAGGGCATCGCGGTTTCGGTCACCCCCGGCGTGCCCAGCTTTGCCGCTGCGGCGGCGGCGCTGCAGACCGAGCTGACCCTGCCGGGCCTGGCGCAATCGGTGGTGCTGACCCGCACCCCGGGGCGCGCATCCAGCATGCCCGAGGGCGAAAGCCTGACCAATTTCGCCGCCACCGGCGCGACCCTGGCGATCCACCTGTCGATCGGCAATCTCGACGCGGTGGTCGCCGATCTCACCCCGGCCTATGGCGGCGATTGCCCGGTGGCGGTGGTCTACCGCGCCAGCTGGCCCGACCAGCAGGTGATCCGCAGCACGCTGGCGGCCCTGAAGCGTGATGTGACCGAGAACATCACCCGCACCGCGCTGATCCTTGTGGGGCCGGCGCTGGCCGGGACCGGCTTTGACGAAAGCTGCCTCTATGCCAGCGAATACGACCGCCGCTACCGGCCGCAGAGCGCCGACAGCCCCTGGTCGAGCTGGAGCCACGGCGATGACTGAGACTTGCAGTGCAGGCCTTTGCAAATACCCTTTGCAAGAGGACATGACGTGATGACCCCAGCCCCCGGCCTGCTGATCTCGGCCCCCTCCTCGGGCACCGGCAAGACCACGGTGATGCTGGGCCTGCTGCGCGCCCTGGCCGAGGACGGGCTGGCGGTGCAGCCCTATAAATCTGGCCCCGATTACATCGACCCGGCCTTCCACATGGCCGCCGCGCGGCGGCCCTCGTTCAATATCGACAGCTGGGCCATGCCCGAGGCGCTGATCGGCGGCATCTCGCGGCAGTCGGCGGGCGCCGACATCATCGTCGCCGAAGGCTCGATGGGCCTGTTCGACGGGGTCGCCACGCGCGGCGAAAGCGGCTTTGGCTCTTCGGCGGAAACGGCGCTGAAGATGGGCTGGCCGGTGGTGCTGGTGATCGATGTGGGCGGCCAGGCGCAATCGGCCGCCGCCACCGCGCTGGGGTTCCGCCAGTACAATCCGGATCTGCCATTTGCCGGGGTGATCCTCAACCGCTGCGCCTCGCCGCGTCACGAAAGGCTCGCCCGCCTCGGCATGGAGCACGCCGGCGTCAAGGTGCTGGGTGTCTTGCCGCGCCGCGGCGACCTTGCCCTGCCCGAGCGGCATCTGGGCCTGATCCAGGCGGTGGAACACCCCGATCTCGAAGCGGCGATCAGCGGCTATGCGAAATTCCTGCGCGATCACGTCGACCTCGCGGCGCTCAAGTCGGCCGCAAAGGCCGGCGCCGCCGCCGACGGCCCGCTGCCCCCGCCCCCGGCGCAGCGCATCGCCCTGGCGCGCGACGCCGCCTTCAGCTTCACCTATCCGCATCTTCTGACCGGCTGGCGCGATGCCGGCGCCGAGATCCTGCCGTTTTCGCCGCTGGCCGATCAGGCCCCCGACCCCAGCGCCGATCTGGTCTGGCTGCCGGGCGGCTACCCCGAGCTGCATGCCGGGCGTCTGGCGGCGGCCGCGACCTATCTCGAGGGCCTGCGCAACCATGCAAGGACCAGGCCGGTGCATGGCGAATGCGGCGGCTACATGGCGCTCGGGCAGGCGCTGATCGACAAGGACGGCACCCGCCACCGGATGGCCGGGCTTCTGGGCCTCGTCACCTCCTACGAGAAACGCAAGTTCCACCTCGGCTACCGGCAGGCCACGCTGCTGGCGCCGATGCCGGGTTTCGACGCCGGCGCCCGCCTGCGCGGCCACGAGTTCCACTATTCCACCATCCTCGAAGAGCCCGACGCGCCGCTGGCGCAGGTCGCCGACGCCGATGGCAACCCGGTTCCCGAGACCGGCTCGGTGCGCGATCACACCACGGGCACCTTCTTCCACATGATAGCAGAGGCCAGCACATGAGCGGTTTTGTCAGTTTCGTCAGCTCGGGGCCGGGTGATCCCGAGCTCCTGACCCTGAAGGCAGTCGACCGGCTGAAAAAGGCCGACGCCATCCTCTTCGACGACCTGTCCTCGGGGCCGATCCTGGAACATGCCGGGCCCGATGCCGACCTCGTCGGGGTCGGCAAACGCGCCGGCCGCCCCTCGCCGAAACAGGACCACGTCAGCCGCCTGTTGGTGGATTACGCCAAGACCGGCGCCCGGGTGGTGCGGCTGAAATCCGGCGACGCCGGCATCTTCGGCCGCCTCGAAGAGGAAATCACCGCCCTCGGCGAGGCCGGCATCGACTTCGAGGTGATCCCCGGCGTGACCTCGGCCTGCGCCGCCGCCGCCGCCGCCCGGATCCCGCTGACTCGCCGCCTGGTGGCGCGCCGGGTGCAGTTTGTCACCGGCCATGACGTGGCCGGCGCCCTGCCCGGCGATCTGCACCTGCAATCGCTGGCCGACCCCGGCGCCACCACGGTGCTGTTCATGCCCAAGCGCACCTTTCCGGCGCTGGCCGAAAAACTGTTCGAAACCGGGCTGCGCCGCGACTGCCCGGCGCTGCTGGCCGAGAATGTCAGCCACCCCGAACAGACCCTGCAACGCACCACCATGGAAGCCCTGGCCAGGCAGCTGTCGGAAGACATCTCTGCCGCCCCCGGCATCATCCTGTTCGGCGAACTGGCCGAAAGCCCGTAACCCCGCCGCCCCGACACCGCCCCCCCCCCCGACACCGCCGCGCTTCATCTTGCACCAAATACTCCCGCCGGAGGCCTCAAATGATCCAGCTCTCCCTTGTCGGCATCGGCTCCGGCAACCCCGAGCACCTCACGCTTCAGGCCATCCGGGTGCTGGAAAACGCCGATGTGATCCTCTTGCCGCGCAAGGGCGAAGCCAAGACCGAGCTCGCCGACCTGCGCCGGATGATTGCCCGCGACATCCTGAAACCCGGCCCCCGGATCGTCGAGTTCGACTATCCGGTGCGCGACGCTTCGACGCCGAAATACCTTGACGGGGTCAACACCTGGCACAATGCGCTGGCGGCGATCTGGGGCCGGCTGATGACCGAACATGCGCCCGAGGACGGCCATGTGGCGCTGATGGTCTGGGGCGATCCCTCGCTCTATGACAGCACGCTGCGCATTGCCGACCGGCTCTTGGCGCAGGAATTCGACATCGCGGTCAAGGTGGTCCCCGGCATCACCAGCCTGCAGATGCTGACCGCCGCCCATGCGATTCCGCTGAACGGGCTTGGGGCGCCGGTGATGATCACCACCGGGCGCAGGCTGCGCGAGCATGGCTGGCCCGAGGGCGTCGACACGGTCGCGGTGATGCTCGACGGCGAGACCTCGTTCCAGAGCCTCGAGGCGCGGGATTATGACATCTGGTGGGGCGCCTATGTCGGCATGCCCGACCAGATCCTGCTTTCGGGGCCATTGTACGAGATCGGCGAGACCATCGTCGAGACCCGCGCCAAGGCACGCGAAGAGCATGGCTGGATCATGGACATCTACCTGATCCGCAAGCGTTAACCACCCGCGTCCTGCGGCGCGATCGACACCGTCTTGACCACGCCGTAAAGCTCGAGCCCCGGCGCCAGCCCCATGGCCGCGACCGAGCGCCGCGTCACCCGGGCCAGCACCCGCCCGGCCTCGGTGTCCAGCGACACGATGGCGCCGGGCCCCTCGCCTGCGCGCACCCGGTCGATACGCCCCTTGAGGATGTTCAGCGCCGAGACGCCGCTGGGTTCCTGCAACGACAGCATCACGTCCTGCGCCGCGATGCGAACCCGCAGCGCCGCACCAATGTCCTGCGCCACGCGCGGCAGGTAGAGCCGCGCCGCGCCGGCCCGCAATTCGCTGAGCCCGTCGTCGTGATGCGCCGCAACCCGGGCCTCGATCACCGCCCCGACGGCGCGCACCCCCGAGGGGGTGAACATCGGATCGCCCAGCACCTCCACCGCCGGGCCCTGACGCGCCACCCGCCCCGCCTCGAGCGCCACCACGGTGGTCGCCAGCCGCGCCACCTCGGCCGGGGAATGGGTGACATAAAGCACCGGAATCCCGCTCTCGTCGCGCAGCCGCTCGAAATAGGGCAGGATCTCGGACTTGCGCGCCCCGTCGAGCGCCGCCAGGGGTTCATCGGCAAGGATCAGCCGCGGGCTCGCCAGAAGCGCGCGGCCAATGGCGACGCGTTGTTTTTCGCCGCCCGAGAGCCGCGCCGGTCGCCGCTCGAGCAGGGCAGCGATGCCGAGCATCTCGACCACCCGCGACAGGTCTTCGCGCGGCGCGTTGCGCGGCGCGAACCGCTGGCCATAGCGCAGGTTCTGGCGCACGGTGAGATGCGGAAACAGGCGGCTGTCCTGAAACACATAGCCCAGGCGGCGGCGATGCGGCGGCAGCCAGAGCCCGGCGGCGCTGTCGCTCAGCACCGTGCCGTTGACGGCTATGCGCTCGGCCGCGGGGCGCAGCAGCCCGGCGACGGCGTTGATGACCGCCGTCTTGCCCGAGCCCGAGGGGCCGAACAGCACCGTCAGCCCCGGCGGCGCGGTGAATTCCACGTCAAGGTCGAAGCCTTCGAACCTGTGCTGAATGGCCAGCGAAAGCATCATTCCCCCCCCAGGCGCCGCGCCAGCCGCCGCGCCAGAACCTCGGAGAGCACCAGCGCCGACATCGCGACGGCGACCGAGACCAGCACCAGCCGCAGCGCCGAGGCCTCGCCGCCGGGCACCTGAAGAAAGCCGTAGATCGCCGAGGGCAGGGTCTGGGTCTGGCCGGGAATGTTGGAGACAAAGGTGATGGTGGCGCCGAACTCGCCCATCGCCTTGGCAAAGGCCAGCACCGTGCCGGTGAGGATGCCGGGCAGGATCAGCGGCAGGGTCACGGTGACGAAGACCCAGAGCCGCGAGGCGCCCAGTGTCGCGGCGGCCTGTTCCAGCCGCCCGTCGACCGCCTCGAGCGACAGGCGCATGGCACGCACCATCAGCGGAAAGGCCATCACCCCGGCGGCCAGCGCAGCGCCGCTCCAGCGGAAGGCAAAGACGATGCCGAGTTCCTGCAAAAGACTGCCAATCGGGCCGCGTGTTCCGAAGGTCATCAACAACAGATAGCCGGTGACAACCGGCGGCAGGATCAATGGCAGATGCACGATGCCGTTGAGCACCTGCTTGCCCGGAAAGCGCCAGCGCGCCAGCGCATAGGCGACCAGCAGCCCCAGCGGCAGGGCCAGCAGCGTCGCCCAGAACGACACCTTGAGCGACAGCGCCACCGCCTGCCATTCCTCGGGGCCAAGCCAGTCAATCATCGGGCATCACCCGTAGAAAGCCCTGATCCGTCAGGATTTTCCGGGCGGCTGGGGTTTTCAGAAAGTCGAGGAACTGCGCAGCGAGCGCCCTGTTGCCCTCTGCCACGGCAGCGGCGGGATAGGTGATCGGCGCATGGCTGTCGGGCGGGATTTCCGCGACCACGACAACCGTTTCCTCGGCCAAGGCGTCCGAGTGATAGACGATGCCCAGCGGCGCCTCGCCGGCGGCCACCAGCGCCAGCGCGGCGCGCACGTTGTCGGTCTGGGCAACGCGGTGGGCGATCTCGGGCCACAGCCCAATATGGCCCAGCGCCTCTTTGCCATAGATCCCGGCCGGCACGGCGCGCACCATGGCCATGGCCAGCGGCCCGTCGCCCAGCCGCGCGGCAAAGGCACCGGGCTCTGTCAGGGACAGGGGCTGGGGCCGGGGCGCCGCGCGGGGTGCAATCACCACCAATGCGTTGGAGGCCAGATCAAAGCGGCTGTCGTCGGCCAGAAGCCCGTCAGCGGCAAGCAGGTCCATCCAGGCGATATTGGCCGAGACAAACACATCAGCCGGGGCACCAAGCTGGATCTGGCGCGCCAGCGCCGAAGAGCCGGCATAGGAGATGCGCAGCCGATGGCCGGTGGCCTCGGTGAAATCGGCGCCGATGGTGTCCAGCGCGGTTTTCAGGCTGGCGGCGGCAAAGACCGTGAGCGTGTCGGCAAAGGCCCCGAACGGCAGCAGCAGCAGCGCCAGCAAACAGCCGGTGCGCGCGCAGGATTTCAGCAATTGCCGGATCATGGCCGCCCTCGAAAGCGAAATATCCCAACGGATATAACGCTGCCCTCCCCGCCCCGGCAAGCGTTATTTCCCATCGGGAATATCGATCAGCATTTGCTGAAGCTTTTCAATGTGCTCGGCCCCTGCGCTCCGGGCCTTCTCTTCCAGCGCCCGGAACTCGGCCAGCACCGCCTGCCCGGTCTCTGTCACCACCGCGCCGCCGCCCCTGGCGCCGCCGCGCGAACTTTGCACCAACGGGTCGCGAAACATGCCGTTCATGGTCTCGACCAGCTGCCAGGCGCGCTTGTAGCTCATGCCCATTGCCCGGCCGGCGGCCGAGATCGAGCCGGTGGCCGCGATATGTTCGAGAAGCTCCGCCTTGCCCGGCCCCATCCAGTCTTCGGGTCCGAACACCAGTCGCAGGCGGAAACGCGCGGGATGGGACGTGTCATTCATGCCGCGACAGTGCCGCCTTGCCCCGAAAGGTGCAAGCCCGGCGCACCGCAAAGGGGCGCGCCGGGCTTGCCTGTTTTCAGATCAGAGATCATCCAGCCTGCTGGAGCATCTCTTTTTCGGCCGCCGACGGGGTCATGTCGACGCCGGTGATCTCGGCTTTCTCCACCAGATCGGCAACAAAGGCCTGGGCCGCGCGGGCCCATTCCTTGCGCTCCAGCCAATCATGGATGTCGCGCACCACATCGTCATAAGCCGCTTCCTTGGCACCCTCGGGGCGGCTTTCATAGACCTCCCGACATGCGGCCTCGGTGATCGGCTCGAGCTGCATCTCGCGTTCGAGAAAGGCCCGGATCAGCGCCTCGTCCGCGGTTTCGCGCTTGCCCGGACCACGCAGTTCGGGGGCCGCCTCGATACCGGCTTCATTGGCGCCGCTGAGCAGAAGCTCCTTGACCACCAGGGCCCGGGCGGCGGCCTTCCAGGCCAGTCCGGGTTTGGTCTTGGGGGCTTCGTGGTTTTGGGCCTCGGCAGCAATATCTGCCGAGGGGATTGTCTTACCGTTGACAACCACATCTGGGAAAAGTGGTGTACCTTTCATCGGCTCAGGCCTTCTTGCCCTTGCGCGACCGCACAACCTGATAGCCGGGACGCCACAGGTAGCGCACCGGCGCCGAGGCGATGTGCACCAGGCGGGTGAACGGCACCAGGATGAAGATCACCAGACCCAGGAAGATGTGCAGCTTGAACACCAGCGCGGCATCGGCGATGTGGCTGGCTGCGGCCGAGTCGAAGGTCACGATGCCGTTGGCCCAGGCCATCAGCTTGACCATCTCGTGACCGTCCATATGCGCCAGGCTGAGCGGCACGGTCAACAGGCCGAGCGCCAGCTGGATCGCCAGGATCACGATGATCGCGTTGTCGGCGAAGCTCGAGGTCGCCCGCACCCGCGGATCGGCAAAACGGCGATGCGCCAGCATCAGCGCGCCGACCAGCGCCGCCAGACCGGCGATGCCGCCGCCAACGGCCGCGAGGCCCTGTTTCAGGCTGTGACCGACGCCCAGCGCGTCATAGAGCTCGACCGGCAGCAACAGGCCGAAGAAGTGGCCGAGGAAAATCACCAGAACGCCGAAGTGGAACAGCACCGAGCCCCACATCAGCTGCTTGCGACGCAAAAGCTGCGACGAGCTGGATTTCCAGGTGTAGGGATCACGCTCATAGCGCACCACCGCACCCAGGAACATGATCGTGATCGCGATATAAGGAAGGGTTCCGTAAAGAAACTGATGCATGGTTGCCTCCTATTTGTGGGCAACAGCTGGGCGTGGGCCTGGCTGCGTGAATTGGGGGGTGGGGTCCATCTTGGCCATGATGTCCTGGCTCACCGGACATCCGGCATTGGGATCGGGTCCGAAGGTCACTTCGGCCTCTTCCCAGATGTCGTCCAGCGCCTGTAGATCCTCGGGATCGTCGTCGGCCACGCTCAGAAGCTCCTGCACCATCTCTGCGGATTGGGAGATCTCGGCGAACTCGGCCAGACCCGCCATGACCGCGGCATAGATGCTTTCGCGCCGGTTCAGGCGTTCGGCAAGCGCGGCGATGATATGGCCCGCGTCCTGCAGGATCTCCTTGGCCTCGTCCAGCGGACGGGTCGAGAGGAATTCCAGCAGGATCGGCAGGTGATCCGGCAGTTCGGTCGAGGTCAGGTCATAGCCGCCCGCCCGATAGGTTTCCAGAAGGTCGACCATCGCGCTGCCCCGTTCACGGCCTTCGCCGTGAACGTGTTCGAACAGGTTGAGCGACAGGGTCCGCGAGCGATCGAACAGGATCACATAGCGTTCCTGAAGCTCGTAGATGTCCATGGTCTCGAGATCGTCAAGAAGCGGCTGGATGGCGCTGACCGAGGCCGGCGACAGGATGTTCTCCTGTCGCAGGACTTCGCCGATCGCCCCGGCAGCTTCCTTCAGTTCGACGCTGGGATAGCACAGCAGCGCCGAAAGGGCTTTGAAGCTGCGGCTCATTTGGTCGCCTCCTCGGGGATCACGATCTTGCGCGAACCGAACAGCTTGCCACCGCTGGAGCCGGTCGAGCAGCCATTGGTGTCGGTGAAGCCGCAGCCGCCGCGCAGATCAAGCGCGTCTTCGGTGTGCTCGCGGTGCGTCGTCGGCACCACGAAACGGTCCTCGTAATCGGCCAGCGACATGATCTTGTACATGTCCTCGATCTCGAGCGGGGTCAGGCCGACCCGCGAGGCGATCGCCTCGTCAACCACACCATCGACGGTTTTCGAGCGCATGTAGCCACGCATTGCCAGCATCCGCTCCAGCGCGGTGACCACGGGGGCCTCGTCGCCGGCAGTCAGCATGTTGGCAAGGTAGCGCACCGGGATCCGCAGGCTGTGAACGTCGGGCATATCGTCCTTGACGGCGATCTTTCCGGCTTCGGCAGCGTTCTGGATCGGCGACAGCGGCGGGATGTACCAGACCATCGGCAGGGTGCGGTATTCGGGATGCAGCGGGAAGGCAATCTTCCAGTCCATCGCCATTTTCCACACCGGCGAGGTTTTCGCCGATTCGATCCAGTCAGCCGGAACGCCGGCTTCGGCGGCGGCTGCCTGCACTTCGGGATCGTTCGGATCCAGGAACAGGCCCAACTGCGCATCATAAAGATCGGTTTCACCGGCCACCGAGGCCGCCTCTTCGATCTTGTCGGCGTCATAGAGCATCACACCCAGGTAACGGATGCGTCCGACGCAGGTTTCCGAACAGACCGTCGGCAGGCCGCTTTCGATACGCGGATAGCAGAAGGTGCATTTCTCGGATTTGCCGCTTTCCCAGTTGTAATAGATCTTCTTGTAGGGACAGCCCGACACGCACATGCGCCAGCCGCGGCATTTTTCCTGGTCGATCAGCACGATACCGTCTTCTTCGCGCTTGTAGATCGCGCCCGAGGGGCACGACGCCGAGCACGCCGGGTTGAGACAGTGTTCGCAAAGACGCGGCAAATACATCATGAATGTATTCTCGTACTCGCCGTACATCTCTTTCTGAACGCCTTCGAAGTTGTAGTCCTGGCTACGCTTGGAGAATTCGCCACCGAGAATTTCTTCCCAGTTCGGACCCCATTCGATCTTCTCCATGCGCTGGCCGGTGATCTTGGAACGGGGGCGCGCCGTGGGGAACGCCTCCATTTCCGGGGCCGACTTCAGGTGATCGTAGTCGAAATCGAACGGCTCGTAGAAGTCGTCGATCTCGGGCAGATCGGGGTTGGCGAAGATATTGGCCAGGATACGCCATTTGGCGCCCTGCTTGGGCTGGATCTTGCCGGACTTGGTCCGCTCCCAGCCGCCGTTCCAGCGCTTCTGGTTCTCCCAGTCCTTGGGATAGCCGACGCCGGGCTTGGTTTCGACGTTGTTGAACCAGGCGTATTCGACACCGTCACGGCTGGTCCAGACGTTCTTGCAGGTTACTGAGCAGGTGTGGCACCCGATACATTTATCGAGGTTCAGCACCATTCCGATTTGGGCGCGGACTTTCATTCTGCTGCCTCCACTTTTGCCGGGCGATCAAGCCAATCGACATTTTTCATCTTGCGAATGACCACGAACTCGTCGCGGTTGGAGCCAACCGTTCCGTAGTAGTTGAAGCCATAGCTCTGCTGGGCGTAAGAGCCGATCATGTGGGTCGGTTTCAGCACGGTACGGGTGACCGAGTTGTGAATACCGCCGCGTTTGCCGGTCTTTTCAGAGCCGGGCGTGTTCACGATCTTCTCCTGGGCGTGATACATCAGCGTCATGCCCTCCTTGACCCGCTGCGAGACCACGGCACGCGCGGTCAGAGCACCGTTGACGTTGAAGGCTTCGATCCAGTCGTTGTCCTCAATGCCGGCTTTCTTCGCATCGACTTCACTGATCCAGACCACCGGACCACCACGGTTCAGCGTCAGCATCAGCAGGTTGTCCGAATAGGTCGAGTGGATACCCCATTTCTGGTGGGGCGTGATGAAGTTCAACACCACATGCGGCTCTTTCGGATCATGCACGGCGGCGGTGATCGTCTTCAGGTCGACCGGCGGACGCCAGGTGCAGAAGCCCTCGCCAAAGGCGCGCATCCACAGGTGATCCTGATAGAGCTGCTGACGGCCCGACAGGGTACGCCACGGGATCAGTTCATGAACGTTGGTATAGCCCGCGTTGTAGCAGACGTGTTCATCCTCGAGACCCGACCAGGTCGGCGACGAGATGATCTTGCGCGGCTGCGCGGCGATGTCGCGGAAGCGGATTTTTTCCTCTTGCTTGGGCTTCGCCAGATGGGTGTGATCAAGACCGGTCTTCTGCGACAGGGCATCCCATGCCTTGACCGCGACCTCGCCATTGGTTTCCGGCGCCAGCATGAGGATGACCTCGGCGGCGTCGATGGCGGTTTCGATCTTGGCCAGACCCTTGGTCGGGCCTTCCTCGGTGACGACGCCGTTCAGCGCCTTGAGGTTGCTGACCTCGACCTCGGTGTTCCAGGCGATGCCCTTGCCACCGTTGCCCACCTTGTCCATGAGCGGACCAAGCGAGGTGAAGCGTTTGTAGAGGTTGGGATAATCCCGCTCGACCGCGATGAAGTTCGGGCCGGTCTTGCCCGGGATCAGCTCGCATTCGCCTTTTTTCCAGTCCTTCACCTGATCCTGGGCGATCTCGCCCGGGGTGTCGTGCAGGGTGGGCAGCGAAACGATGTCGGTCTCTTCGCCGAGATAGCCGGGAACGATTTCCGACAGTTTCTTGGCGATCGACTTGAAGATCTCCCAGTCCGACTTGGATTCATACGCCGGATCAACCGCCGCCTGCAGCGGGTGGATGAACGGGTGCATGTCCGAGGTGTTCATGTCGTCCTTTTCGTACCACGACGCGGTCGGCAGCACGATGTCCGAATAGACGGCGGTGGTCGACATGCGGAAGTCGAGCGTGACCAGCAGGTCCAGCTTGCCCTCCGGCGCCTCGTCGTGCCAGACCGCCTCGATCGGCTTCTGACGGCCCTCTTCGCCAAGATCCTTGCCCATGACGCCGTTGTCGGTGCCCAAGAGGTGCTTGAGGAAGTACTCGTGGCCCTTGCCCGAGGAACCAAGGATGTTCGAGCGCCACACATAGAGGTTGCGGGGCCAGTTTTCCGGTGCGTCCGGATCCTCGCAGGACATTTCCAGCGCACCCGAGGTCAGCTGCTCGGCGACGAAGGGCGCGATGTCCTTGCCGGCGGCCTTGGCGGCCTTGGCCACTTCCAGCGGGTTGGTGCGCAGCGACGGGGCCGACGGCAGCCATCCCATGCGCTCGGCACGGATGTTGAAGTCGATCAGGCTGGCATCCTTCCAGTCGCCATCGGGCGCGGTCGGCGACACGATTTCCTCGGACTGAAGGGTCTCATAGCGCCATTGGTCGGAATGCGCGTACCAGGCCGAGGTCGAGTTCATGTGACGCGGCGGACGGGCCCAGTCGAGCGCGAAGGCCAGCGGCTGCCAGCCGGTTTGCGGGCGCAGTTTCTCCTGACCCACGTAGTGGCTCCAGCCACCGCCCGACTGACCGATACAACCGCACATCACCAGCATGTTGATGATGCCACGGTAGTTCATGTCCATGTGGTACCAGTGGTTCATCGCCGCGCCGATGATGACCATGGACTTGCCGTTGGTCTTCTCGGCGTTGGTCGCGAATTCACGCGCCACGGTGATGATCTGATCGCGCGGCACGCCGGTGATCTTCTCGGCCCAGGCCGGGGTGAAGGGCACGTCGGCGTCATAATCGCTGGCAACCCAGTCGCCGCCGAGACCGCGGTCAAGGCTGTAGTTGGCGCAGAACAGGTCGTAGACGGTGGCCACCAGGGCCTCTTTGCCGTCGGCCAGTTTGACCTTCTTGACCGGCACGTTGCGGGTCAGCACATCGGGGTGTTCGCACTTGGTGAAATGCTCCGATGCCTCGCCGCCGAAATAGGGGAAGTCGACCCCGACCACGTCGTCGTGATGCTCTTCCAGCAGCAGCGACATGCGCAGTTCGACGTCCTTGCCGCCGACTTTCTGCTCGAGGTTCCACTCGCCCTCTTCGCCCCAGCGGAAACCGACCGACCCGTTCGGCACGACCGGCTCGCCGGTCTTGTCGTCAAGACCGATGGTCTTCCATTCGGGGTTGTTCTTCTGGCCCAGCTTGCCGTCGAAATCGTCGGCGCGCAGCTGACGGCCCGGCACCAGGCGGCCGTCCTTCTCGTCAAGCCGCACCAGAAGCGGCATGTCGGTCAGGCGGCGGTTGTAGTCTTCGAAATAGGGTACCTGGCGGTCGAGGTGGTACTCGCGCAGGATGACATGGCCCATGGCCATCGCCAGCGCGGCGTCGGTACCCTGTTTCGGGGCCAGCCAGATGTCGCCGAATTTCGAGGCTTCGGAATAGTCCGGACAGACGACGGCGGATTTGGTGCCGCGATAGCGTGCCTCGGTGTAGAAATGCGCGTCCGGGGTCCGGGTCTGCGGGACGTTGGAGCCCCAGAGGATCAGGAAGCCGGAATTGTACCAGTCGGCCGATTCCGGCACGTCGGTCTGCTCGCCCCAGATCTGCGGGCTCGA
>NZ_JBFJVE010000007.1:0-34495 GCF_041624275.1 Shimia sp.
CCAGCCGAGTTTCGTCAGGTGATAGGCCACGGAACAGCCTATGACGCCGCCACCGATAATGACCACGCGGGCCTTTTGGGGAAGATCAGCCATCAGTTTCTCCAACCATTTCGAGTCGTGCCAACTCTGCCAGTTCGCGCCGGCAGATAACCTGTCAAAAACGTCACGGGATACGGCGGAAACACCGCCGTCATCCCGGCACGCGGCGGCGTTCCTTGCGCATCGCCAGCGGGGTGATCCCGAAAAAGCTCTTGTAAAGGCCGCTGAAGCCGCTGCCGAACCCGCAGGCAAAGCCGACGTCCTGCACGCTCATCGTGGTGTTGAGCAAGAGGTTGTTGGCCTTGGCCAGACGCAGTTCGCGGTAATAGGTGTTGGGGGTGGTGTCGAGCAGGGTGCGGAACTTGCGTTCCAGCGAACGGTTCGACATGCCGAGGATGCGCACCAGTTCGTTGATCGGCAGCGGCTCTTCGATGTTGCTGCTCATCAACTCGATGCAGCGGTCCAGCTCGGGGTCGCCGGTATTGGTGCCGCGCAGGCCCGAAAAGGGCTGCTGGGTCGAGAAATCGCGTATCTTTTCATGCAGCATGATGTCGGCGACGGTCATCTTGATGGCCGAGGACACGTGGCGCCCGATCAGCGCCAGCGTGATGTCGATGGCCGAGCTCATGCCGGCGCAGGTCACGATCGGCCCATCCTGCACCGCAAGCGCGCTCCCGGCATCGAACACGCCCTGACGCTCGCGCAAGAGAACGCTGTTCTCCCAATGCGTGGTCAGCGCGTTGTGGCGGTCGCCGTGTTCGCTGATATAGCGGCTGGCCGCCTCGGCGAGAAGAAACACCTGGGCATTGCGGTAGGTATAGGCCTGGACATGGCGCCCCAGTGACAGGGCCGGGCTGTCTGGGTCGGAACAGCCGAGGGCAAACAGGTAATCCGCCTCGGGACGGTCGGGCGGCTGCCGGGTTTCGACATAGGCCCCGGTGCGGCTTTTGACATAGCCACCATTCACCGACAGGTATCGCCATTCGAAGACCGGATGCGCGCTGACCCGGTTGGCGATCATCAGGACATCGACAACCCCGGCCAGCTCGGTCAGAACGAAATCATCCGCCAGAAGGATGTCGAACTGCCAGTTGCGGGGGCTGTCGTCACGGGCGCATTGACGCCTCCGCGCGGTCATTTCGGCCGCCGGTTGCGACACCGGGTCAGAGGTGCGAGCGCGCTTTGGCCGGTGGGGTTTGCGCCTTGCATCGCGTGGGGCAGATCATGGGTCATCGCGCTTTCCAATCGGGGGCCCCGGATCAGGTGCGGGGCGCGTTACACCGAGGGGGCAACCGCCCCGGGCATGACCCGGGGCCTTTGATTCAGGCTCTCAGACGCAGGTTTTCCGGATCCCAGAGCGGCTGGTCTTCCTGCACCACGGCGCGGTATTTCTCACCGTAGATCTCGACCTCGAGCGCGGTGCCCGGCATGGCGTGCTCGGCGCGCACCATGCCGAGCGCGATCGAGGCGCCGACCCGATAGCCCCACCCCCCCGAGGTGGTTTCACCGATGATCTCGCCATCTTTCCAGATGCAGGACATATAGGGCGCATCGGATTCGCCGGCATCGACCAGCAGGGTAACGAAGGATTTCTTCACGCCCTGCTGCATTTCGTTCTGGATCGCGGCCTTGCCCGGGAAGTCCTGCGACTTGTCCAGTTTGACAAAGCGGCCCAGCCCACCTTCGAGCAGCGAATAGTCGGTCGACAGATCGCCTTTCCAGGCGCGATAGCCTTTTTCCAGACGCATGGAGTTCAGCGCATACATGCCGAAAGGTTTGGCGCCGCCCTCCAGGATCGCCTCATAGATCGCGGGCATGTCTTCGTTCAGAGCGTGCACTTCCCAGCCCAGCTCGCCTGCGAAGGACACCCGCACCAGATGCGCAGGCTTGCCCGCCACGGTCGCCGCCTGATGGGTCAGCCAGCCGGCACCGAGGTCGGCATCGCCGCTCAGCCCTGCCAGCAGATCGCGCGATTTCGGGCCGGTGACGATCAGCGTGTCGCGGGTGGTGGTCACGTCTTCGACCGTCACCGTCGATGGCATTGCCTTGACCAGAATATCGCGGTCATGCCATTGGGCGGTCGCTGCGGTGATCATGACGAAGTCGTCTTCGCCCAGACGCATACAGGACATCTCGGTCAGGATGCGGCCCCGGTTGTCCGAGATGTAAACCAGGTTGATCCGGCCGATCTTGGGCAGGCCGCCGGTGATCAACCCGCGCAATGCTTCAGCGGCGCCGTCACCCTTGACGAAGAACCGCGAGAAGCCCGGCAGGTCGAGCACGCCGACACCGTCACGCACGGCTTCGCACTCTTCCTTGACCCGGCTCTCCCATGGGCCGGACCGGCCCCAGGTGTGGGTCGCCTGTTCCGAGGTGTCATCACCATCCTGAGCGAACCAATTGGCGCGTTCCCAGCCGTTGTAAGCGCCCATGACACCGCCCAGTTCCTTGACCTTGGCATGAACCGGCGACAGTTTCTTGTCGCGGGCTGCGGGCCATTCGTGGTGCGGAAAGTGCATGGCGTATTCGTTGCCGTAGACCTCCATGCCCTTCTGGTCGCAATAGGTCTGATCGGTGTAGTCGGTGTAGCGGCGCGGATCGACCGCCCACATGTCCCATTCGGTGGCGCCATCGACGATCCATTCGGCCATCACCTTTCCGGCGCCGCCACCCTGAGCGATGCCGAAGGTGAAGACACAGGCCTCGAAGGCATTCCTGACGCCGGGCATCGGCCCCATCAGCGGCAAACCGTCCGGAGCATAGGGGATGGGCCCGTTGATGACGCTGGACACGCCCGAGCTTTGCATCAGCGGCACCCGCTCCATCGCGTCGGCGACGATGTCCTCGATCCGGTCGAGATCGTCGTTCCACAGCTGAAAGCTGAAGTCTTCCGGCATGACGTCGTCTTCGGTCATCCAGTGGCCCTTGCAGTTGGGCTCGTAGGGGCCGAGGTTGTAGCCGTTCTTTTCCTGACGAAGATAGTAGGACACGTCGACATCTCGGATCAGCGGCAGCTTCTTGCCGTGTTCCTTGGTCCAGGCTTCGATCTCGGGGATCTGCTCGGTCAGCAGATACTGGTGGCTCATCACCATCATCGGCACCGTGCGCCCGCCATAGGGCTTGAACCATTCGCCGACCCGCTGCGCATAGTAACCGGCGGCATTGACCACATAGTCACATGCGATGTCGCCCTTGTCGGTATGCACGATCCAGCTGTCATCTTCTTTCTGGGTGACGCCGGTGGCGGGGCAGAAGCGAAGGATTTTTTGTCCCATGTCGCGCGCACCCTTGGCCAGCGCCTGGGTCAGCTGCGCCGGGTCGATATCGCCATCCGACGGATCCCACAGCACCCCGGCCAGGTCATGGGTCTCAAGAAACGGATAACGCGCCTTGGCCTGCTCGGGGGTCCAGATCTCCATCTCGATACCCTGATAGCGACCCATGGAACAGGCGCGCTCGAACTCCTGCATGCGCTCCTTGGTATGGGCCAGACGGATTGACCCGGTCTGGTGGTAGTTCATCGGATAATCGACTTCATCGCCAAGCCGCGCGTAAAGCTCGGTCGAATAGCGCTGCATGTTCATGATCGCCCATGAGGTCGAAAAGGTCGGCACATTGCCTGCCGCGTGCCAGGTGGAGCCGGCGGTCAATTCGTTCTTTTCCAGGAGAACGCAGTCGCGCCAGCCCTTCTTGGCCAGGTGGTACAGGGTCGAGGCCCCGACAACGCCGCCGCCGATGATGACCACGCGGGCCTTGGTTGGAAAATCAGACATCAATCACTCCCATACGTCTGTTTGCGGCACGCGGACCGCGATTTCTTGGCCCGGGTGTCTCAATAGACCGGCGGTGCGATCACCCAGATCGCGACGCAGGGCTCATCATAGGGGTTGGCCCAGCGATAGCGTTCCCCGCGAAAGCGGAAACTGTCGCCGGCGCCGACGGTGAAGGCGCGGTCGCCAATGGTCAGATCAAGGCGCCCTGAAATGATGTAGCCGACCTCCTGAGTCGGCCGCTGCGCCGGCACCTGCATCGCCGAGCGGGGCCGAAAGGTGGAATGCACCATCTCGAAATCATCCGTGAGATCGGGCGACAGCAGTTCCTCGATCAGCCCTTCCTCGCCCGACCCCATCGGCCGCCGCGCACCGGCGCGCACGACATAGCCCTGCTCGTCGGCGGGTGCGTTGGCATGGCCGAAGAGAAGCGACATCGGCACGCCGAGGCAGTGCGCGATCCCGCGCAGGTCTGAAATCGACGGCTCGGACTTGTCGCGCTCGACCTGGCTCAGCCAGCCGACCGAACGCCCGAGACGCTGCGCCATCTCGGTCAGGGTCAGGCCGCGCGACTTGCGCAGGGCGCGGAGGTCGGCGCCAAGCGTGGCCGTGTCCTGGGGTGTCTGGTGCATCATCGGGCGACTCTTTTTTCGTGAAATTTCTCTTTCAAATTTCACGCTGCCATCCGTTTATGAAATTTTCAAGAAATTTTTCACGAAACGGATACCGGCGCGAAAGACCCGCCGGTCCCGGCAACCCGCGCGCGGGCCGCCCCGCGCAGCGTGTCAGGGGGCGCCCTGTCAAGCGCACCGCTTCGCATCCCCATGCCGGGGCATCGCTTCTGTCAGGAAAACCGGGCGGCCGACCGGGCGCCCATCCCAAGTGACGGACCTAGGTGACGGGGCGCGATCGCAGGAAGAGATAGAGCGGCAGGCCGCAACCAAGGCCAATGCCGAAAGTCACCGGAATCGCGATCAGCGCCAGCCAGTTCCGGCGCACCGCGACCTCGGCCAGAATCCACAGCGTCAGCGTGACCGAGGCGATCAGCAGATCCCAGAACAGCCCGCTGACCAGATCGTTGGCGCGCCAGGCTTGCAGAACCGCCCGCCAGTCGAATCCGGTCTCCAGCAGCGCCGGGGCAAGAAACGTCATGGGGTGCACCGCGCCCCAGATCGCCAGCCCGAGATAGATCATGCGCAACGGTGACATGGCTGTTTCTCCCCTGTTCCGGCCACCCGCAGACGGCCCCGCCCGGCGCCCTGTCGCCTCACTCGGCGGCGCCCAGCGCCAGCGCCGGGACGACATGCGCCCCCTGCGTCGGCGTCACCGGCGCACCGTCGGCGCCGCAGGCGGCCAGCCAGATCAATCCCAATACCGCCACCAGTGCACGCATCGCCTTCCTCCTTCGCCGGGGCGCCCGCAAGAGCCGGGGCCGCCGCTCTGGTTCGAGCTTACAGCTCTGCCTTCCAGCGCGCCACCTGTTCGCGCACCCGCACCGGGGCGGTGCCGCCATAGGAAACCCGCGAGGCCACCGAATTGTGCACGCCCAGCACGTCGAAGACCTCGGCGGTGATGGCGCCATGCACCGACTGCATGTCTTCCAGCGACAGATCCGGCAAATCACACCCACGGGCCTCGGCCATGGCCACCAGCGATCCGGTCACGTGATGCGCGTCGCGGAACGGCATGTTCAGCGCCCGCACCAGCCAGTCGGCCAGATCGGTGGCGGTCGAGAAGCCCGAGCCCGCCGCCGCCTCGAGACTGTCGCGATTGGCGCTCATGTCCTTGACCATGCCCTCCATCGCGGCCAAGGCCAGCATCAGGTTGTCGGCGGCGTCAAAGACCTGTTCCTTGTCTTCCTGCATGTCCTTGGAATAGGCCAGCGGCAGGCCCTTCATCACCATCAGCAGCGCGGTGTTGGCACCGAAGATGCGGCCGATCTTGGCCCGGATCAGCTCGGCCGCGTCGGGGTTCTTCTTCTGCGGCATGATCGACGAGCCGGTCGAGAAACGATCCGACAGGGCGACGAAACGGAACTGCGCCGAGGACCAGATCACCAGTTCTTCGGCAAAGCGGCTGAGGTGCATGGCACAGATGCTGGCGGCGGCCAGAAACTCGAGCGCGAAATCGCGGTCCGACACCGCATCCAGCGAGTTCGCGGCAGGCCGGTCGAAGCCCAGCGCCGTGGCGGTCATGTCGCGGTCGATCGGGAAAGACGTGCCCGCCAGCGCCGCAGCACCGAGCGGCGATTCGTTCATCCGCCGGCGCGCATCCTGAAAACGGCTGCGGTCGCGGCCGAACATCTCGACATAGGCCATCATATGGTGGCCCCAGGTCACCGGCTGCGCGGTTTGCAGATGGGTAAAGCCCGGCATCACCCAGTCGGCGCCCGCCTCGGCCTGATCCAAGAGCGCCGCGATCAGCGCCTCGATGCCGGTAATGGCGGCGTCCATCTGGTCACGCACCCAAAGCTTGAAATCGGTCGCCACCTGATCGTTGCGCGACCGCCCCGTGTGCAGACGCCCGGCCGGCTCGCCGATGATTTCCTTCAGCCGTGCCTCGACGTTCATGTGAATGTCTTCCAGCGCGGTGGAAAACTGAAAATTTCCACTCTCGATCTCTGACAAGACCGCGAGCAGCCCTTCCCGAATGGCCTCGGCATCGCTATCAGTGACGATGCCCGATTTGGCGAGCATCGCCGCATGGGCCCTCGAGCCGGCAATGTCCTGAGCCGCCATCCGCTGATCGAACCCGATCGAGGCATTGATAGCCTCCATGATCGCATCCGGCCCGGCGGCAAAACGGCCGCCCCACATCTGGTTCGAGGTATCTTTGGTCATGATCTGCCCTTCGGAGGGGAAAAAAACAATGTCGAAGTCCGCGCTGGTTTACATGGCCCTCGCCGCCTGTGCAATTGCAGCTGTCGTCTTTGTGGCCCTGCGCGACCCCGCCAGCCAGGGCACCGCCCCCGACATGAGCGCCGCAGCCGCATTGCGCGAAGGCGACATGAAGAAGCTGAGTTTCCATTCCGAACCGCGCGCGATCTCATCGCAGAGCTTCGTCACCATCGAAGACGGCAGCGGCACTCTGGCCGACTACCGGGGCAAGGTCGTGCTGGTGAACTTCTGGGCCACCTGGTGCGCGCCCTGCCGCAAGGAAATGCCGATGCTGGCCGAGTTGCAGCGCCGGCTGGGCGGAGAGGATTTCCAGGTCGTGACCATCGCCACCGGGCGCAACCCGCTGCCGGCGATGCAGGCCTTCTTCGCCGAGATCGGCGTCGACAACCTGCCCCTGCATCGCGACCCGAAACAGGAAATCGCCCGTGACATGGCGGTGCTGGGCCTGCCGGCCTCGGTGCTGATCGACCGCCAAGGTCGCGAGATCGCCCGCATGACCGGCGATGCCGACTGGTCCGGCGCCTCGGCGCTGGCGATCCTGCGGCATGTGATCGGCGCGCCGACCTCGTGACCCGCGCCCCGCAATCGGGCCCTGTCTGACGGCGCCCGCCGCCGGATCAGCTCAGCCCTGCCCGTCCGGATCGAAGCCGGCTTCGCGCATCAGCGCGTTGGAGCGGCTTTCCACCTCGCGTTCCAGCCGGGTCATGAAGTCGTCCTGTTCGCAGCCGGCGGCGATCGGTTCGAGAAACTCGACCACCGCCGTTCCCGGCTTGCGATAGACCCCATGACGCGGCCAGAACACGCCGACGTTGGTGGCCACCGGTACACAGGTCTGTCCGAGCTGGCGGTAAAGCGCAAAGGTGCCGGGCTTGTAGGGTTTCTTGGCCCCCGGCGCGACGCGGGTGCCCTGCGAATAGATGATCAGCTGGCCGGGACGCTGCGCCCCCGAGGCGACATCGGCCAACATCTTCTTGATCGCCGCACCGCGTTTGCCGCGATTGACCGGCACGCAGCCGATGCGCAGCCCGTATTGGCCAACCACCGGCGCCCAGAGCAATTCACGTTTCATGATGAATCTTCCCGCAGGAACTGCCTTGAAGATCATCAGGATATCAAGAAACGACTGGTGCTTGGCGGCGATCATCACCGCGCCCTCGGGCGGTGTGCCACGCACTTCGGTCTTGAGGTTGACCATCCATCCCGCCGTCCAGCATACCCAGACGCAATAGCTCTTGCAGGCCATCAGCGCGCCGGTCCGGCTGACCAGGGCCCAGGGGAAGAACAGGACACCGATCACCAGCAACGCCACATACATCTGCGTATTGAAGACCAGCGATCGCACCCATTGAATGGCATAGGACATCAGCTCAGCTCCGACAGGGTTCGGCGCGCGGCGGCGCCAGTGGCAAGATAGGCAACAAGCGCCGCCAGCGGCGGGATCAGCACGGGCCAGACCCAGTCGACCCCACGAAAGCCGAGCCCGGTCAGGAACCCGCCCTCGGGCTGGGCCGCCGGCAGCAGCAACACCGCCGCCATGCCCAGGGCCGTGCCCAGCGCCGCCCCGCCAAGGGCACGCAGGGTGAAACGGCGCACGAAGGCGCGGGCGATATAGGCATCCTGCGCCCCGACCAGACGCAGCACGGCGATCACCTGCGCATTGGCCGCCAGCGCCGCCTGCGCGGCAAGGGTGATCATCGCCGCCGTAGCGGCCGAGATCAGCAGGATCGACAGCCAGCCCAGAAGGCGCAGGCGCGCGGCCGCCCTTTCCAGGGGTTTGCGCCAGCGCACGTGATCGTCCAGCACCGCGCCCGGCACCTCGGCCCGCAGCCGCAGGCGCAGGCCGGTGGCGTCATATCCGGTCTCGGTCTCGGCAATCTCGATCAGCTGCGGCACCGGCAGGGTCTCGATCGGCAGGTCGGGCCCGAACCAGGGCGCCAGCAGGGCCCGCTGTTCCTCGTGCGTCAGGGCGCGGGCCGAGGCGATCCCCGGTGTGGTTTCCAGCACCCGCAGGGCGCGGGCGGTCTGTTCGGCCATCTGCCCGGCCGGGGCCGAGATGCGCAGGGTGGAACTATGCGCCAGCTCGTCGCCCCAGCGCGCCGCCAGCCGACCCGAGGCCAGCGACAAAGCCAGCGCGAAAACGGTGAGAAAGGCCATCGCCGCGGCGGCAAAGCCGGTCAGCCGCGCCGTGACCCCCGAGGGCGGCACCACCCGGTCGGCCTGGGCGTCGCCGGTGACCAGCGCGGTCAGCCTCTGGCCCAGCCCGCTCACAGGTCGGCCCCGGCCAGTTGCAGCTTGCGCCCGGCGATGCGCAGCACCCGCGCCTGCACCTGGTTCTTGGCGGCGCGGATCAGGTTCAGGTCGTGGGTGGCGATCATGATCGTCTTGCCCATGCGGTTAAGCTCGATCAGCAGGCGCAGCAGGCGCTGCGACATGTCCCAGTCGACATTGCCGGTCGGCTCGTCGGCCAGCACCACGTCCGGCGACATGATGACCGCCCGCGCCAGCGCCGCGCGCTGGCGCTCACCGCCCGACAGGGTCGGCGGCAGCGCCTCGGCGCGCTTGCTGAGCCCGACCCAGCTCAGCAGTTCCTTCAGGTCCGAGAGGTGATCGAGATTGTCGCGCCCCGACACGGTCAGCGGCAGGGCGACATTGTCGGCCATGGGCAGATGGTCGAGAAACTGGCAGTCCTGATGCACCACGCCGATCCGGCGCCGGGTCAGCGCATGGTCGTCGCGGCTCATCTCGCGCACCTCCTGGCCGAACAGCCGCACCTCGCCCGAGGTCGGCACCAACGCCCCGTAACAGAGTTTCAGAAAGGTGGTCTTGCCCGCCCCCGACGGCCCGGTCAGGAAGTGGAACGACCCCGGCGACAGCTTCAGCGAGATGTCGCTCAGCAGCTCGCCTCCGCCATAGCTGTAGGCCATGTTTTCAAGTTCGATCAAACCGCCACCCTCTTGCGTGTCAGGCCCTGTTGTGCCTGAGCATCGGCGCGGTTTCAATGCACCGCGACACGGCTTTTGTCTTTCACATGCGAAAGTTAGGCCATATGCTGCCCGCCAGGACCATGGGACAATGGACAAGCAGGGGACCAAGATGCGGCTGAGCTGCCCGAATTGCGGCGCACAATACGAGGTGCCAGCGGAGGTCATTCCGCAGGACGGGCGTGATGTCCAATGTTCGAATTGCGGCCATACCTGGTTCCAGCTGCATCCCGACAACGATGCCGATCTGGCCCAGGAGACCGGCGCTTCCCTGGCCGATGAGGGATGGTCGCCAGAGGCAGAGCTCGACGCGCTGTCCGGCGACATCGCCGATGATCCGAACGCGGCGGCCACCGGCGAAGTCCAGCCGCCCGATCCGGTGTTCGACGATGAGGGCGACGCGCCGCAGCCGCCGCGCGCGCGCGGGCGCGCCGCCGAAAGCCCCCGCCAGAGCACTGCGCCCGCAGCAGAGACCGCCGATGCGGCGGCCGGCGACACCGGGCATCCCGACATCATCCGCGATCGCCCTGACGAGGCGGACTTGGATTCCGACGAAGACGACACCGACGACGATTTCACGCCACCGCCTTCGGCGCCGGCGCGCCGCAGCATCGACGCCTCGGTCGCAGACGTGCTGCGCCAGGAGGCCGAATACGAGGCACAGGTCCGCGAGGCCGAGGCCCGGGACCTTCTCGAGACGCAAAGCGAACTGGGCCTCGACACCCCCGACGACGGCGCCAGCCGGCGCGCCGACGAAGCCCGCTCGCGCATGCGCCGCATCCGCGGTCTGCCCGATACGGAACCCGAAGCCCCCCCCGCCGAGGATCCGGCCGAGGATCCGCTTGCCGACTTCGACGACAATTCCTCGCGCCGCAACCTCCTGCCCGACATCGAAGAGATCAATTCGACCCTGCGCTCGACCGAGGGCCGCAGCGCCGCCGAGGGCGATGTTCTGGCCATCTCGAGCCGCGCCAGCCGCCGCAGCGGCTTCCGGCTGGGCTTCGGGGTCTCCCTGCTGGTCGCCGCGCTGGTCATCCTCGCCTATGTCTACAATCAGGACATCACGGCGGCCTGGCCCGCCTCCGAGCCCTATATGGACCGGTTCATGGAACAGATGAACGCCCTCAGGGTCTGGCTCGACACGCGTGTGACCGACGCCATGCTGTGGCTGAACGCCAAGACCGGCGCCGGGTCGTCCTAGGGGCCCGACGGGAAATCAGAAGCCGAACGGGACAGGGGCCAAGGCCCCTTCGCCGCCCTGGTCCGCGCCAATCCGAAACCAGAGCCCCCCGGTCAGAACCGATCGAGCAGGCGCCGAAGATAGCTGCGCTCGTCCTCGGGGCGGCGGTCTTCCCCGGCACGGCGGCGGATTTCGTCCAGCAGCCGCCGGGCCTGGCGATAGACATCCTCGCCCTGCAACAGATCGGCCTCGCTGCCGGCCGGCCCGCGCGCGCCCGGGGTGCGCCCCAGCGGATCGGCCATGCCACGACGCCCGGCCTGATCGCGCCCGTCCTGCCCTTCGCCCTGCTGGGCCATCGTCTCGGCGAGGCTGCGCAGCCCGTCGCGCAGGGCGTCCATCGCCTGCGCCTGTTGCTCGAGCGCCTCGTCCAGCCGGTCGCCGCGCAGGGCCTCTTCGGCCTCCTCCATCGCCTCGCCGGCCCGGTCCAGCGCGCCCTCGGTGGCGTTGCCGTCCTCGGTGCCGCGCCCGGGCAGCTGCTGGCGCAGGGACTCCACGCGCCGCCGCAGCGCCTCCTGGCGGTCGGCCAGGCTGCCGTCGCCGGCGTCCTGCCCGCTCTGGCCCGCGCGGCCTTGGCCCTGACCGTCGCCCTGACCATCCCCGGTGCCGTCATGCGCCTGACCGCGCCCTTCGCCGCCGCTATAGCCTTCGTTGCGCCGCGAGCCGCCGCGATTGGCATCGGGGTTGAACTGCTCCTGCAACTGGCGGAAGGCATCGTCCGACAGGCCCTGCTGCTCGCGCAGCGTGTCCGATAGATCCTGCAGCGCCTGTTCGCCGGGGCTCGGCTCACCTTCGCCGGCGCCCTCGGCGACGCGCATGTTCTCGATCAGGCGCTGGAACTCCTCGAGGGCGCGCATCGCCTCGGCCATGCGCCCCTGTTCCATCAGCTCCTGAATGCGGTCCATCATCCGCTGAAGATCGTCCTGGCCTAGCTGCATGGCGCCCTCGGCCATCTGCCTGTCGCCCTCGGCCCCCTCTTCACCCGGCTGGTTCTGCCGCCGCGCCAGCTCGCGCAGGTAATCCTCGGTCGCCTCGCGCAGTTCCTGCATCAGCTGGGCGATTTCGGCGTCACTGGCGCCGTTCTTCATCGCCTCGGCCAGCCGGTCGCGCGCGCGTTCCATGCGCGCGAAGACATCCTCCAGATCGCCCTCTTCCAGCATCAGCGCCAGTTCCCACATCGCCGCTGTGATCTCGTCGCGCTGCTCGGGGCCGAAACTGTCCTGCCGCAGCATGGACCCAAGCCGCCGCAGGACGGTGCGGTAGCGCAGATACGAGGCCTCGTCCGGGAACAGGCCGCTGTCGGGCTGATGCGACAGGGCCCGCATCAGCTGGACCACCCGGGGCGCGTTGGCCCGCGACCACAACAGATCGCGGCGCAGTTCGATGACCGCCGCCGCCAGCGGATCGAAGAAGCGCCGCGCCGGAAGCGCCGCAAGCTTCAGGCTGACGCTCCCCTCCTGCCCGGCGGCATCCTCGACCTCCAGCCGCACCGTCACCGGCAGATGGGCCCAGACATGGGCCGAGAAATCCTCGATCAGCGCCTCTTCGAAGCGGCTGCGGTCGCCGGTGATCGGCAGCGGCAGCGGCAGGTCGACCGGCGCCATCGGTTCCGGCGCCACCGCCAGCCCATAGCGCCGGGGCACCGCCGCAAGGTCCAGCGTGATGCGCGCCGTTCCGCCGCGCACCGCATAGTCATCGCGCACCTCGAAGGGCAGGCTCATCTCGCCGCGATCCGAGACCGCAGCCGCGCCGGCAACCGCAATCATTGGCGCCCGGTCCGGCTGCATCTCGATCTGCCAGGCCCCCCCGCCCGGGCCCTCGATCGCCAGCCGGCCCGAACGCAGCAGGGTGAATTCCTGTTCCGGCGCCGCGGCGCTGGGCAGGTTCTCGACCCGCCCCGACAGGGTCTCTGCCACCGTCAGCGCGCCTATGTCGCCGTAAAGCCGGATCACCACCCGGCTGCCTTCCGGCAGGGGCACCACCCCCTCGGCAAGATCCGCAAGGTAGAGCGAGGGTTTTCCGGTATAGCTCGGCGGCTCGAGCCAGCCCTCCCAGCTCGGCCCGGACAGGGGCGCTTGATCGCCGCCACCAGCCATGCCGGCAACACTGCCGACCCGCGACAGAGACCCGAAAAGCAGGGCCACCATCAGGGCCAGCAACGCCAGATGGCGCAGCCCGAAAGGGTCGAACCGGGCCAGGCGCAAATCCGGCTCGGGCGCCCGCGCCAGGGCCGCCTGCGCCGCCATACGCGCCTGATGCGCGCGCCACAGGGTCTCGGTCCCGGCATCACCCGCCCCCATCGCCGGCCGGTCGCGCAGCGCCGCCAAGGGGCGTCCGGGCAGGGTGGCGTCAAGCCGGCGGAAGGCATCCTCGCGCGCGGGCCAGGAAAACCGGACCAGCCCGTAGCAGAGCGCCCAGAGCGCCGCCGCCGCGATGCCAAGGGCCGAAAGCCACAGCGCTTCGAGGCCCAGCAGGTCGTGAAGCCCCAGCATCAGCGCCGATACCACAAGGATCGCCAGCGACCACAGCGGCCAGAAGCCGCGCGTCAGCGCCTCGGCCAGAAGGCCGAGCCAGGTCAGCGCCAGAACCCGCCGCAATCGTCTCGATCCCCGCGCAGGGCTATGCTTGGGTGTCGCCATTGCCGCTCCCAAAGTGGCGCCGGGGTGCCAGGGCGGCGCCGGTTCCGGCCGGCCGGGCTCAGTCCCCGGTCAGCCACCCGGGAAGGCTATCGCGGTTTATCATCTCTTCCAAGCTCGGGCGTCGGCGGATAACCGCGAATTGATCGCCCCGGACCAGCACTTCGGGGATCAGCGGGCGCGAATTATACTCGCTGGCCATCACCGCCCCATAGGCGCCGGCACTGCGAAAGGCGATGAGATCACCGGCGGCCACCGGCGGCATCACCCGCCCCTTGGCGAAAGTGTCGCCGCTTTCGCAGACCGGCCCGACCACGTCATAGCGCGCCGGCTCGCTGCCCGGCGCCGGCTCGATCACCGCGACGATGTCGTGATGGGCCTCGTACATCGCCGGGCGGATGAGATCGTTCATCGCCCCGTCGACGATCATGAAGGCGCGGTCCTCGCCCTCTTTGACGTAGATCACCTTCGACACCATGATCCCGGCATTGCCGGCGATCAGCCGCCCGGGCTCGATCTCGATCTCGCAGCCGAGATGGCCCAGCACCTCCTTGATCAGCGCCCCGTATTCGGTCGGCAGGGGCGGCGCCGCGTTCGACCGCTCATAGGGAATGCCGAGGCCGCCGCCAAGGTCCAGCCGGCTGATCTCGTGACCGTCGGCGCGCAGCTCTTCGGTCAGCTGCGCCACTTTCTCATAGGCCAGCCGGAAAGGCTCGAGCTCGGTCAGCTGGCTGCCGATATGAACGTCGATCCCGACCACCTTCAGCCCCGGCAGGCGCGCCGCATGGGCATAGACCTCGCGCGCGCGGCTGATCGGGATGCCGAACTTGTTCTCGGATTTCCCGGTGGCGATCTTGGCATGGGTCCGGGCATCGACATCGGGGTTGACCCGCACCGTGATCGGCGCCACCTGCCCCAGCTCCAGCGCCACCGCGTTGATCGCCGCCATCTCGGGCTCGGATTCGACGTTGAACTGGCGGATGCCGCCCAGCAGCGCGGCGCGGATTTCCTCGGCGGTCTTGCCGACCCCGGAAAACACGATCCGCTCGCCGGGCACGCCGGCGGCAAGCGCGCGGGCGTATTCGCCGCCCGAAACCACGTCCATCCCCGCCCCCAGCGCCGCCAGGGTCTTCAGGATCGCCTGGTTGCTGGCCGCCTTCATCGCATAGCAGACAAGGTGGTCGATACCCTCCAGCGCCTCGTCGAACAGGCGGAAATGACGCTCCAGCGTCGCCGTCGAATAACAGTAGAACGGCGTGCCGACGCTGGCGGCGATCTCGGCCACGGGCACGTCCTCGGCGAACAGCGCCCCGTCACGATAAAGAAAATGATCCATGCCCGGCCCTTTCCGCCAAATTCCCGCCCGTCATAGCCAGCCCGTCTGGCTCAGGCAACAACCCAGGCTTCACCTTTGCCCAAATACTCCCGCCGGAGGCCCCCGAGGAGGCGGGCCAGAGGCCCGTATCCGAGACCGCCTGCGCGCCGCAGGCGCACCGGGTTTCATCGGTGCCGCCGTTACGCCTCGCGATGGCCGGCCGGCACGTCGCGGAAGACCGAGGTCAGGATGGCGTCGATCTGACGCGCATCCTCGGGGCCGAAGGCATCGGGCAAATCGCTGTCGATGTCGAAGACCCCCAGCAGCACTCCGGCACCGTTGCGCACCGGAATCACCAGTTCCGAGCGGGTGCTGCTGGAACAGGCGATGTGATCGGCAAAGGCCTCGACATCGGCCACCAGCTGGATCTCGCCGCTGCGCGCCGCCGCGCCGCAGACCCCGCGCGAAAACGGGATCACCAGGCAGCCGTGCCCGCCCTGATAGGGGCCGATCTTCAAGAGTTCCGGCGCCACAACGCGGTAAAAGCCGGTCCAGTCGAACCGATCGTCGGCATGGTGGATCTCGCAGGCCAGCGTCGCCATCAGCGCCACGCAGTCGGTTTCACCTTCGGTCAGGGCCGCGATCGAGCGGGCAAGTCGGGGATAGTCGATGGTCATCGGGTCCTCGGGATGGTTCAGGGACATTTCTGTCCCCTGCGACCGTCAAGGTCAATTCATCCCGAGGAGGTCGCGCCTTGCTCAGTCGCGCTCGATGGCGATCGCGGTGCCCTCGCCGCCGCCGATGCAGATCGCCGCGACACCGCGTTTCAAGCCGCGTTTTTCCAGCGCATTGAGCAGCGTGACCATGATCCGCGCCCCCGAGGCGCCGATCGGATGGCCCAGCGCACAGGCGCCGCCGTTGACGTTGACGATGTCGCGCGACAGCCCCATCTCGTGCATGAAGGCCATCGGCACCACGGCAAAGGCCTCGTTCACTTCCCAGAGGTCGACATCCTCCTTCTTCCAGCCGATGCGCTCCAGCAGCTTCTGCGCCGCCGGCACCGGCGCGGTGGTGAACAGCCCCGGGGCCTGGGCATGGCTGGCATGGCCGACAATGCGGGCGCGGATGTTCAGCCCGCGTGCCTCGGCCGCCTCCTGCGAGGCCAGCACCAGCGCCGCCGCGCCGTCGGAGATCGACGAGGAATTGGCCGCCGTCACCGTGCCATCCTTGCGGAAGGCCGGCTTCAGCTGCGGGATTTTCTCGGGGCGGGCATTGCCCGGCTGCTCGTCTTCGCCGACGACCACCTCGCCCCTGCGGCCCGACAGCGTCACCGGAGCGATCTCGCCTTCGAAGGCGCCCGATTTCTGTGCCTCGAGCGCATTGGACAGCGATTTCAGCGCGTATTCGTCCTGGGCTTCGCGGGTGAACTGGAAGCTTTCGGCGCAATCCTCGGCAAAGGTGCCCATCAGGCGGCCCTTGTCATAGGCATCTTCCAGACCGTCGAGGAACATGTGATCCTGCACCTGCTGATGACCGATGCGGGCACCGCCGCGCATGGCGGGCAGGATATAGGGCGCCTCGGTCATGCTTTCCATGCCACCGGCGATCATCACCTCGGCATTGCCCAGCGCGATCTGGTCGAACCCGACCATCGCCGCCTTCATGCCCGAGCCGCACATCTTGTTCAGCGTCGTCGCCGGCACCTCTTCGCCCAGGCCGCCAGCAAATCCGGCCTGGCGCGCCGGGGCCTGCCCCTGGCCGGCGGGCAGCACACAGCCCATCACCACTTCGTCGACGGTCTGCGCGCCGGCATCGGCAAGCGCCGCGCGGATCGCCGCGCCGCCCAGGGTCGCTGCGGTCACCCCGCTGAAGGCCCCCTGGAATCCGCCCATCGGCGTGCGCGACGCACCCGCAATCACAACTGTCTTCATTTCCGTCTCCCCTAGAGAATATGACCCGTCTGGGCGCATGATCTGCGCCGCAATTGTTGCACGGGTGTTTCAAGACCATTGTCACCCGTCATCCGCATCGGGTCCATCCCGGGCAAATACGGGGCCGCAGATACCGGTTGGTAACCTTTGCGCCCTAGGCTGACCCGGCAGGGCAGCGAAGAGGAGCCGAAGGATGAATCTCAGCAGCAGGTCGCAGGACGGCACCCTGGTGGTGACCGTCAACGAAAGCCGCATCGACGCCGCCGTGGCGCTGCAGTTCAAGGACGGCATCCGCGCCGAGACCGAGGCCGCGTGCGGCCGCGTGGTGCTTGACCTGGCGCAGGTGGATTTCATCGATTCCAGCGGCCTCGGCGCGGTGGTCGCGGCGATGAAGCTGCTCGGCAAGGACCGGCCGCTGGACCTTGCCTGTCTCAACGAGAACGTCGACCGGGTGTTCCGCCTGACCCGCATGGACACGGTGTTCCGCATTCACACCACATTGGGAGAGGCCCTTGCACGATAGGTTGGCACGCAACACCCAAGCGCATTTTCTTCAACCGGGACCGGTCGCCATGTCATCTGATCCAAGCTGCTTCAAGATCCGGGCGCGCGGCACGCAGGCGGGCGTCAGACTGGCGCTGGCGCATGTCGTCGATCGGCTGGCGTCGGCGGGCGCGGATCGCGACTTCCGGGGCCGCGCCGAGATCGTGCTTGCCGAGGCGCTGAACAACGTCGTGGAACACGCGCTGCACGGGCAGGCCTGCCTCTGGGTCGAAATCCGCGCCAGAAAGGGCGACGCGGGCTGGCACTTCCTGATCTGCGACCCCGGTCGGCCGATGCCGGACGGGCTGCTGCCGCAGCGTCGCCTGCCCGCCGTCGACGCGGAACTGGCCGAATTGCCCGAAGGCGGGTTCGGCTGGGCGATGATCCGGCTCTTGGCCTCGGCCATCGAATATTCCCGCCGCTCCGGTCAGAACCGGCTCGGTTTCCTGATCCCGCATGCCGCGTCCGGCCCCGGCTGAAAGGATTGGCAAAGCCGGGGCAAGCCCCTAGTGTCGGCACGACCATCGGGGAAAGCGCGAGGGATGGATGCGGGATTTCCACTTGCCGGGACGCTCGGCCGTATTTGCCGACAACGGGCTCTGCGCCACGTCGCACCCGCTTGCGGCGCTGACCGCGATAGAGGTCCTGAAACGGGGCGGCAACGCCATGGACGCGGCGATCGCCGGCGCGGTTCTGCTGGGCATCTGCGAACCGCAAAGCACCGGGCTTGGCGGCGTTTGCTTTGCCCTTGTGTCGCCGGCCGGCAGCGACGCGGTGCTGGGCTTCAACGGCTCGGGGCGGGCACCGGCGGCGGCCTCGGCGGCTGAGCTGCGCGCGCGCGGCCATGACCGGGTCGATCTCTACAGCGCCGAGGCAGTGACCATTCCCGGCGCTGTCGACGGCTTTTGCCGGCTATCCGAGCGCTTCGGCAGGCTGGGGCTGGACGCGGTCCTGCAACCGGCAATCCATTACGCCGAGTCCGGGGTGCCGGTGGCGCCCCGCGTCGCCTTTGACTATGCGGCGGGCAGCCACCTTTTGCAGGGCGCGGCGCGGCGCCACTATCTTCGCGACGACCGGCCGCTGAGGACCGGAGAGGTTTTCCGCGCCCCGGGCCAGGCCGAGGTGCTGCGCCGCATCGCGGCCCGCGGGCGCGACGCCTTTTACGAGGGCGAGGTGGCCGAGGACATGCTGGCCACGCTGCGGACCCTCGGGGGGGCCCATGACGCCGCCGATTTTGCCGCCACCCGGGGCCAGGACACCGACCCGATCTCGGGCCGTTACAAGGGCCGGGAACTGGTCGAACACCCGCCCAACGGGCAGGGCGCGACGGCACTTTTGATGCTCAACATCCTGGACCGCTTCGATATCGCGGCGATGGAGCCTTTCGGAACCCGGCGCACCCATATCGAGGCCGAGGCGGCCAAGCTGGCCTATGAGGCGCGCGACCGCATCCTTGCCGACCCCGACCACACCCGCCGCCTTGACCACATGCTGGCCCCTGAAACCGCCGACCGGCTGGCCGCGCGGATCGACCCGAACCGCGCCCTGCCCGCCGCCTCGCGGCAGGAGGCGACCGTGCACAAGGACACGGTCTATATCTGCGTCGTCGACCGCGACCGCATGGCGGTGTCGCTGATCTATTCGATCTTCCACGGCTTCGGATCGGGCATCGCCTCGGAGAAATTCGGCATCCTGCTGCACAACCGGGGCGCCGGCTTCACGCTGGAACCCGGCCATGCCAACGAACTGGCCGGCGGCAAGCGCCCCCTGCATACGATCATTCCCGGCATGCTGCGCCAAGAGGGGCGGGTCGTGATGCCCTTTGGCGTGATGGGCGGCGCCTACCAGCCCAACGGCCATGCCCGGCTGCTGTCCAACATCGCCGATTTCGGCATGGAGCCACAGGCCGCCATCGACGCGCCCCGCGCCTTTGCCTTCGACGGCGTTCTGAAACTGGAACGCGGCTATGATGCCTCGGTGCGGCGCGAGCTTGCCGCGCTGGGTCACAGGATCGAGACCCCCGAGGCGCCGATCGGCGGCGCGCAGGCGATCCGCATTCACCCCTCGGGCGTGCTCGAAGGCGCGTCCGATCCCCGAAAAGACGGTTGCGCAACAGGATACTGACCCATGCCCATCACCCCGGTAAAATCCCTCGTTTCCGAGGCCAAGTCACAGATCACCACCCTGCCACAGGAGGCCGTCGAGGCCGGCGCCGCCGCCGGCGAGTTGGTGATGGTCGATATCCGCGACATCCGCGAACTGAAGCGCGAGGGGCGGATTCCGGGCGCCATTCACGCCCCGCGCGGCATGCTCGAGTTCTGGATCGATCCCGAAAGCCCCTATCACCGGCCGGAACTGGCGACCGGCCAAACGCTGGTGTTGTTCTGTGCCGGCGCATGGCGCTCGGCGCTGGCGGTCAAGACGCTACAGGACATGGGGGTCGAGAACATCGCCGAGATGGAAGGCGGCTTCGGCGCATGGAAGGCGCGCGGCGCGGCGGTCGATACCGCCTAACGCCACCGGCCACCTTGCCGGGCCACCTTGCCGGGCCGCCGGGCCGGCCCGCAGGCCAGGTCTCAGTTCATCTGGAAATGCAGCGGATAGGCACCGTCTTCGAAGGGGCCGAACAGGTCGTCGATATCCGGATGGCCGACCGGCTCGCCGGAATAATCGGCGACCAGATTCTGCTCGGAGACATAGGCGACGTAGAACGACTGGTCGTTCTCGGCCAGCAGGTGATAAAACGGCTGGTCCTTGGCGGGGCGGATATCCTCGGGAATCGCCTCGTACCATTCCTCGGTATTGGCGAATTCTGGATCGACGTCGAACACCACGCCCCGAAAGGGATATTTGCGGTGCCGGACGACCTGTCCGAGGTGATATCTTGCGCGTGTCTTCAACATAACTTGCAGCCCCTACCCCCCAAAGTTAGACCTTTCAAGGGGTGTTTGTCCAACCTCCCCCCCGATTTTCAAAGGAAACAGTCTGTGAACCTTGCCTTGACAGTGCTCGAGATCGTGTCGCCGGTGTTCCTGCTGGCGGCGATCGGTTTCGTCTGGGTGCGGGCCGGGTTCGAATACCGGATCCAGTTCGTCACCCGGCTCGGAATGACGCTGGCGGTGCCGGCGCTGGTCTTCACCTCGCTGATGAATTCCACTGCCGACCCTTCGGCGCTCGGGGCGCTGACCCTGGCCGCAATCGCGGCCTATGGCGCGGTGGGGCTGGCCGGGGGCGCGGTGCTGGCCCTGCTGCGCCTCGACCAGCGCAGCTATCTGGCGCCCTTCATCTTCGGCAACACCGGCAATCTCGGCCTGCCGCTGGCGCTGTTCGCCTTCGGTCAGCCGGGGCTGGAGCGCGCGGTGGTGGTGCTGGCTGTCAGTTCGGTGCTGTCCTTCACCGCCGGCATTTGGCTGGTGGCCGGGCGCGGCTCGCTCATCAAGATTCTCAGGGAACCGATGATCGGTGCCACGCTGCTCGGGGCGCTGTTCCTCTGGCAGGGCTGGCAGGTGCCGGTGTTTCTCGGCAATGCGCTGAGCCTGGTCGGCCAGATGGCGATCCCGCTGATGCTGATCACCCTTGGCGTCGCCGTGGCGCGGCTGACACCGGCGCGGGTGGGGGTCGCGATCGGGCTTTCGGTGGTGAAACTGGGGCTCTGCGCCGCCATCGCCTGGGGTATCGGCAGCCTGTTCCCGCTCGACGAAACCTCTTTCGGGGTGCTGGTGCTGCAAATCTCGACCCCGGTCGCCGTCACCGCCTATCTTCTGGCCGAGAAATACGGCGCCGACAGCAATTCCGTGGCCGGATTCGTGGTTGTTTCGACACTGATCTCGGTTGCCGGACTGCCGCTGTTGCTGGCGCTTTTGATCTGAGCCGGTAAATGTGATTTCCCCGGCGCATCTATTGGGCTAGACTGGCGGCAAAACAAAAAGGCAGAGCGAGAGGCAGATGAGCAGAATCTTTCGCGCGCTTGCGATCCTGTTGCTGGTGGCATCCTGCGGGGGCGGGTACGATACCCCTCCGCGCAACCTGAATGACGCCTGTTCGATCCTCAAGCAGCGCCCGAAATTCGTCAAGGCGTTCAAGCGAACCGAGCGCAAATGGGGCGTGCCGGCGCATGTTCAGATGGCGGTCCTGTATCAGGAAAGCAAATTCGACGCCGATGCGCGCACCCCCTACAAATACATTCTCGGCATCCTGCCGATGGGCCGGCAAAGCAGCGCCTATGGCTATGCGCAGGCGCTGGACGGCACCTGGGATCAGTACCGCAAGGAAACCGGAAACCGGCGCGGCAAGCGTGACAACATCCGCGATGCGACGGATTTCATCGGCTGGTACATGAACGAAACCAAGGAACGCAACGGGGTTTCCCTGTCGGATGCGCGCAACCAGTACCTAGCCTATCACGAAGGCCATACCGGCTTTGCCCGCGGCACCTATCGCCGCAAGTCCTGGCTGATGCGGGTCTCGCACGAGGTCGACGCCCGCGCCGACATGTATCAGGATCAGCTGAGAACCTGCCGCAAGTGGTGACAGCCCGGCGCGCCCGCCCGGCGTGGGCGCGCCCTCTCAGTATTGCTGGTCCATGTGATAGCGGATGTCGAACATCAGGTTCGTCAGCGGGTGCCCGGTCTGCATTTCACCGAGAACCACGGTGGTGCGCGCGCCCGATCCGTCGTCGATGATCCATTGCCGCAGCTCGACCGGCTCGGCGGTGAAGCGCAGCTCGATCTGGCCGTATTCCGGATGTTCCGGGTCCTGCGCCGTGACCGTCGTCGCGATGCCGTCGTAATCATGCCCGACCACCATCTCGGCGCGTCCGAGATCGACGGTGCGATCCAGGATCACCGACAGCGGCGTGCGATGCAGCGGATAGGTCTCGGGCGGCTGGTTCGACCGCCCGTCGAAGATCGCGACCGTATTGGCCGAGGCCAGCACCATCGCCTGCTCTGGCGGATCATATTCGAAACGCACCTTGCCGGGACGCTTGATATAGACACGCCCGGTCGAGATCGACCCGTCGTCATTGATCTGGGTAAAGGCCGCCTCGGCGGTCTTCATCGCGTTGAAATAGGCTGAAAGCGCGTCCAGCGGCAGCCGGTCGGCCTGTGCCGGCAGGCCCAGCAGCAGGGTCGCCGCGACGGTGCTGAAAATATGTCTTGGTCTCATGCGTCCAACCTAGGCGGTCGCGGCCGGTTGCGCATCCCCGCCGCCATCACATTTTCGCGCATCGGCCGCTTATTGCTCGGGCACCAGGATCTCGCGTTTGCCGACATGGTTCGCCGGGCTGACCAGACCCTGTTCCTCCATCTGCTCCACCAGCCGCGCCGCCTTGTTGTAGCCGATGGCCAGCTTGCGCTGGATATAGGAGGTCGAGCATTTGCGATCCTTGATCACGATCGCCACGGCGGTGTCATAAAGCGCGTCTTCGCTGTCGGTATTGCCGCCCAGCCCGAGAACCGCGTCGATATTGTCGGCCTTTTCGTCATCCGGGCCATCGACCACGCCACCGACATATTCCGGTGCCCCGAAACTCTTGAGGTGATTGACGATTTCCTCGACCTCCTCATCGCTGACAAAGGGGCCGTGACAGCGGATGATCTTGGCCCCGCCGGCCATGTAGAGCATGTCGCCCATGCCCAGAAGCTGTTCGGCGCCCATCTCGCCCAGAATGGTGCGGCTGTCGACCTTGGAAGTCACCTGGAACGAGATCCGGGTCGGGAAGTTGGCCTTGATGGTGCCGGTGATGACATCGACCGAGGGCCGCTGCGTGGCCATGATGATGTGGATGCCGCTGGCCCGCGCCATCTGCGCCAGGCGCTGGATGCAGGCCTCGATCTCCTTGCCGGCCACCATCATCAGGTCGGCCATCTCGTCGACCACCACCACGATATAGGGCATCTTCTCGGGCATCAGCTCTTCGGTCTCGAACACCGGCTCGCCGGTCTCGTCGTCAAAGCCGGTCTGCACGGTGCGGCTGAACATCTCGCCCTTGCTCAGCGCGTCGGCCACCCGGCTGTTATAGCCGTCGATGTTGCGCACCCCCATCTTGGACATCTTGCGATAGCGCTCTTCCATCTCGCCGACGGTCCATTTCAGCGCCACAACCGCCTTTTTCGGGTCGGTCACAACCGGGCTCAGAAGGTGCGGAATGCCGTCATAGACGCTGAGTTCCAGCATCTTGGGGTCGATCATGATCAGCCGGCATTCATCCGGGGTCAGCTTGTACAGCAGCGACAGGATCATTGTGTTGATGGCCACCGACTTGCCCGAACCAGTGGTGCCGGCGATCAAGAGGTGCGGCATCTTGGCCAGGTTGGCAACGATCGGGTCGCCGCCGATGTCCTTGCCCAGCGCCAGCGGCAGTTTCTGGTTGCCGTCACCGTAATCGCGGCTCGACAGGATCTCGCGGAAACCGACCATCTCGCGGTTTTCATTCGGCAGTTCGATCCCGATCACGCTGCGCCCCGGCACCGTCGAGACCCGCGCCGACAGCGCCGACATCGAGCGCGCGATGTCATCGGCCAAGCCGATCACCCGGCTGGCCTTGAGCCCCGGCGCCGGCTCCAGCTCGTACATGGTGACCACCGGACCGGGGCGCACCGAGACGATCTCGCCCTTGACGCCGTAGTCGTCCAGCACCGCCTCGAGCATGCGGGCGTTCTCTTCCAGCGCCTCGTCGCTGAGATGGTGCCGCTGGATCTGCGCCGGGTTGGTCAGCAGGCTGAGCGGCGGCAGTTCGTAATCCGACTTGTTGTCCTCGAAGGCCAGCGAGGGCTGCGCCTCGGCCTTGGCGCGGGCCGAGGTCTGCACCGGCTTGCGCGGCGCATGCTGCACCACCTTGCGCGGCTGGGCGGTCGGGATCACCGGCGCCGCCGGGGCGGCCTGCGGGCTCTGGCGCAGCGGCAGGGCTCCGGTCTCTGCGCCGGCCGGCTGGGCTTCGGGCGCGGGCGCGGTGGCGGCCTGGGCCATGGTCAGGGGCGGTTCCGGCGGCAGCGCCATCTGCGGCGCGGCATCGAGAATCAGCGGGTCGGGCTGGCGCCCACGTCCGCGGGTCAGCGGCTTGTCCTCGTCGATGGCCGGCTCCGGCGGCTGCTCGGTGCGGGCCCGGCGGCTGCGGATCACGTCGGCGATCTTGGCGCGGATGCGATCGTCACCGGGGGCGTCCTCGAAATCCTCGTCAAAGATGTTCTCGACCAGCTCCGGCTCGGGCAGCGACTCGGGGCGCCGGATCAGCGCCGGCATCCGCGCCAGAAGGCCGGGCTTGGTCTCGAGCCTCATGTCGTCGTCAAGCAGCGCATCCTCTTGCGCCACCTCCAGCCAGCCGGCCTCGGCCGCCGCCTGCATCGCCGCCTCGGCTTCGGCCCGGCGTTCCTGGCGACGGGCCTGGACACCCTGCGCGGCCATCGCCGCCCCGCCGAAGGATTTGCCCAGCAGCACCATCAGCGAGGCATAGCTCAGCACCACCCCGACGATCAGAAAGCGCGCGAACAGGCGCAGCTCGGCCTGCACACAGCCCAGAACGAACAGCGCCAGCGCGACAAAGCCCAGCCCGACCGCCAGCGACATCAGCTTGAGCCCGACCGCCGCCCCGATCGGCAGGATGGTCAGCACCGCGCCCAGCACGGTATCGCCGAACAGCCCGCCAAGGCCGAAACTGTGGGTCCAGCCGGCCCCTGGCACCAGCGTCGAGGCATAGACCGAGGCCAGCGCCATCATGATCGGGGCAAAGATTACCCGGCTGAGGGCGCGTTCCTCGCCGCAATGCAGGATGAAACGAACGCCCCAGGCGACCAGGATCAGCGGCAGCCCCCAGCTGCCCCAGCCGACGATCATGAACAGCGGCGCCGCGATCGAGGCGCCGATCGGCCCCATCCAGTTCTCCACCGGCGCATCCGTGGCCGAGATCCAGCTCGGGTCATTGGGCGTGTAAGAGGCGATCATCGCCGCCGCCATCAGCCCCAGAACGATCAGCGCGATCCCGATCAGCTCCTTGCCGCGTTTCTCGATCGCCGCCTGGGTGCTGCTGTCCAAAAGCGGGTCCCGCCCCCGTGCCTGATATGCCATCGTCGTTCCCTCGTTCTTATCCGTAAAGGCAGTCGCGCAGGCTGATCAGCGCCGACTGCACCTCGGTTCTTGGGGCCACCAGGGCGACCCGGATATATCCCTTGCCGGGGTTTCCGGCCTTGGTATCGCGGCTGAGATAGGCGCCGGGCAACACCCGCACCCCGGTCTCGGTCCAGGCTTTCAGCGCCGCCGCCTCGCCATCCTCGACCGGCAGCCACAGGAAGAACCCGGCCTCGGGGCTGGCATAGCCGGGCACCCCGGACAGGATCTCGTCCGCGAGATCGAATTTCTCGGCGTAGAGCCGCCGGTTCTCGGCGACATGCGCCTCGTCGGCCCAGACCCGTTCGGCGGCACGTTGCAGCGGCAGCGGCAGCGGTGCCCCGGCATAGGCGCGCAGCTGGCGGATGCGGCGGATACTCTCATCGCCACCGGCAACGAACCCCGAGCGCAGCCCCGGCAGGTTGCTGCGCTTGGACAGCGAATGAAACACCAGCACCCGGTCCGGGTCGGCGCCCATTTCGGCCGCCACTTCCAGCGCCCCCACCGGCGCGTCGCGGCGGTAGATCTCGGAATAGCATTCATCGGCGAAAATGCGGAAATCGTGCTTTTCCGCCAGCGCGATCAGCGCCCGCCAATAGGCGCGGCTGGCCACCGCCCCCTGCGGATTGGCCGGCGAACAGACATAGGCGATCGCCACCCGGTCCAGAAGCGCCGGCGACAGGCCCGCGTAATCCGGCAGGAATCCGGTCTCGGCCGTGGCATTGACAAACACCGGCTCGGCCCCGACCGAGACCGCCGCCACCGCGTAGACCTGATAGAAGGGGTTGGGCGTCAGCACCACCGGCTGGCGACCGTTCTTGGTTTCGGGGCACAGCGCCATGGCCGCATTGTAAAGCCCCTCGCGGGTGCCGTTCAGCGCCATCACCTGCTCGGGCGCAGGGCGCACCCCATAGCGCCGCCCCAGCCAGTCACAGATGTTTTGCAGCAGCTCCGGCGTGCCGTCATTGGGCGGATAGCTGTTGAACCCCGCAGCCTGTTCGGCAATCACATCGCTGACCCATGCCGGAAAGCCATGTTTCGGCTCGCCGATGGTCATATGGACGATATCGCCGCCGGGCTGATGGTGATCCAACAGCGCGCGCAGGCGCGGAAACGCATAGGCCGGAAGGTTCGAGAACCGCTCGGGAAACATATCAATACTGCCTCAAGGTTCGGGATCATGTCGCCCCGTTTCCCCCAAACTACCCAAGCGCGCGGCGCAGGTCCAGAAAAATGCCCGCGAATCCAGCGCGATGTGGCTTTTGCGTCATTCCGGGTCTTTCTCTTGCCGCAAGTATCCTGGGGGAGCCGGCTTTTCGCGAAAAGCCGGCGGGGGCAAAGCCCCCCGGACCGCTGCCAGATCCGCGCGCCGCAAAACGCCGTCAGTCGCGCAGCGCCGCCTCGACCGCCGCCGCCAGGCGCAACAGCCGTTCTTCGCCGCCCGGCGCCCCCAGCATCATCAGCCCGCAGCTCGGCAGCCCCGTCGGCAGCGACACCGCGCAAAGCCCCATGAGGTTGCCGATACGGGTGTTGCGCAGCGCCAGCAGGTTCTCGGTCACGTAATAGTCCTGATCGCTGACCAGCCGCGCCGCGTCCGGCGGCAGGATCGGCGAGGTCGCCAGCAGCACCGCGTCATAGCCGGCGACCCGCGCCTGCCAGCGCGCCCGCAGCCCCTCGAGCCGCTGCCAGGCCGCGACATAGGCCGGCCCGTCAAAGCCGGCCCCGGCCCGGAACCGCTCGAGGATCTGGTCATACATCAGCTCGGGGTCGGCCTCGATGGTCTCGCGCCACAGGCCATAGGCCTCGGCGGTATAAAGCGGCCCCGACAGGGCCAGCGCGGCCTCGACCTCCGGCGCCTCGATCTCCTCGATCTCGGCCCCCCTCTCGCCGAGCCGCGCCACCGCAGCCTCGAAGCCCGCCAGCGGCGCTTCGCGAATATCGTCGAAGGCCGCCGTGCGCAGCACCGCGAAGCGGCGCCCCGTCAGCCGCGCGCCGCGTAGGTCCGCCGCCTGCCCACCCCCGAGCACCGCCAGCAGAAGCGCCGCGTCCTCGACGCTGCGACACAGCGGACCGACGGTGTCGAACCGCGGGCACAGCGCCACGCTGCCGGCGCAGGACAGCCGCCCGGCGCTGGTCTTCAGGCCCACCAGGTCGTTCCAGGCCGCCGGGATCCGCACCGATCCGCCGGTGTCCGAACCGATGCCCGCCGCCGCCAGCCCGAAGGCCACCGAGGCCGCCGCCCCCGAGGACGACCCCCCCGGCACCGCCCGCGGATCATTGATGCAGGGCGGCGTCGCGGTCATCGGGTTGAGCCCGAGCCCGGAAAAGGCCAGCTCGCTCATATGGGTCTTGCCAAGACAGACCAGACCCTGCGCCGTGGCGTTCTGCAACACCCGGGCATCGGCGCCCGGCACCCGCCCCTTCAGCAGCCGCGACCCCGCCTCGGTGGCCACCCCGGCGCTGTCGAACAGGTCCTTCCAGCTCACCGGCACCCCGTCCAGGGGCGACAGCCGCACCCCGGCCCGGGCCCGCTCCGCCGCCGCTTCCGCCTCGGCCAGCGCCCGCTCATGCGTCACCACGGAATAGATCCGATCGCGCGCATCATGGCTGTCGATGGCCCCCAGGAAGGCCTGGGTCAGCGCCACCGGATCGATGGCCCCCCGGCCGATTCCGCGCCCCAGATCGGCCGCACTCATTCCCAGCCAGTCGAACATGGCATTCCCCCGCAAGCTTCGTCGAAAACGACGGTAGCGGCCTTGTGCGGCATGGACAATCCCGCGACCAGCCGCATATTGAAGGCCATGACTTTCGATTGCGACATCCTGATTGCCGGCGGCGGTCTCAACGGCCCGGCCCTGGCACTGGGTCTGGCCGGCGCCGGATTCACCGTCACCGTGGTCGACGCGCGCCCCGAGACCGCCCGCGCCGGCGACAATTTCGACGGCCGCGCCTATGCGCTGGCCCTGGCCTCCAAGCGGCTGCTCGACGCCATCGGGGTCTGGAGCCGGGTGGCCGCCGATGCCGAGCCGATGCGCGAGATCAAGGTCTCGGACGGGCGCGCCGGCGAAGGCCCGTCGCCCTTCTTCCTGCATTTCGATCACGCCGAGATCGAAGAGGGCCCGATGGGCTTCATGCTCGAAGACCGCTTTCTCTACCGCGCCTTCCTGGCGGCGATGGCCGAAGACGACCGCATCACCACGATCACCGGCGACAGCCTGACCGATCAGACGGTCGACGCCACCGGGGTCACGGCGACCCTGGCCTCGGGCCGCGCCCTGCGCGCCCGGCTGCTGGTCGGCTGCGACGGGCGCAACAGCGGCGTCGCCGCCCGCGCCGGCATCAGGCGCCGCGGCTGGGGCTACGGGCAGACGGCTCTGGTCTGCGCCATCGCCCATGAAAAGCCGCATCACGGGATCGCGCATCAGTTCTTCATGCCGCCGGGCCCGCTGGCCATCCTGCCCCTGCCCGGCAACCTCTCCTCCATCGTCTGGAGCGAAAGCGACGCCAACGCCCGGCGCATCCAGGCCCTGTCCGACGAGGATTTCATGGCGCTGCTGCGCCCCCGCTTCGGCGATTTCCTCGGCGAGATCTCCCTCGCCGGGGGCCGGTTCTCCTATCCGCTGAACCTGACCGTCGCCGAACGTTTCGTCGCCGAGCGCCTGGCGCTGGTCGGCGATGCCGCCCATGGCATGCATCCGATCGCCGGCCAGGGGCTGAATGCCGGGCTGCGCGATGTCGCCGCCCTGGTCCAGGTGCTGGATCACGCGCGCCGCCGCGGCGAGGACATCGCCGCCCTCGACGTGCTCGAACGCTACCAGGAATGGCGCCGGTTCGACACCCATGCGCTGGTCGCCGCCACCGATCTGACCAACAGGCTGTTCTCGAACGACAACCCGCTGCTGCGGCTCGGCCGCGACATCGGCATGGGCCTGGTCAACGCCAGCCCCGCCCTGCGCCGCAGCTTCATGCGCGAGGCCGCCGGCCTGACCGGCGAGCTGCCCGACCTGATGCGCTAACCGGGGCCAGACCGTCACACCCTGTTCGGGCAACAGCGAACAGCCTCGGAAACCCCGCGCCCCCGGCCTTCATCTCGTGCCAAATACTCCCGCCGGAGGCGTCGCCAAGGCCGCCCCGCGCGGGCGGGCCGAGACATGATGCGCGCCGCAGAGCGCAGGATCCGGCAGCCCGTGCTTGCCTAAGCCCGCAGGCAGGGGCAACATCGCAGCGAGACGCAAGCCGCAAAGGATGCCAGACCGCATGAAACTCATTTCCGCCTCCGCCTCGCCCTTCGTGCGCAAGGTCCGAGTCCTGATGCATGAAACCGGGCAGCACGACGAGATCGAGCTGCTCGACGTCAAGACCTCGCCCACCGCCACCAGCGACGCGGTGAAATCGGCCAATCCGGTGGGCAAGATCCCGGCCCTGATCCGCGACGACGCCCCGGCGCTCTACGACAGCCGGGTGATCTGCCGCTTTCTCGATGCGCGGGCCGGGGCCAACCTCTACCCCACGGCAACCCTCTGGGACGTGCTGACGCTCGAGGCCACCGCGGACGGCATCATGGATGCGGCGGTGCTGGTGACCTATGAGGACCGCCTGCGCCGCCCCGAAATGCAGGACGCGGCCTGGCGCGAGGCGCAATGGGCCAAGGTGGCGCGCTCGGTGGCGGCGCTGAACACGCGCTGGATGAGTCACCTCGCCGGACCGCTCGACATGGGGCAGATCGCGGTCGCCTGCGCCCTCGGCTATCTCGACTTCCGCCATGACGCTCGCCAGTGGCGACGCGGCAACGACGCGCTGGCCAAATGGTACGCGGCCTTCAGCACCCGCGACAGCATGACCGCCACCGCGCCAAGCGACTGAACCCCGCAGATATGGCCGCGGGTGCGGCCCAAGCGCGACAGAAGGGCGCGAGGTTGCTTAACAGGCGAAAGTTCGCTGGACGGTTTGCACAGGCTTCGCTAAATAGCGGCGTGGAGAGGCTGCGCGTAAGCGTGGCCCTACTGATATTGGCCGGTATTTCGGCTGAAAAATGGAGAGAACCTCGTGTCCCACGCAGAAGATCACGAAGGCACCCGCAGAGATTTCCTCTACTACGCCACTGCTGGCGCCGGTGCCGTGACCGCAGGTGCAGCTGTCTGGCCCCTGGTCGACCAAATGAACCCCTCGGCGGACGTCAAGGCCCTGTCGTCGATTCGCGTCGATGTCTCGGGTGTCGAACCCGGAACCCAGCTGACCGTGAAATGGCTCGGCAAGCCGGTATTCATCCGCCGCCGCACCCAGGACGAGATCGACGCCGCCCGCGCCGTGGAAATCGGAGAGCTGATCGACGGCAACGCCCAGAACCGCAACAACATGGCGCTGGACGCCGCGGACGAGAACCGCACCCTCGACGAAGCCGGCGAATGGCTGGTGATGATCGGTGTCTGCACCCACCTGGGCTGCGTGCCGATCGGCGAAGGTTCGGGTGATTTCGGCGGCTGGTTCTGCCCCTGCCACGGCTCGCACTACGATACCTCCGGTCGCATCCGCAAGGGCCCGGCACCCGAGAACCTCTGGGTTCCGGTAGCCGCCTTTGTCGACGATTCGACGATCAAACTGGGATAAGGAGCGCGACCATGTCCGGAATTCCCCACGACCATTACGAACCCAAGACCGGCGCCGAGAAATGGCTGCACAGCCGCCTGCCCGTCGTCGGCCTGATCTATGACACCATCATGATCCCCACCCCCAAGAACCTGAACTGGTGGTGGATCTGGGGCATCGTGCTGGCCTTCTGCCTGGTGCTGCAAATCGTCACCGGCATCATCCTGGTGATGCATTACACCCCGCATGTCGACCTCGCCTTCGCCTCGATCGAGCACATCATGCGCAACGTCAATGGCGGTCACATGATCCGCTATGTGCACATGAACGGTGCTTCGCTGTTCTTCTTTGCCGTCTATATCCACATGTTCCGCGGCCTGTTCTACGGCTCCTACAAGGCGCCCCGCGAAATCACCTGGATCGTCGGCATGCTGATCTATCTCGCCATGATGGCCACCGGCTTCCTGGGCTACGTTCTGCCCTGGGGTCAGATGTCCTTCTGGGGCGCGACCGTGATCACCGGCCTGTTCGGCGCCATCCCCTTCATCGGTGAGCCGCTGCAGACCTGGCTGTTGGGCGGACCGGCCGTGGACAACGCCACGCTGAACCGCTTCTTCTCGCTGCACTATCTGCTGCCCTTCGTGATCGCCGCCCTGGTCGTGGTGCATATCTGGGCCTTCCACACCACCGGCAACAACAACCCGACCGGCGTCGAAGTGCGTCGTGGCTCGAAAGACGAAGTCAAGAAAGACACCCTGCCCTTCTGGCCCTATTTCGTCATCAAGGACCTGTTCGCCCTGGCCGTCGTGCTGGTGATCTTCTTTGCCGTGGTCGGCTTCATGCCGAACTACTTCGGTCACCCCGACAACTACATCGAAGCCAACGCCCTGGCGACGCCGGCGCATATCGTGCCGGAATGGTACTACCTGCCCTTCTACGCCATCCTGCGCGCCTTCACCGCCGACGTCTGGGTGGTGATGTTCGCCAGCTGGATCACCGGCGGCATCGTCGACGCCAAGTTCTTCGGCGTTCTGGCGATGTTCGGCGCCATCTTCGTCATGGCGCTGGTGCCGTGGCTCGATACCTCCCGCGTGCGCTCGGGTGCCTACCGCCCGCAGTTCAAGTGGTGGTTCTACCTGTTGGTCATCGACTTCATCGTGCTGATGTGGGCCGGCGCCATGCCCGCCGAACCGCCCTATTCGATCATCTCGCTGATCGGTGCCACCTACTGGTTCGCCTATTTCCTCGTGATCCTGCCGCTCCTGGGCGTGATCGAAAAGCCGAAGACTCCTCCGGCAACGATCGAGGAAGACTTCGACGCCCATTACGGCAAACCTGCTGAATAAGAAGGAAACAGGATAATGCTTAAGAAACTTAGCATCGCCGCGATCGCTGCCCTGTCCCTTTCGGCAGGCAGCGCCATGGCCGCCGGTGGCGCTGGCCACGTGCACGACACGGACTTCTCCTTCGAGGGCCCGTTCGGCAAGTTCGACCAGATGCAGCTGCAACGCGGCCTTCAGGTCTATACCGAGGTCTGCTCGGCCTGCCACGGTCTGCAATACGTGCCCTTGCGCACCCTGTCCGACGAAGGCGGCCCCGAGCTGCCCGCGGATCAGGTGCGCGCCTATGCCGCCGCTTTCGACATCTATGATGCCGAACTGGACGAAGACCGCCCGCGCACGCCGGCCGACTTCTTCCCCAAGGGGGGCGATGCCAACGCACCCGACCTCAGCCTGATGGCCAAGGCCCGGGCCGGGTTTCACGGCCCGCAGGGCACCGGCCTGAACCAGCTGTTCAAAGGCATGGGCGGTCCGGAATACATCGTCTCGATCCTCACCGGCTACACCGGCGAGGAAAAGGAAGAAGCCGGCACCACCTTCTATGAGAACACCGCCTTCCCCGGCGGCTGGATCGCCATGGCGCCGCCGCTTTACGGTGAAGACGTGGAGTTCGCCGACGGCCATTCCAACGAGCTGCATCACGAGGCCGAAGATACCGCCGCCTTCCTGATGTGGGCCGCCGAACCCAAGATGATGGCCCGCAAGCAGGCCGGCTTCGTGGGTGTCCTGATGCTGACCCTGCTGGCCTCGTTGCTCTATCTGACCAACAAGAAGCTCTGGGCCCCGATCAAGGGCAAGAAATTCGACGGCTAAGGCCGCGAACCCTAGCTGACAGGGCCCCGCCGGAGCGATCCGGCGGGGCCTTTCTTTTTCCGTCGCCAGACCGTGGATATCGGCTAGACTTGTCCGGGCCGTGCAGCCGACCCGCAGCCGACCCCAAGACGGAGAGCCAAAGATGACCCACGCGCTGATCGTTATCGACCTGCAGAACGATTTCTGCCCCGGTGGCAGCCTCGCGGTGACCGGCGGCGACCAGATCGTCACCGGCATCAACCGCCTGATGGACGACTTCGACAGCGTCATCCTCACCCAGGACTGGCACCCCGCCGATCACCGCTCCTTCGCTGCGGCCCATCCCGGCCATGCGCCCTTCGACATGATTACCATGACCTATGGGCCGCAGGTGCTGTGGCCCGAACACTGTGTCCAGGGCACGGCGGGCGCCGCCTTTCACGGCGATCTCGACCAGACCCGCGCCGACCTGATCCTGCGCAAGGGCAGCAACCGCGACATCGACAGCTATTCGGCCTTTTTCGAGAACGACCGGACCACGGCGACCGGGCTCGAAGGCTATCTGCGCGGCCGGGGCATCAGCGATCTGACCATGGTCGGTCTGGCCACCGATTTCTGCGTCAGCTACTCGGCGCAGGACGCGGCCCGGCTCGGGTTCCGGGTCACCGTCGATACCGCACTATGCCGCGCCATCGACCTTGACGGTTCGCTGCAGGACGCGGTGCAGCAGATGACCGGCCAAGGGGTCAGGCTGCTCTAGCCACGGCACGCCGGCATGAGACTTTTGCGAGTTTCTTAAGGGTTTGTCGGCACACTGCCGGCACCCCGACCCGAAACCGCGCGGCCCATGAGCAAACCTATTCCCGAGATTGACCGCCTCCTGACCGAGTTCGACAGGCGCAACGGGCCCGCCGGGCGGCTGGAACGCTATGCCGCCGGCCGGGTCCGGCATTTCGCCAGCCGCCAGATCATGACCCTGACCGGCGCCGCGGCGCTGGTGGCGCTGGTCTCGCCCGCCGTCGGCCTGTTCGCCGTCGCGGTGGCGCTGTTCGGTGAATTCATCGACTGCCTGCTGCTGCGCCCCATGCCGCAGCGGCTTCGCCACGATCCCGGGCTGTTCGCGCAGCTGTCGCGCCGGGCAACGCTGTCTGCCGCCTTCCAGGCGACGACGATCGCTTTCTGCGTCGCCCTGGCCTGGGTCACCGCGCCGGGCGAATCGGGCATGTTCTTCTGCCTCGCCTATCTCACCGGCGCCTCGATCAATGCCGGAATCGTCCTGCCCTACCATCGCGGTGCCGCCCTGGCGCGGCTGATCGTCTATGCGG